>NZ_JSYE01000007.1:0-77923 GCF_054824025.1 Microbacterium sp. HJ5
CGAGCGCGCTCGTCGGCTCGTCGAAGAGCAGCAGCGCGGGCTGGAGCGCCAGCGCACGCACGATGCCCACGCGCTGCTGCTGACCCCCGGACAGCTCGAAGGGGTAGGCGTCCCGCTTGTCGGCGAGGCCGACGCGCTCGAGAAGCGCCTCCGCGCGAGCGGTCGCCTCGGCCTTGGCGACCTTGTGCGCGTGGACCGGACCCTCGATGACGTTCTGCAGGACGGTGCGGTGCGGGAAGAGATTGTGGTGCTGGAAGACCATCGCCGAGCGATCGCGAAGGGCGATGCGGTCCGCCTTCGATACGGGGCGGGCGAAGTCGATCGACGGACCGCCCTCGAACGCCACCGTGCCGGCTTCGGGGGTCTCCAGCCCGTTGAGCGATCGCAGCACCGTGGTCTTCCCGGAACCGCTCGGCCCGATGAGGGCGACGACCTCGCCCCGTCGCACCTCGAAGTCGACGCCGTCCAGCACGCGGTTCGATCCGAAGCTCTTGGTCAGGCCCGACACCGTCAGCAGTGGGCGATCGTCGGCAGGGGACGGCGGCGCCAGCGCGTCGGCGCCGGAGACCTCATTTGGCGACATAGCGGTCCAGCCTCCTCTCGAGGGCGTTCTGCCCGGCCGACAGCACGAGACACAACATCCAGTAGATCAGAGCGGCCTCGAGATAGATGACCATGAACTCGTACGTGAACGCGGCGATCTGCTGAGCGCGGCGGAAGAGCTCGGTGACGAGGATCAGCGACGCGAGAGACGTGTCCTTGACGAGCGAGATGAAGGTGTTCGACAGGGGCGGCACCGACACGCGCGCCGCCTGGGGCAGCACGATCCGAGTGAGCGTCTGACCTTGCGAGAAGCCGACGGTGTGCCCGGCCTCCCACTGCCCCTTCGGCACCGACAGGATGGCCGCGCGGATGATCTCGGCCGCGTAGCCTCCGACGTTGAGCGAGAAGGCGATGATGGCCGCCGGCCACGGATCGATGACGAGCCCGATCGACGGGAGGCCGTAGAAGATCACGTACAGCTGCACCAGCAGTGGCGTGCCCCGGATGACGGAGATGTAGAACCGGGCGATCCCGGAGAGCACCGGATTCGACGACAGGCGCAGCAGCGCGATGCCGAGCGCGATCACGAGACCGAGCGCGAACGACGCCAGCGCGAGCGGGATCGTCGCCGTGAGTCCCGCCCACAGCAGGGGCCAGAACGAGTCGGCGACGAGCGTCCAGACGTCGTCGCCCGAGTCGGCGACCCCCGTCCCGATCGAGGACGGCAGGGCACCGATCAGCGACCAGGTGTCATGCATCGATGATCCTTCCGACAGGGCGGCGGCCTGAGCCGCCGCCCGCCCACGCTATGGCGGGCACGTCGGAAGTTCTACTCCGTGACGTCCGCCCCGAAGTACTTCTCACTGATCTCGGCGAGCACTCCCTCTTCGCGGAGCTCGGCGAGCGCCTCGTCGATCGCGGCGACGAGGGCCTCCTTGTCCTGCGTCAGCGCGAAGGCGCTGAGGCTCGGCTCGTCGGTCTCGGCGGCGATCTTCAGGCCGGTCGGGCCGTCGGTCTTCTCGTAGTCGAGGAAGGTGAGGTTGTCGTTGACGGTGGCGTCGACGCGACCCTGCTGAAGGAGGGCGACGGCCTGCGCCCAGCCCTCCACGGCCTCGACAGTCGCACCGCTCGCCTCGGCGAGCTCGTACCAGTTGCTCGTGAGCGACTGCGCGGTCGTCTTGCCGTCGAGATCCTCGAAGCTCGCGATCGCGTCGTCGTCCTCGGGGACGACGATGACGCCGGACGAGACCGTGTACGGCTCGCTGAAGAGGTACTGCTCCTCGCGCTCGGGGTTGATCGACACCTGGTTGGCGATGACGTCGAAGCGGCCCGCGTCGAGGCCGGCGAAGATCGCGTCCCACTGCGTCTCCTGGAAGACGACCTCGAGGCCGAGCTTGTCGGCGACGGCCTCGGCGATCTCGACGTCGAAGCCGACGAGCTCGCCCGTCTCGTCGTGGAAAGTGAACGGCCGGTACGTGCCCTCGGTGGCGACGGTCAGCGTGCCCTCGGTGACGAGCCCGAAGTCGTCACCCTCGGCGGAGCCGGAGGGTGCGGGCGTGCCGGCGGAGCTGCACGCCGAGAGGGCGAGTGCTGCGGTGGCGGCGAGGACGATGGCGGTGAGACTGCGGCGTGGCATGGCGGATTTCCTGGTGTGGATGAATAGGAGAGCCCAGCAGGTCGTCGTGCGTCCCGGGGCTCTTCAAGTAGAACACACCGTTATGAGAACCATTCCACAGCGTTACGCTTCGTTGCCGGTCCACGTCGACGTCGGCAAGCCGGCCGCGAGCTCGGCGAAGACCTCAGCCGCGGCATCCGCTCGGGCAAGCCCTGCGGCTTGACCCGCCCACAGCGAGGCGAGCTCACCGTCGCCCCGCTTCGCCGCCTCCGCCCGGAAGATGCCGGTCAGCCAGTTCTGCGCGGGGAACGGCAGCACGATCCCGCTCGTCTCGAGATCGCGCATCGCACGGTTCGGGATGCCACGTGCCAGCCGGCCGCTCAGGGCACGCGTGAGCACGGTGTCGTTGTCGGCCGCAGACGCGATCGCCGCGCGGTGCGCGTCGGTCGCCGCCGACTCGCGCGTCCGGAGGAACGCGGTGCCCACCTGGACGCCGGCGGCACCGAGCGCGAGTGCCGCGGCGACTCCGCGCCGATCGGCGATGCCTCCCGCGGCGATCACCGGCACGTCCACGGCGTCGGCGACCTGCGGCACGAGGGCGAAGGTGCCGACGAGCGAGTCCTCCGGGCGCCGGAGGAACGAGACGCGGTGCCCGCCCGCCTCCGCTCCCGTCGCGACGACGGCATCGACACCCGCGTCCGCGAGCGCGACCGCCTCGGCGACGCTGGTGGCCGTGCCGATGATCCGGATGCCTCGCCCCCGCGCCGCCGCCACGAGATCCGGGCCCGGCACGCCGAACACCACGCTGAGGGCCGCGGGGCGGGCATCGAGCACGGCCTCGAGCTGCGCGTCGACGTCGGGGAGGAACCGTTCGGGCGCGTCCGGCAGACGTGCCCCCGCTGCTTCGTAGAGCGGCGCCATCGCCGCGATCGCCGGGCCCAGGTCGACGTCGGCGGGCGTCACCTCGTCGCCGGCGGGGAGCCACAGGTTCAGCGCGAAGGGGCGATCCGTCGCCGCCCGCAGCTGCGCTGCGGTGTCGCGGATGCGCTCGGCGCTGTAACCGTAGAGGCCGTACGACCCCAGCCCGCCCATCGCGCTGACGGCGGCGGTGAGCTCGATCGACGACAGACCCCCGAACGGCCCGAGGACGATCGGGGTGTCGATTCCGAGAAGCTGCGGCAGTGTCGGGGCCATACGGTCGACGCTACGCGTCGGACGCCCGGCCCGCACGGACGAGCCGGCGGGCACGCCTGCGGTCCGGCACCACGGCGACCGTGGCGCCCCGCTGCCTCAGGCACAGGGCGAGCATGATCGCGCAGGAGACCACGTAGAACGTGTGAAGGCCCCAGATGGGGCCGAACGGCAGGGTGAAGACGTAGAGCGAGTAGACGGCGTTGGCGGCGTTGATCATGATCATGCTCGGGAGGCTGTAGGAGGACACGTCTCGCGTGCGCAGCGCCTTGCGCAGCATCGGCAGGTTGCTGACCGCGAAGACCACGGTCGCAATCGTGCCGGCGATGAGAGGGATGTCCACGTCTCCGAACGTACGGGCGGGCGCGCCGCGACCGCTTCGGGACTATCGCCCATCTCCCGATCACGGACGCGTGGGCAGGATTATGCAGACGTCCGGTCGTAGGGGGTATGCACGCGCGGGCGCCACCCCTCAGATGAGCCCGTGCTCGTAGGCGTACGCGGTCGCCGCCGACCGCGACGAGAGCCCGAGCTTGGCGAAGATGTTGCTCAGGTGGCGTGCCACCGTCTTCTCGCTCAGGGTGAGGCGACCGGCGATGCCGCGGTTGGTGAGCCCGGTCGAGACCAGCCGGAGGACCTCGATCTCCCGCGGGGTGAGCTCGCCGGCGGTGCGTCGGCCCATGAGCCGGTCGACCTCGGCGAGCGCCGGCCGCGCGCCGAGGTCGGCGAACACCCGGCCGGCAGCCTCGAACTCGGCGATCGCCCCGCTCTCGTCGCCGGTCGCACGCAGCGTCAGTCCGCGCAACGTCCGGCATCGGGCCGCCTCGTACGGCGCATCGAGCGACGACCATGTCGAGAGCGCCGTCGACGCCACCTCGAGCGCACCTGTCGCGTCGGCGTCAGCGAGGCGGATGCGCGCAGCGGCTGTCGCGGCGACCGCGGTGAGGAGCGGCGTCGGGAAGTCGCCTCGAAGCGTCTGGAGGTCGTGCGACGCACGCCGCGCCGCGTCCACATCGCCCGCGGCCAGCTCCACGTCGACGAGCGCGGGAAGGAGCCGCCGGCGCGTGCCCTCGTCGGCTCCCGCGAGTGCGTGTCGCAGCATCGTCTGCCCGCCCGCGGCGTCTTCCTGGGCCGCGCGCAGCAGCGCCCACCCCGGCTGCGGGTCCCAGCCCGTCGCCGCCGCACGTCGGTAGTGCTCGCCGGCGGCACGGTACTCCCCGCGCAGTCGTCGCTGCTCGGCGAGCTGGTAGTTCGCGACATAGCCGGCGGTGAAGTCGCCGGCGCGCAGTCGCTCCTCTGCCACGCCGGCGGCAACCGCCGCGGCTTCCCACTTCCCGCGCACCAGGAGCATCTGCGCGCGATACGCCGCACTCTGCCCGGCATAGGCGACGAGCTCCGGCTGGCCGGCGCACCACTGCTCGAACACCTCCGTCCACCGCTCAGCGCGCCGCAGGTCGAACGACTCGTGTGCGACGTCGAGCATGACGCGGAAGAAGACGCACGTCCACAGCGCCGACACGTCGCCGTCCTGCACCGCCGCGAGCGCGCGGTCGAGGCTCGCGAGTCCCTCTGCCGTGCGACCGATGGTGGTGAGGCACTTGCCCCTTCCGAACGCGGCGTGCGCGGCGAGTTCACGGTCACCCGTCCTCGCGGCGATGGCCGAGATCTCGTCGAACTTGCGCATCGCCTCGTCGAAGTCGCCGACGAAGAGCCCGGTGAGGGCGGCCGGGACCAGCGCGACCCTCCCGCCGACGGCATCCTCGCCTTCCAGCCGCGCCACAAGACGGAGTCCGCGCGCCATCCAGTTCCCGCTCAGCGGCAGGTCGCCGATCTCGAGCAGCTCCAGCGCGAGCCATCCCGCGGTGCGCGCAGCGCCGACGGTGTCCGCGCCCCGCAGGTGGAGGTCGTACGCCGAGGTCATCACGTCCACGGCCTCCGCCGTGCGCCCGCGCAGGAGCGCGGCGGTGGCGAGCAGTTCGAGATCGTGCGGTTCGAGGCCGCCGGGGCTTGTCGCCCGCGCCTCCTCCAGGCGGTCGCGCGCCTCGCGCCACCGCCGCTGCGCGGCGGCGGCGCGTCCGGCCTCGAGTGCCGTCGCGTCCATCGCGCTCCCCCGCGGGCGCCGAGGCCGAGGGCCAGACGGGGTGCGCCCGCATCGGGGGAACCGTAGCGCCGCGCGCGCACCGGCCGCAAGACGCGAGGTCCTCGACGAACGACGAAGGGCCCCACCCGGAGGTGGGGCCCTTCGTGCGAATCAGTCTCGCGGCTGACGCCCCGAGGCGATCACGTCGTTCAGAGGGAGTTGACGTCCAGCGGGATGCCGGGGCCGAACGTGGTCGACACGGCGCCCTTCTGGATGTAGCGGCCCTTCGAGCTCGACGGCTTGAGGCGGATGATCTCCTCGAGCGCAGCGGCGAGGTTCTCGTCGAGCTGCTCGGCCGAGAACGAGGCCTTGCCGACGACGAAGTGCACGTTGGCGTGCTTGTCGACGCGGAACTCGATCTTGCCGCCCTTGATCTCCTCGACGGCCTTGGCCGGGTTGGGGGTCACGGTGCCGGTCTTGGGGTTGGGCATGAGGCCGCGGGGGCCGAGCACCTTACCCAGACGACCGACCTGGCCCATGAGCTCGGGCGTCGAGACGGCCGCGTCGAACGCGGTCCAGCCGCCGGCGACCTTCTCGATGAGCTCGGCGCCACCGACCTCGTCGGCACCCGCGGCGATCGCGGCCTCAGCGGCCGGACCCGTCGCGAACACGATGACGCGGGCGGTCTTGCCGGTGCCGTGCGGGAGGATGACGGTGCCGCGCACCATCTGGTCCGCCTTGCGCGGGTCGACGGCGAGCTTGAGCGCGACCTCGACGGTCGAGTCGAACTTCGCCGAACCGGTCTGCTTCGCGAGGGCGACGGCCTCGGTGGGCGTGTAGAACTTGTCCGCCTCGATCTTGGCGGCAGCGGCCTGGAAGGCCTTGGACTTGGTAGCCATGTTTCCTATCCCCCTCAGTCCTCGACCGTGATGCCCATGGAACGGGCGGTGCCGGCGATGATCTTCGAGGCGGCCTCGATGTCGTTCGCGTTCAGGTCGGGCTGCTTCGTCTCTGCGATCTGGCGCACCTGCTCCTTGGTGAGCTTGCCCACCTTGGTCGTGTGCGGCGTCGGCGAGCCCTTCTGCAGGCCGGCGGCCTTCTTGATGAGCTCCGCGGCCGGCGGGGTCTTCAGAACGAACGTGAAGCTGCGGTCCTCGTAGACGGTGATCTCGACGGGGATGACGTTGCCGCGCTGCGACTCGGTCGCGGCGTTGTACGCCTTGCAGAACTCCATGATGTTGACGCCATGCTGACCGAGCGCGGGGCCGATCGGCGGCGCCGGGTTGGCTGCACCGGCGTTGATCTGAAGCTTGATCAGGCCGGTCACCTTCTTCTTCGGTGCCATTCTTTCTCTCCTTGTCGTGCGCCCGGACGGGCGCGCTTCCACAGCCGGGCTGACCCCGGAGGTGGTGGTGGATCGTCGCGAGACATGCTCGCAACCGTCCAAGTCTACCCGATGCGCTCGTCGGCTCCGCACGCGTGCGGGATCCGCAGGGAGGACGCGTACCGCGCGCGCCCCTGGCCCGCACCCACGCCCGGGAACGACGAAGCGCCCCGCCGAGGGCGGGGCGCTTCGCGGAGAATGCTAGAGCTTGGTGACCTGGTCGAACGACAGCTCGACCGGGGTCTCGCGCTCGAACAGCGAGACGAGGACCGTGAGCTTGCCGCTCTCGGGCTTGATCTCGCTGATCGTGCCGGGAAGACCCGCGAACGAGCCCTCCTTGATCGTGATGGTCTCGCCGACCTCGAAGTCGACCTCGGCCGGGATGACGCGCGTGGCAGCCGCGGCGCCCTTCTTGGCGGCGCCGGCCTTGGCGGGCGCGGTCTCCTTGACCTCGACGAGGCTCTTCAGCATGTTGAAGGCCTCTTCGAAGCGGAGCGGCGTGGGGTTGTGGGCGTTGCCGACGAAGCCGGTGACGCCGGGCGTGTGACGCACGACCGACCACGTGTCCTCGTTGAGGTCCATGCGCACGAGCACGTAGCCCGGGATGCGCACGCGCGTGACCATCTTGCGCTGGCCGTTCTTGATCTCGACGACGTCCTCCATCGGGACCTCGACCTGGAAGATGTCGTCCTCGACCTCGAGCGTCGACTTGCGCTGCTCGATGTTGGCCTTCACCTTGCGCTCGAAGCCGGCGTAGGAGTGGATGACGTACCACTTGCCCGGCAGGGTGCGCAGCTCGGCGCGGAACGCCTCGTAGGGGTCCTCGTCGTCGTCTTCGTCGTCGGAGCCGTCGTCGGACTCGTCCTCGTCGCCGTTCACGTCGGGACCGTCGTAGGGGGTGACCTCCTCGGCGGCCTCGGCCTCGAGTTCGGCGACCTCCTCGGCGATGGAGTCGTTGAGCACCTCGGCCGCAGCCTCGGTCTCAGAGGCCTGGTCGAGGTTCAGGGCGTCGTTCACGATGGCGTCTGCCTCCGGGTCGTCGATGTCGATGTCGTCCAGGTCGGCGTCGTCTTCTGCCGCAGCGTCGTCGACGATGTGGATGGCGACGTGCTCGGCCGCGGTGTTCGCGGCGTCCTCTTCGGCGAGGACGTTGCCCTCCTGGGCTTCGTCGTCCTCGGAGGACTGCTCGGCCGCCGTCGCCCAGTCGGCGTCGTCGAAGAATCTTTCAGACACTGCGTTCTCTTCCGTTTCGTCCGCGGTGGGACTCGACCCCATCCGCGTGGCCCGTTGTGTGGCTCGGGACCTTTAGGCGGCTCAGGCGGCGCCCGGAACTCCGAACACGTACGCCGCGATCCACACGAACAGCACGTCGAGGCCGTAGACGATCGCCATCATGATGACGACGAAGCCCAGCACGACCGCCGTGTACTTCAGCAGCTCCTGGCGCGTCGGCGTGACGACCTTGCGGAGCTCGGCGAAGACCTGACGGATGAACAAAGCGATCCGCGCGAAGACGTTCGGCTTCTTCTCGCGCGGTGCGCCGCCCGCGGGGACGACCTCGCCCGTCGGCTCGTCCTGAACCATCGATGCCACCTGATTACCTTCCGTGCGTCGGCGTGGGCCGACTCACTGTGTTGTCAACCGCCGACGTTGTCTTGCCGGCGTTGCGCTGACGCGCAGGGCGGACAGGAATCGAACCTGCAACCTGCGGTTTTGGAGACCGCTGCTCTGCCAATTGAGCTACCGCCCTAGAGGCCCGGAGGCCTCTGAAGCCCGCGTTCTCCCCCGTCACCTGAGCGATGGAGAGCCTGCCCGGATGACGGGCACGGCGAAAGAATGCAGACTTCAACTGCACGCTCCAGTGTACGGCATGGTCGGAGGCCCCGCGAATCCGCTCAGTACTGCTGGACCCCGTAGCGGTCCGGTTCGGGCGAGCGCTCGAAGGCCCGGCCGGATAGCGAGGTCGCCTCGACGCGGACGTACGTGTACTTGAGCGTGGGGATCCACGGCTTGAGCCCCAGTCCGTCGGCGCGCTGGACCTCGTCGGAGGTGTCGAGAGGATGCGCACGCCCGCGGACGATGACGCTCCACGCGTCGGCATCCGTGTGATCGTCCACCTCGAAGAGCACCTCGTCGTTGACGGTGAGCTCGAACAGCTTGCTGCCCTGCGCGGTGCGGAAGAGCAGCGTCTCACCGTCGACCACGTAGTTCACGGGGAAGATGTCCAGCACGTCGGCGACGTGGGTCACGAGCCTCCCGAGCTCCTGCGTGCGCAGTCGCTCCCAGCACTGATCCTCGGTCAGCGCGACGACGGGGTCCGATGTGTCTGCCATGCCTCCATCCTCTCTCCGCGGCCCTCTGCGCGGTAGCCCGCCGTGCGGGTTACGATGCCGCCATGACCCTCTCGCAGGCGCTGCTGGACGAGCTGTGGGACTTCGGCGATGCGGCCGGATCCGAGGCGCGCCTGCGGGCTGCCGCCGAGGCGGAGACGGATGCCGCGTCCCGCGCCGAGCTCGCCACGCAGGTCGCACGCGCCCTGGGGCTGCAGGAGCGCTTCGACGACGCCGAGATGCTGCTGAGCACCACGCCGATCGTCGCCCCCGAGGTCGCCGTGCGCGTCGCGCTGGAGCGCGGTCGCCTGCGCAACTCCGAGGGGGATCCGGCAGCCGCGGCCGCGCTGTTCGCACAGGCGGCCGAGGCCGCGGCATCCGCTGATCTCACCTTCCTGCGGGTCGACGCGCTGCACATGCTCGCGATCGCCGACCCGGCTCACGCCGCCGAGTGGACCGACCGCGCGATCGAGGTGCTCGACCCGACGACCGATCCCCGGACGCTCCGCTGGCTGGTCTCACTGCACAACAACGCCGGCTGGGCGCACCACGACGCCGGGAGGGTCGACGACGCCGTCGCCGAGTTCGAGAAGGCGAGGGATGCCGCGTCCCGCTGGGGCACGCCGCAGCAGGTGCAGTGGGCCGACGACGCGCTGGCCGAGGTCCGCGGCACGGGCTGACCGGACGCGGGACAGGGGACCTCGCCGAGACGAGGGACGAGGTCCCCGTCTCGAGCGCGATCCCCTGTCTCGGGCGCCCAGCGCCGGGCGCTCGGGGCGCTCGGCGTCAGGCGCCGACGCGGATGAGCTTCTTGTTGACGAACTCGTCGGCGGCCAGGAGACCCATCTCGCGCGAGGTGCCGGAGCGCTTCACTCCGCCGAACGGCAGGCCGGGCTCGTCGGCGAGCACGACGTTGACGTAGACCATGCCGGCGTCGATCTTGTCGGCGATACGCGCGGCCTGGTCCTCGTCGGTCGTGAAGACGTACGACCCGAGGCCGAAGCTGGTGTCGTTGGCGATCTGCACGGCCTCGTCCTCGTCGGCCACCTTGTAGACGACGCCGACGGGTCCGAAGAACTCCTCGCGGTATGCGTCCATGTCGCTCGTGACCCCCGTGAGCACGGTGCCCGGGTAGTAGGCGCCGTCGCGCGTTCCGCCGGCCACGAGCGTCGCACCCTGCTCGACGGCCTTGTCGACCTGCTCTGCCAGGCGCTCGGCCGCCGTGAGCGACGACAGCGGACCGAGGACGGTGTCTTCGGCGAACGGGTCGCCGACCTTGGCCTCGCTCATCTTGGCGGTGAACTTCTCGAGGAACTCGTCGTACAGGCCGTCGACCACGATGAAGCGCTTCGCGGCGTTGCAGGACTGGCCCGTGTTGTCGAGGCGCGCGTCGACCGCGGCCTGCACCGCACCGTCGAGGTCGTCGGTCGACAGCAGGATGAACGGGTCGGATCCGCCGAGCTCGAGCGCGACCTTCTTGAGGTTGCGTCCGGCGACCTCGGCGACCGCGGCGCCGGCGCGCTCGGAGCCGGTCACCGAGACGCCCTGCACACGACGGTCGGCGATGATCGCCGCGGCCTGCTCGTTGGACGCGTACACGTTGGTGTACACGCCGTCGCCGAGACCGGCATCCGCATAGATCTTCTCGATGGCCGCGGCCGACTCGGGGCACTGACCGGCGTGCTTGAGGATGATCGTGTTGCCGATCACGATGTTCGGCGCCGCGAAGCGGGCGACCTGATAGTAGGGGAAGTTCCACGGCATGATGCCCAGGAGCGGGCCCAGCGCCGAGCGGCGGATCACCGCCGTGCCCTCGCCGTCGATGTCGATCGGCTGGTCGCCGGTGATCTTGTCGGCGTGGTCGGCGTAGTACTCGGTGATGTCGGCTGCGAAGTCGACCTCGCCGAGGGCCGCCTCGAGGGGCTTGCCCATCTCGCGCACGATGATCGCGGCGAGCTCGTCACGGCGCTCGCGGTGCAGTTCCGCGACCTTGCGGATGCGCGCCGCGCGGTCGGACACCGGCGCGTGCCGCCACGTGCGGTACGCGGCATCCGCTCCGGCGATGACCGCCTCGAGGGCGTCGTCGGTGATCGTCGGGTACGTGGCCAGGGTCTCGCCCGTGGCGGGGTTGACGACGGCGTACTCACTCATGGTGTTCTCTCTCCGATCGGGTGGGTGGTGACAGTCTGCCGCTCAGCGGCGTGTACGTCGAAGGCTTTCCGGTGCTTCCACACTCAGTGTCTCGCCGCGGAAGAAAGCAGGACGCTTGATCGCCTGCCAGATCATGATCACGATGCCCGCCAGGATGACGGTGACTCCGAGGATGAAGACGAGGCCGACGCCGCCGACGTTGGATCCGCTGCCGTAGTCCGGGTCCATGCTGTCGCGCAGGGTCATGAAGAACAGCGCCGCCAGGATCAGTCCGCCGACGAGCGGGAACAGGAAGGCGAAGAAGAACATCCGCGCGGAGTCGAACCACTGCCTGCGGAAGTACCAGACGCACGCGAAGGCGGTGAGGCCGTAGTAGAAGCAGATCATCATGCCGAGCGCGGTGATCGTGTCCCACAGCACGTTCTCGCTCACGAAGCGCATCACGGCGTAGAACACCGACGCGACGACCGCCGACACGATGGTCGCGAACCCCGGGGTGAAGAACCGCGGGCTCACCCGGGCGAAGCGGTCCGGAAGCGCCTTGTAGTGGCCCATCGCCAGGAGCGTGCGGGCAGGCCCGACGGCCGTCGACTGCAGCGACGCGGCGGAGCTGGTGAGCACGGCCAGCGACACGAGGAAGGCCAGCGGCCCGAGCACCGGGCCGGAGAGATAGAAGAACACGTTGCCCTGGATGTCCTCGTTGCCGAGGCCGAGCTCGCCTCCGCCCACGCCCGCGAAGGCGAGCAGCGAGATCGAGATCAGCAGGTACAGGCCGGCGACGATCAGCACCGTGACGGTGGCGGCACGGCCGGGCGTCTTCTCGGGATTCTTCGTCTCCTCGTTCATCGTGAGCACGACGTCCCAGCCCCAGAAGATGAAGATCGACAGCGACAGGCCCGCGACGGCGGCGCCGAAGGCGTCCAGCGTCTCGGTCGGCTGGATGGCGAACGGGTTGAACCACGACAGCTCGACGGGGCTGGCGTCGAACGCCGTGCCGTTGGCGACGTGCACGAGCGCCGCGATCGAGAAGACGACGAGCACGAGCACCTGGAAGCCGACCAGCACGTACTGCAGCTTCTGCGTCGTCTGCAGGTCGCGATACGAGACCACGGTCGCGCCCGCCATGAACAGCAGGCACACCGCGACGTTGATGAAGGGGTCGAAGGCGAGCTCGGCGATCCACCCGGGACTTCCCGCGAGCTGGTCGATCAGGAGGAAGAGGAACTCGACCGCAATGCCCGCGAGGTTCGACAGCACGAGCACGGTCGCCGCCACGAGGCCCCAGCCCGTCATCCAGCCGATCCAGGGCCCGAAGGCGCGCACGCCCCACGTGAACGACGTTCCGGAGTCCGGCATGACGCGATTGAGCTCGCGATAGCCGAGGGCGACCAGCAGCATCGGGATGAAGCCGAGGATGATGATGGCCGGCACCTGGAACCCGACCTCGGAGACCGTCGGCCCCAGCGACGCCGTGAGCGTGTAGGCCGGGGCGATCGTCGAGATGCCGATGACGACGGCGCCGATCATGCCGACGGTGCCGGCACTGAGCCCCTTCTTGGACAGCGTCCCGGTGACGGGCTCGCCGGTGAACGTCTCGGTGCTGCGCTGATCGCTCACGAGCTCGCCCCCTTCTTCTTGCGCGTGCGGGGCACGACGATCATGGGCACGGGAAGCTCGTGCAGCATCTTCGCCGCCGTGGATCCCAGGAACAGGCGGCGGGGCCGCGCGAGACGGCTCGAGCCGACGACGGCGATCTCGCCCGGCTCCCAGCTCAGGTGCGAGACGGCGTCCTCGATGCTGTCGCCGAGCCCGACGACCGCCTCGGCCTGCACGCCCTTCGGGAGCGCGCTGCGCGCGTGGACGAACACCTCGTCGGCGTGCATGGCGGCCGACTCGTTGGACGTGATCCCGGCGGGCAGGTCGATCGCGACGAGCGACACGAGGCGCAGCTCGGCGCCGGTGGACTCCGCCAGCGCGATGCTCTCCTGGAGCAGCACGTCGGCGCCCGGGCGGAGGCCGATCGCCGCGGTGATGCGCGTGATGCCGCTGGAGGGGTCGATCCGGCGCGCGCCCTCGGGGGCGAGCACGACGGGGACGTCGGCGGAGTGCAGGAGCTCGCTCGCGACGGTGCCGAGGCGGTGGCGTCCGCGGAGGCCGCCGTTGGCGGCGCCGACGACGATGTGCGAGGCGCTCAGGTCGTGAGCGGAGTCGAGCAGCCCCTCGGCGAACGACTCCGCGAAGCGCACGTGCGTGCGGACCCTGATCGCGGCGGGCAGTGCGGCCCCGGCATCCGTCAGCCATCGCTCGGCCTGCTCGCGCAGGTAGCGGTCGTAGCCGGCGTCGGGCGGCGTGATGACGCTGCGCTCCTCGCCGGGGAGCACCACGACGAGATGGAGCGAGGAATCGGATGCCTGTGCCAAGCGGGCGCCGAGCGCGACCGCGTCGCGCCCCGCGTCGGTCGCCGTGTACCCGACGACGATGCGGCGGCTCATGCGCGGGTCTCTTCCACGATGTTCGCCGCGACGAGGCGGCCCATGCGGATCGCGCCGTCGACGTGCTGGTAGCCGGCGCCGGCCATGTCGCTGCACGCGAAGTGGATGGGGCCGACCGGCGTGCGCAGATCGGCGCCGTAGCGGGCGAGGCCGCCCAGGTCGAAGCTCGCGGCGTAGGCGCCGCGGGTCCACTCCTCGGCGCCCCAGTCGCTCTCGAAGTAGACGATCGGGTTCTTGGCCTCTTCGCCGTAGTAGTGCGACAGCGACTCGAGGATGCGCGCCTTGCGCTCTTCGGCCGAGACGCGGAACAGGTCGTCGGCGTTGCGGTCGGAGACGAAGCCCACGAGAGTGCCGCGCTCGTCACCGTGGTTGGTGTTGTCGTACGCCTCGTGCGAGATCTCGTAGGGACTGAAGGCGGTGCCCGACAGGCCCTGCTCGCGCCAGAACGGGCGGTCGTAGACGGCGTGCACCTTGATGACGAAGCCCATCGAGATGTGCTGGTGCATCTGCTGCTTGAGCCGCGGGAGGGGCGGGTCGAAGTCGATCCACGGGTACAGGATCGGGGCGTGGGCGAGGATCACGAAGCGCGCCCGCACGGTGACGTCGCCGTCGGTGACGACCGTCACGCCGTCGTCGTCGGTCTTGACCTCGATCACAGGCTGTCCGAGCAGGACGTCGTCGCCGAGCCGCTCCGCGAGGAGCAGGGGAACCTGCTGCAGGCCACCCACGACGCGCTCGTCGAGGATGTAGTCGGCGTCGACGAGATTCGAGAAGCTGCCGGCGCTCGCGGCCATGAGGAGGGCCTGCAGTGCGGAGAAGGCGTAGGCGGGCTTAGTGAGCATCGCGCCGGCGATGAAGAGCGCGATGTTGTCGCGCGCCTCCTGGTCGTCGGTCTGCTCCTCCAGCCACGCCTCGAACGAGATGCGGTCGAGCGCCTCGGCGTCGGGGTGCTCCCACGGCTTGTCGGGGTCGACCTCGGCCACCATCGCGTCGAGCTTCTCGATCAGCCCGACCATCGCCTTCTCGGTCGCCGGCGGCACGGGGAAGATCTCGCCGGTGAACCGCGTGAGCTCGCCCGCCTCGTTGACGTAGACGGAGTCGCCCTCGCGGTAGCGGCTGTAGGTCTCGAGGCCGAGCTCGGCGATCGTCTCCTTCAGTGCCTCCTGATCGGGCGACACCCACTGGCCGCCGATCTCGAGCATCGCGCCGTCGATGACGTCTGTCCACAGCCGCCCGCCGACGCGGTCGCGCGCCTCGAGCACCACCACCGACAGGCCGGCCTTCTTCAGCTCGTTGGCGGCGGTGAGGCCTGCGGCGCCGGCGCCGACGATGACCACGTCGCGGGTCAGCTGTTGCATGGGGACTCCTTCGTCATGTGCTGCGTCTTCTGGTGCAGCGTCGTCTGGGGCTGCGCCTCTCGCCGGCGCGGCGTGGTGCGCCATTTCACCTGCATGTCCCGATTTCCGTCGTTCCCGCTCCTTCTGGTCGCCGAAATCGGGACATGAAGGGCGGAAAGCGGGACACGGTGGGGCGAGCCGGGCGGCCTCGGGGCTTGGCGGGATCAGTGGGCCGCGAGCGCGGTGGCGACGACGTCGAGGCCCTCGTGGAGCAGGTCGTCAGTGATGGACAGCGGCGGAAGGAAGCGGATCACGTTCCCGTAGGTGCCGCACGTGAGCACGATGACGCCCTCGGCGATGCAGGCCTTCGCGACGGCAGCCGTGAGCGCGGCATCCGGCTCGCCGGTCTCGGCGTCGACGAACTCCGCCGCGATCATCGCGCCGTGGCCCCGCACGTCGCCGACCCGCGGGTCGGCGGCCTGGAGCGCGTTGAGCCGGTCCTTGAGCACGACCTCGATCGCGCGCGCACGCTCGATCATGCCGTCGTTCTCGAAGACGTCGATCGCCGCGAGAGCCGCGGCGCAGGCGATGGGGTTGCCGCCATAGGTGCCGCCGAGCCCGCCGGCGTGCGAGGCGTCCATGATCTCGGCGCGACCCGTCACGGCCGCCAAGGGCAGGCCCCCCGCGATGCCCTTGGCGGTCGTGATGAGGTCCGGCACGATGCCGAACACGTCGCTCGCGAACATCTCCCCCGTGCGGGCGAACCCGGTCTGGATCTCGTCGGCGATGAACACCACGCCGTTCGCTCGACACCAGTCGACGATCGCGGGCAGGAAGCCGTCGGCCGGGACGATGAACCCGCCCTCGCCCTGGATCGGCTCGATGATGACCGCGGCGAGATTGTCGGCGCCGACCTGCTTCTCGATGATCGAGATCGCCTTCTTCGCGGCATCCGCTCCGGTCAGTCCGTCGCGGAACGGGTACGACAGCGGCGCGCGGTAGACCTCCGACGCGAAGGGGCCGAAGCCGCTCTTGTAGGGCATCGACTTGGCGGTGAGCGCCATCGTGAGGTTGGTGCGGCCGTGGTAGCCGTGGTCGAAGGCGACGACGGCCTGCTTGCCGGTGAACTTGCGGGCGATCTTCACGGCGTTCTCGACGGCCTCGGCGCCGGAGTTGAACAGTGCGCTCTTCTTGTCGTGGTCGCCCGGCGTGATGCGGTTGAGGGCTTCGGCGACGCCGACGTACGACTCGTACGGCGCGATCATGAAACAGGTGTGGGTGAACTGCGCGACCTGCTCCTGCACGGCAGTGACGACCTTCGGGTGCGCGTTGCCGATGGTGGTGACGGCGATGCCGGACCCGAGGTCGATGAGCGAGTTGCCGTCGGCGTCGACGATGACTCCGCCGCCCGCGGCGACGGCGTGCACCGGGGCGGTGTGACCCACTCCTGCGGCGACGGCGGAGGCCTTGCGGTCGATCAGCTCCTTCGAGCGCGGACCGGGGATGCTGGTGACCAGGCGCCGCTCCTGCGGCAGGGACGGACCGCCCAGGGGCGTGGTGGCAACGGTGTCGACAGCGCTCATGGACGCGAGCGTAAGCGGTCTCGGAGAACGCCCGCACCCTCCTCGCTGTACATTCTCCCTAGGCCGCTGTACAGGTGGTACACCCCGGAGGACCATGAACGCTCCCGTCGACACCCCGACCCTGCGCGCCCTGCTGACCCGCGGCGACCTTCGCCTGTCGCTCGCCGACGACGAGGGTCTCGACCCCGCGGCGCTCGACCGCGCGGTGCGGTGGGTGCACAGCTCGGACCTCGCCGACCCCACCCCGTTCCTGTCGGAGGGTCTCGTGCTGCTGACGACGGGCACGCAGTTCGAAGGCGAGCCCGACGCCGCCGCGTACCGCGCCTACGTCCACCGCCTCGCCGCACGCGGCGTCGTGGGGCTGGGCTTCGGCACCGAGGTGGTGCGCGCCGGGCTGCCGCCGGCGCTCGCCGCGGCATGCCGGGAAAAGCGGATGCCGCTGTTCGAGGTGCCCTACCGGACGCCGTTCATCGCCGTGGCCCGTGCGAACGCCGAGGCGATCGCCGCCCAGACGTACGCGCGGCGAAGCTGGGCGCTGGCGGCGCAGCGTGCCATCGCCCTCGCCGCGCTGCGCCCCGACGGGCTGGGCGCGACCGTCGCGGAGCTCGCGCGCCAGCTCGACACGTGGGTGGGCATGTTCGACGCGGCCGGCGAGCTGTCGCGCGAGCATCCGCTCGACGGGCTCGACGCGGAGACGGCGGAGGCGCTGCGCCGCGAGGTCACCGGGGTGCTCAACCGCGGAGCGCGAGCCGGGTCGTCGCTGCGCCTCGGCGACACGCCCTTCAGTCTGCAGACGCTCGGACGCGGCGGGCATCTTCGCGGAGTGATCGCGATCGCGGCGGGCGACCTCGACCAGGAGGGGCGCGGCGTGGTGACCGCCGTCATCGCCATGGCCGGCCTCGCGCTCGAGCAGCAGCAGGGCCTCAGCCGTGCGCGCGGTGCGCTGCGCGCGGGGCTCGTGCAGACGCTGCTCTCCGACGACCCCGCCCTGGCGCGGCGCATCGCGCGGGAGCTGTGGGGTCCGCTGCCCGCGGCGCCGATCGAGGTGGCGGTGACGGATGCCGCGGCCTCGCGCACCGACGCGGTGGCCGAGCTGCTCGAGCTCCGCGTCGACGAGCGGCGCGGCTCGCTGTTCTTCGGTCGCGGGGACGACGGTCTCGTCGTGGTGGTGCCCGCCGGCGAGCGCGCCGCGCTCGACGAGGTCGCCGAGCGCTTCGGCCTGCGCATCGGGGTGTCCGAGCCCACCGGCTACGACGGCTTCGCGGTCGCCGTGGGCCAGGCGACCGTGGCGCGCGACCGCGGCGCGGGCCCGGTCACGCCGTTCGCCGAGGTGGCGCGGTCGGGCGTGCTGTCGGCGCTCGGCGAGGAGGCGCGCGCGCTCGCCCGCGCGGAGCTCGCGCCGCTCATGGCGCACGACGCCGACGAGGGCACGCGGCTCGTCGAGACGCTGCAGGCGTGGCTCGACCAGGACTGCTCGCACGAGGCATCCGCTCGCGCCCTCGGCGTGCACCGCCACACGGTGCGCACGCGCCTGGCGCTCGTCGAGCGCGTGCTCGGCCGCGACCTGTCGTCGTTCGCGACGCGCGCGGAGCTGTGGGCCGCGCTGCGCGCGCTCGACCCGGCCTGACCCGGCGGCCCGGCGCGTCCGTCATCGTGCACATCTCCGTCTTCCTGTACGCCCGTCCGGGCGGACCTGCCGGTGCGACGGCCGGTTCGGGACAGATCGCCCGGCCGCCTGCGCGCCGCCCCGCGCCAGGATGGACGCATGAGCGACGCGCGCGTGCCCAACGGAGACGTCTCGTGGTGGTGGCGGCAGCTCGGCGGCACGCCGGCCCCGCGACCTGGGCTCGACGGCCACCTCGACGTCGACGTGGCGATCGTCGGCGGCGGCTACACCGGGCTGTGGACCGCCTACTACCTGAAGACCCTGCAGCCCGACCTGCGGGTGGCCGTCCTCGAGCAGCGCTTCGCCGGCTTCGGCGCGTCGGGTCGCAACGGCGGCTGGCTGACGAACACGATCACCGGAGGCCGCGCGCGGTACGCGGCATCCCACGGTCGTGAGCCCGCCGTCGCGCAGCAGCGCGCCCTCAACGACACGGTCGACGAGGTCATCGCCGTCGCCGCGCGCGAGGGCATCGACGCCGACATCGTCAAGGGCGGCGAGTTCGGCGTCGCGCGCACGCCGTCGCAGCTCGCGCGGCTGCGCGCCGCGGTGGCCGACGAGCGTTCGTGGCCCCACACCGATGTCGAGGAGCTGGATGCCGCGGCCGCGGCATCCCGGATCGCGGTCGACGGCGTATTGGGCGGGGTGTGGCATCCGCACTGCGCGCGCGTGCATCCGGCGAAGCTCGTCGCGGGGCTCGCGGTCGCCGTCGAACGCCTCGGCGTGACGATCCACGAGCAGACGCGCGTGACCGAGATCGCGCCCGGACGCGCCGTGACCGAGCGCGGAACGGTGCGCGCGGCGCACGTGCTGCGCGCGACGGAGGGGTTCACGGCCGACCTGAAGGGCGAGCATCGCACCTGGCTGCCGATGAACTCGTCGATGATCGTGACCGACCCCCTCCCCGCGGAGGCGTGGGCGTCGATCGGGTGGGACGGCCGCGAGACGCTCGGCGACTTCGCCCACGTCTACATGTACGCCCAGCGCACGGCCGACGACCGCATCGCGTTCGGCGGTCGCGGCGTGCCGTACCGCTATGCCTCGCATGTCGACACGGACGGCTCGACCCAGGAGCGCACGATCGCGTCGCTCACCCGGCTGCTGCGCGACTTCTTCCCCGATGCCGCGTCGGTGCCGATCGCGCACGCGTGGGCCGGTGTGCTCGGCGTGCCGCGGGACTGGGCGGCAGCCGTCGTCCATGACCGCGCCACCGGCCTCGGCTGGGCGGGGGGCTACGTCGGCACCGGCGTCACCGCGACGAACCTCGCCGGCCGCACGCTCGCCGACCTCGTGCTGGGGCGCGACACCGACCTCACGCGGCTGCCCTGGGTCGGGCACCGCGCCCGGAACTGGGAGCCGGAGCCCCTGCGCTGGCTGGCCGTGAACGCGATCTACGCGGCCTACCGCACGGCGGACCGCCTCGAGGCCTCCGGGTCCGGCGAGGGCACGGCGTGGCCCGCGCACGTCGCCGACGTGGTGGCGGGCCGGCACTGACGGCTCGCTTCCCGCGGCTCGCGACGCTTCGCTCGGCAGCGGCGAACGGCTGCGCGTCGCGCCTCGGCTAGCACGACGTCGCGTCGCGCGCCAGGTAGTTCGCCACGCGAGCTATCCCGGGGCATCCTGCCTCTCGATGAGGCGTTTCTCATTCGCTAATACCTTTCATGTGTCAGGTTTTTGGCGTACAGTCGGACCGCGGCGCTCCCCCAGCGCCGGAATCACAGCCGAGGCAGGGCCGCCGCGGAGGCGGCGACGACCGATGGAGGCGTCAGACCGATGACCAGAACATTCACACGCAGAACCTCACGCTGGGCGGCCGCAGGAGCGGTCACACTCGTCGGCGCGCTCGTGCTCGCGGGCTGCGGGCGCAGCGACGCGCCCACGGGCGGTGGCGAAGGCGGTGGCGGAGACGCCATCGACGACTCCCCCGCGACCGGCACCGTCGAGGTGTGGGCGATGGGCAACGAGGGCGAGGTGCTCGACGAGCTCGCCGCGCAGTTCGAGGAGGAGAACCCCGACGTCACCATCGAGGTGACAGCGGTGCCGTGGGAGAGCGCCCACGACCGCATCGCGACGTCGATCGCGGGCGGCGAGACGCCGGATGTCACGATGCTCGGCACGACGTGGGTCGGCGAGTTCGCCGCCACCGGCGCGTTCGAGCCGACTCCCGAAGGGCTCGTCGACGAGTCCTCGTTCTTCGAGGGCTCATGGCAGACCGCGGTCGTCGACGAGGTCGCCTACGGCGTGCCGTGGTACGTCGACACGCGCGTGCTCTACTACCGCACCGACCTCGCCGAGCAGGCGGGCCTCGAGCCGCCCGCGACGTGGGAGGAGTACACCGCGTTCACGAAGGGCCTGCAGGAGGCGGGCGCCGAGTGGGGCGTCTCGCTCCCGCCCGGCGGCTTCGACTCGTGGCAGTACGTCACCCCGCTCGCCTGGCAGCAGGGCGGTGACATCCTCAACGAGGACGGCACCGAGTTCACCTTCGACACCCCCGAGTGGGAAGAGGCCTTCGCGTTCTACACGAGCTTCTTCGAGGACGGCATCGCCGAGCCCCGGCGCATGGAGGGCGGCGAGATCGAGCAGGCCTTCATCGGCGGTGAGGTCGGCGCGTTCTACAGCGGCCCGTACCACGTGAGCCTCCTGCTCGACCAGGGCGGCGAGGAGTTCGCCGACCAGTTCGGCGTCGCTATGGTGCCCGGCGCCGACAGCCGCACGAGCTTCACCGGCGGCGGGAACCTCGCGGTCTTCGAGGACACCGAGAATCGCGACGCGTCGTGGAAGTTCGTGCGCTGGCTGAGCCAGCCCGAGACGCAGCTCTCGTGGTACGAGATCTCCACGGACCTGCCCAGCGTGCAGTCCGCGTGGGACGACCCGACGTTCGCCGACGACCCGTACCTCAGCGTGTTCGGCGAGCAGCTGCAGGACTCGAAGGCGCCCCCGGCGATCCCGACATGGGCTCAGGTGTCGGCCGTCATCGACCAGGAGCTCGAGAAGGCGACGCGTGGCGAGACCACGCCGGCCGACGCGATCGCCACGATCCAGCAGCAGGCCACGTCGATCGGCACGGGCCAGTAGGCATCCGATGACCTCTCTTGCCCAGGCGGCTCTGCCGCGGCGCCCCGCACCTCGTGCGAAGGCGTCGCGGCGGGAACGCCGCATGACGCGCACCGCGTGGCTGTTCGCCGCGCCGTTCGTGATCCTGTTCGTCGTGTTCATGGCCGGCCCGATCGTGGGCTCCCTCGCCATGAGCTTCACCGACATGACCACGCGCGACCTGCAGACGCCGTTCCAGGTGAACTTCATCGGCTTCGACAACTATGCGCGGCTGTTCCAGGACCCGCGCTTCCTGCGGTCGCTCCTCAACACCTTCACGTTCGTCGTGGTCGCCGTGCCCCTCACGATCGCGCTCGCCCTCGCCGTGGCGCTCGCCCTCGACAAGGGCATCCGCCGCTTCCGCACCGTGTACCGCGTCGGCTATTACGCGCCCGTGGTGACCAGCATCGTCGCCATCGCGATCGTGTGGCGCTTCATCCTGCAGCCCGACGGACTGCTCAACGGGTTCCTCGCGATCTTCGGCATCCAGGGACCGGACTGGCTGCAGTCCACCACGTGGGCACTGCCGTCGCTCATCATGATGGCCGTCTGGCGCAACATCGGAACCCTCATGGTGATCTTCCTCGCCGCGCTCCAGGGAGTGCCGCGCGAGCACCACGAGGCGGCCATGGTCGACGGGGCGAATGCGTGGCAGCGCTTCTGGCACATCACCATCCCGGCGATGCGCCCCGCCATCCTGTTCGCGACGGTCATCACCGGCATCGGCTTCCTGCAGTTCTTCGAGGAGCCGTACGTCATGACCCAGGGCGGCCCGCTCGACGCGACGCTGTCGACGGCGATGTACACCTACGACCAGTTCGGGTTCGGCAACTACGCGTACGCGTCGGCGGCGAGCTACGTGCTGTTCCTCGCGATCGTCGCGCTGTCGCTCGTGCAGTTCCGCCTCATCGGAAGGAAGGACTGACGTGATCCCCACGCCCTCCGCGTCCACCGCGGACGAGCCGCGCGACCTCCCCGGTCGCCTGGGCCCCGTCCCCGCCGCGTCGTCGGTCACCGACACCGACGCCGTCGGCCCCGAGTCGCACCCCGCAGGTCGCCGCCGCCGGGGCGAGCCCACCCGATGGTGGCTCTATGTCATCCTCACGCTCGGCCTGATCGCGATGATCATGCCGTTCGTGTGGATGATCCTCGGCTCGTTCAAGACGGATGCCGAGATCCGCAGCAACCCGACGGGCTTCCTGCCGCAGAACCCGACCGTCGAGAACTACGAGACGTTGTTCGGACGCCTCGACTTCACGACGTTCTTCATCAACAGCGTCGTCGTGGCGGTGTTCGTGACGCTCGGCAACATCGTGTTCTGCTCGATGATCGGCTATGCCCTGGCGAAGCTGCAGTTCCGTGGGAAGAAGCTGCTCTTCGCAGTGGTGATCGGCACCCTCATGGTGCCCGGCGTCGTCACCTTCGTGCCGCTGTTCGTGCTCATCGCCAACATGGGCCTGGTCAACTCCTACCCGGGGCTGATCCTGCCGTTCCTGATCTCGCCGCTCGGCGTCTTCCTCATGCGTCAGTTCATGCTGAGCCTGCCCGACGAGCTGATCGAGGCGGCGCGCATCGACGGCGCGAGCGAGTGGCGCATCTTCCTGCGCGTCATCATGCCGATGTGCGGCCCGGCGATCGCGACGCTCACGATCCTCTCGTTCCTTTCGAGCTGGAACAACTTCCTGTGGCCGCTGGTCGTCGCCACGAAGGAGGACATGTACACCCTCCCCGTCGCGCTCGCCCTGTACTCGGTGAGCCAGAACGCCGCCCGGTACGGGCTCATGATGGCCGGCGCCGTCGTGGTCGTCGTGCCGATCCTGATCGTGTTCGTCTTCCTGCAGCGCTACTTCGTGCAGGGCATCGCGCTGACCGGCATCAAGTGACAGCGAGCGGATGCCGCGCGGCATCCGCTCATCGAAACGAAAGGACGATCTGCCTATGCAGTTCCCCGAAGGCTTCCTGTGGGGCGCGTCGACCGCGGCGCACCAGATCGAGGGCGGCAACGTCAACTCCGACTGGTGGCAGCGCGAGTGGGGGCACCTGCCCGGGGCGCCGGTCGAGACGCCGTCCGGCGACGCGGCCGACAGCTACCACCGCTACCCCGAGGACATGGCGCTGCTCGCCGGCGCGGGCCTGGGCACCTACCGGTTCAGCATCGAGTGGGCGCGCATCGAGCCCGAGGACGGCTGGGTGTCGCGCGCGGCGATCGACCACTACCGCCGCATGGTCGACACGGCGCGGTCGCTCGGCCTCGAGCCGATGATCACGCTGCACCACTTCACGAATCCGGTCTGGTTCGCGCGCGAGGGCGGATGGCACGCGGATGCCGCGGCCGACCGCTTCGCTCGCTACGTCGAGGCCGCGCTGCCCGTGGTCGACGGCCTCGACCTGGTGTGCACGATCAACGAGCCGAACATGGTGTCGGTGCTGGCCGATCCCGAGGTGGGCTTCCCGTCGATCGGGCTCCCCCCGGGCGTGCCCGCGGTGACGGACCGCCTGATCGACGCGCACAAGCGGGCCGTCGAGCTCGTCCGCGGGGCGGGCGGGCGGGCCGGCTGGTCGGTGGCGACGCAGGCGTACCAGCCGGAGCGAGGGGCCGAGGACGTCGCGGCCGACTACGGGCGGTCGCGCGAGGACGTCTTCCTCGACGCCGCGCGCGGCGACGACTGGGTCGGCGTGCAGGCCTACACACGCACCAAGATCGGCGCCGACGGCCCGCTCCCGATCCCCGACGACGCCGAGCGCACGCTCACCGGCTGGGAGTACTTCCCGCCCGCCGTCGGCGACGGCATCCGCAACGCGTGGGCGCGCGCCGGCGTACCGGTCTACGTCACCGAGAACGGCATGGCGACGGCCGACGATGCGCGACGCATCGACTACACGCGCGGGGCGCTCGAGGCCGTCCACGGCTGCATCGCCGACGGTGTCGACGTGCGCGGGTACCTCCACTGGAGCCTGCTCGACAACTACGAGTGGGGCAGCTTCCGGCCGACGTTCGGCCTCATCGCGTGGGACCCCGAGACCTTCGAGCGCCGGCCGAAGCCGAGCCTCGGGTGGCTGGGCGAGGTCGCACGGGCGAACGCGCTGCCTGCCTGACCCCGACGCGCGGCGCGAGGACGTGTCGCGGGACGAGGGCGGATCGTGCCGATCCGCCCTCGTCCCGCGTTTCGTCCTCGACTCCCGGGGCCCGGTGCGCGACGCGCGAGAGCGACGGATGCCTCGACCCGCGCGACCTCTCGACGGCCGGGGTTCGAGCGGGTCAGACCTCGCGCGGCAGCAGGTAGCCGCGGACGAACTCCGCGAAGAGGGCGTTCATGTCGACGCTGTCGTCGAGGAGCCACTGCTGCTGGATGCCGTCCATGACGGCGCTGATCAGCCGTGCGGCGAGCGCGGGATCGATGTCGGAGCGCACCTCCCCGTCGGCCTGCGCCGCAACCAGCAGCGGCGTCGCACCCTCGGCTCCCTCGCGATAGCGGCGCGCGAACTCCTCGTGCGCCGGATGCTCCGAGTCCGTCGCCTCGGCCGAGACGGTGGCGTACAGCGAGGTGAGGCCGCGCGACTCCTGGTTGTAGGCGACGACCTTCGTCGCCTGCTGGATGAGCGTGTGCTCGGCGGGGTCCCCCGCGGCGGCGCGGATCTTCTCGTCGCGCTGGCGGAGCACCTCGGTGAACAGCTCCTCCTTGTTCGCGAAGTGGTGCATGAGCCCCGTGGGCGTGAGCCCGACGCGCTTGGCGATCTCGCGCAGCGATCCGCTGTGGAAACCGCTGCGCCCGAAGACCACGAGGGCCTCGTCGACGATCGCCTGGCGGCGGGCCTGCCCCTTCGGGTAGCTTCCGCGCGGGGCGCGCGGAGCGCTCGGCGCGCGCGGAGCGCGCGCGCCGCTGACCGGAGCACCCGATGCGGGTGCTCCGGTCGCGGTCTCGGCGGCTTCTTCGCTCACTCGCGCGCTTTCTCCTCGGAGCTGAAGACCTGCGCCGCCATGGCGGGCCGCAGGCGCTTCTCCATCTCCTTGTCGACGAAGTAACGCTTCAGCGTATCGCCGGTGAGCTCGTTGCCGATCGCGGCCATGATCATCGACTGGTCGAGCGACAGGTAGCGCTCGGCGACGGTGCCGCTGCCGACGGCCACCGCGTCGTAGAAGCCGCCGGCGCCGTAGGCTCCCAGATCGGCCTCGAGGTGCGCGAGATTCTCGAGCACGCCCTTGCGGTCGTACGGCAGCGCGAGGAACGCGGCGTGAGGCGTCACGACGCCGTCACCGAACTCGGGATCCGGGTTCGTGCCCTCGGTGCAGCCGGGTCGGTCGATGTCGACGTCGGTCTTCTCGACGTCGGAGGTGTAGCCGTCCGAGCGCATCCCCGCGAGGTCGACGCCGTATTCGGCGTAGCCGCCGAGCGGGTTGCTCGCCGGCGAGAAGCCCCACGCGCCGTAGTCCGCGTCGACGAGGCCGTGGTGCTTCTGCACCGCAACGGTGATGGGGTGGTTGATGCGCCACGACCGCGCGCCCCACTGCGTCTCGGGCACGAGCAGGTCGGGCATGAGCGCCTCGAACATGCTGCCGCCCCAGCTGGGCACAAAGCTCATTCCGGCGTAGGTGTAGACGCCCTCCCACACCTCGAAGCCGTCGTATGTGCGGTACTGCCCGGTCGGCAGCTGCTCCTGCCAGGCCCAGTCGCAGCCGGGGGGCATCGTGCGGTGCGTGCCGTACAGCGCCGTCGCCGGGATCTCGCCGTTGGCGATGCCGAGGTAGGTCGCGATTCGGCTCTCGCTCACGGTCGTGTCGTAGTGGTGGCAGGTGTAGAACGCCGTCTCGCCCGATCCGTTGTACATGGGCGCCTCGACGCTGCAGCCGGGAGGCGCGACCTCCCAGAAGCCGCCGCGGTTCGTGCCTGCCGGCAGTCCGGGAGCGCCCTCGGGATTGAAGTACGCCGAGAAGTCCATCGAGTCGTACAGCGCGTCCGCCTGCGCGGCGAGCGCCGGGTCCGCTTCGCGGACGATGCGGAGGGATGCCGCGAGCCAGCCGTTGTCGACCGTGCTGAGGAACGGGTGCACGGGGTCGCCCGAGTCGGGCCACGTGGTGAGCTTGGCGCCCGTCGCCGGGTCGTACCAGTTGTAGTACATGCCGCTCGCGTCGTTGCGCTCGAGGACCTCGAGGGTGTCGAGCGTGGTCGCCATGCGCTCGTGCGCCTCGGCGTCGTCGATGATCCCGAGGTCGCGAGCGGTGACCGTGGACCACAGGTAGCCGCCGATGTTCGTCGGCGAGGTGTAGGCGCCGACGGTCTCGAGGTCTCCCGTGACGTTGTCGGACGGCAGCCCCGTGGCCTCATCGGTCATGGCGTCGATCGACGTCCACGTGTCCTGCGCGTAGCGGTACAGGGTGTCGCTGCCCGGTTTGCCGTTCGCCTCGGCGGCGGTCGCCGGCGCCGCCGTCACCAGTCCGGTGGCGAGCAGTCCCGCCACGGTCGCTGTGCTGAGCCATCGCTTCATTCGCGCTCTCCTCGTCGAAAGCGGCTCCGTCGGGCGGAACCGTCGGTCCGGAAAACCTAACACCCGACAGGTATTGGCGGAACCCCGGCATCCGCTCTCTCACCGCTCTCTCACGAGAGGCACCGGGGCTCAGCGCGGGGCGTGGGCCTCGAGGAATTCGTAGACGTCCGTCGTGTCGACGCCGGGGAACGCCCCGGTCGGCAGCGTGGCGAGGAGCGTGCGCGGGGTGCGGACGTTCGGCCAGGAGTTCTCGCGCCAGGATGCCTCGAGCTCGGCCGGCGCGCGTCGGCAGCACGCTTCGACGGAGTGGGTCGAGACGCCGCGGTTCGGGGTGTCGCGTCCGAGGAACCACTTCGTGTCGTCGAACCGCACACCGACCGAAACCGAGTGCGCGCCCTCGCTGGACTGCTCGACGCGCGCCGTGCACCAGTAGGTGCCGTTGCCGGTGTCGGTGTACTGGTAGTACGGGTTGAAGTGGTCGTCGATCTCGAAGACGGTGCGCGAGGTCCACTTGCGGCAGCACATCTGCCCCTCGATCGACCCGAGGCGGTCGGTCGGGAAGTTGACGTCGTCGTTCTCGTACGCCTTCGTGATCGTGCCGGACTCGTGCACCTTGAGGAAGTGCACCGGGATGCCCAGGTGCACGGTGGCCAGGTTCGTGAACCGATGCGCAGCCGTCTCGTACGACACCGAATAGGCGTCGCGGAGGTCTTCGATCGAGATCGCGCGGTCCTTCTTCGCCTCCTGCAGGAACGGGACGACGTGCTGCTCGGGCATGAGCAGCGCGCCCGTCAGGTAGTTCGTCTCGACGCGCTGGCGCAGGAAGGCGGCGTACGACGTCGGCTCGCGGTGACCGAGGATGCGGCTCGAGAGCGCCTGCAGCACGGCGGTGCGCGGGTCGCCCTTCGCGGTGAGCCTGCTCGACAGGTAGAGCCGGCCGTTCTTGATGTCGGCGACGCTCCGCGTCGTCTGGGGCAGGTCGGGGACGTAGTGGAGGGTGAACCCGAGGTGCGCGGCGATGTCGGACGCGGTGCGCTGCGTGAGCGGACCGCCGGGGTGGTCGACGGCGTCGAGCACCGCGCGCGCGTGCTCCTCGAGGTCGACGAAGTAGTTGTTCTGCGTGCGCATGAGGCGGCGCAGCGCCACGTTCGCGCGGCGGGCCTCCTCCGGTGTCGCCGCGCGCTCGTCGCGCAGCCGCTCGATCTCACCCTGGAGCGCGAGCATCGCCTTGAGCGCTTCGCTCGGCACGGTCTTGCCGATGCGGAACGGCGGGATGCCGAGCGCCTGGAACGTCTGCCCGCGCATCGCCCGCTCGAGCGAGATCTCGAGCGTCGCCCGCTCGTCGAGCGGCTCGGACTCGAGGATCGCCTCAAGCGACGAGCCGAGCGCCCGCGCGATCGCCTGCAGCAGCGTGAGCTTCGGTTCGCGTCGGCCGTTCTCGATCATCGAGAGCTGGCTGGGCGCGCGGTCGACCGCCGCCGCGAGCTCTTCGAGCGTCATGCCGCGGTCGGTGCGCAGCTGCCGGATGCGCCGGCCGATCGTGAGGGAGTCCACCTCTTCATGGTCGGCGACTTCCGCGAGCGGATCACGGGTGGAGGACGTCGTCATGGCCCGATTCTGTCACGAAAGCAGAAATATGTGGAAAATTTACACCTGAATCGGTCGGGGACAGGCCCGAACTTCACCCCAGAGTGGTCTCACGACGCAACTCCGATCGACCCAGAACGTGGATCACCGGATGCCTCCTCCCGGCGCACACGCCGGACCGGGGCATCCCACCCGCAGCACTCGACACAGGAAGGCAGGGACATGACACCTGCGACCGCCACCCCGATGCGCACGCGCACCGGCCCCATCCCCACCCCGACCCACGAGCCCCGCGTCGAGATCGCCGGGCGTCTCGGCCCCCGGTACGACGAGATCCTCACGCCCGAAGCGATCGCGTTCCTCACCGAACTGCACCACCGCTTCGGCGCTCGACGTCACGACCGTCTCGCAGACCGCCTGCGCCGCCGGTTCGAGATCGGCAACGGTCACGACCCCCAGTTCCGTGACGACACCCGGCATATCCGCGAGGACGCCGACTGGCGAGTGGCCGGCGCCGGCCCGGGACTCCACGACCGCCGCGTCGAGATCACCGGGCCCACCGATCCGAAGATGACGATCAACGCCCTCAACTCAGGCGCCAAGGTGTGGCTGGCCGACCAGGAGGACGCCACCAGCCCCACGTGGAGGAACGTCATCGAGGGCCAGCTGAGCCTGCGCGACGCGATCCGCGGCGAGCTGTCGTTCACCAGCCCGGAGGGGAAGCGCTACGAGGTCACGGCGACCGAGACACCGACGATCGTGATGCGCCCTCGCGGGTGGCACCTGCCCGAGCAGCACGTCTCGTTCACCGACCGCACCGGTCGCACGATGGCCGCGTCGGGATCGCTCGTCGACTTCGGGCTGTACTTCTTCCACAACGCGAAGCAGCTGATCGCCAACGGCCGCGGCCCGTACTTCTACATCGCCAAGCTCGAGTCGAGCGAAGAGGCGAAGCTGTGGGACGACGTCTTCACCTTCAGTGAGCAGTACATCGGCATCGCTCACGGCACGATCCGTGCGACCGTGCTGATCGAGACGCTGCCGGCCGCGTTCGAGATGGAGGAGATCCTCTTCGAGCTGCGCGACCACTGCGCGGGCCTCAACGCCGGCCGCTGGGACTACATCTTCTCGATCATCAAGAACTACCGCGGCCGCGGCGCCCGCTTCGTGCTCCCCGACCGCAGCGAGGTCACGATGACCGTGCCGTTCATGCGCTCGTACACCGAGCTGCTCGTGAAGACGTGCCACAGCCGCGGAGCCTTCGCGATCGGCGGCATGAGCGCGTTCATCCCGAACCGTCGCGACCCCGAGGTGACCGAGCGCGCGTTCGAGAAGGTCGCCGCCGACAAGAAGCGCGAGGCCGGCGACGGCTTCGACGGCACGTGGGTGGCGCACCCCGACCTGATCCCCGTCGCGCGCGCCGAGTTCGACGCGGTGCTCGGCGACCGGCCGAACCAGCTGGACCGTCAGCGTCCCGAGGTCGAGGTGCAGGCCGCCGACCTGATCGACGTGCACATCGGGCGTCCGGTCACGGCGGCGGGCGTGCACGGCAACGTGTCGGTGGCGATCCGCTACATCGAGGCGTGGCTGCGGGGCCTCGGCGCCGTCGCGATCGACAACCTCATGGAGGACGCCGCGACCGCCGAGATCAGCCGCTCGCAGGTGTGGCAGTGGATCCACCAGGACCAGGCCACCGAAGACGGCACGCGGATCACCCGCGAGTACATCGAGGACCTCATCGCCCGGGTGCTGGGCGAGGTGGAACGGCGGGAGGGCGACCGCTTCGACGACGCGGCGGAGGTCTTCCGCGACGTCGCCCTCGGTCAGGAGTTCCCCGCCTTCCTGACCCTCCCCGCCTACTCGCGCTTCCTGACGGAGACCGACTGACGAGGCATCCCTCATCGATGTCCCGATTTCCACCGCAAGCGGCCCGCTGAACGGTGGAGATCGGGACATGAGGACCACTTTTCGGGACACGAACGCCCCCATCACGAAGGACACGACATGACCCCCTACCAGCACGACATCGACGCCGTCCGGGCGCTCAAGCAGGAGAACGGCTCCGGCTGGGACGCCATCGACCCGGAGTCCGCCGCCCGCATGCGGGCGCAGAACCGGTTCCGCACGGGCCTCGAGATCGCCCAGTACACCGCCGACATCATGCGCCGCGACATGGCCGAGTACGACGCCGACTCGTCGGTCTACACGCAGTCGCTCGGGGTGTGGCACGGCTTCATCGGACAGCAGAAGCTCATTTCGATCAAGAAGCACCTCAAGAGCACGAACAAGCGCTACCTGTACCTGTCGGGCTGGATGGTCGCCGCGCTCCGCTCGGAGTTCGGCCCGCTCCCCGACCAGTCCATGCACGAGAAGACCTCGGTGCCGGCGCTCATCGAGGAGCTGTACACGTTCCTGCGGCAGGCCGATGCGCGTGAGCTGGATCTGCTGTTCACGCAGCTCGACACGGCGCGTGCCGCCGGCGACGACACGGCGGTGGAGTTCATCCAGTCGCAGATCGACAACCACGAGACCCACGTGGTGCCGATCATCGCCGACATCGACGCGGGCTTCGGCAACCCCGAGGCGACGTACCTGCTCGCCAAGAAGATGATCGAGGCCGGCGCCTGCGCGATCCAGATCGAGAACCAGGTCTCCGATGAGAAGCAGTGCGGCCACCAGGACGGCAAGGTCACCGTCCCGCACGAGGACTTCCTCGCGAAGATCAACGCCGTCCGCTACGCCTTCCTCGAACTGGGTATCGAGAACGGCATCATCGTGGCCCGTACCGACTCGCTCGGCGCGGGGCTCACGCAGAAGCTCGCCGTCTCGCGCGAGCCGGGCGACCTGGGCGACCAGTACAACGCGTTCCTCGACGTCGAGGAGATCGCCGGGGCCGACCTGAGCGACGGCGACGTGGTCATCCGTCGCGAGGGGAGGCTGCTGCGCCCCAAGCGCCTCGCCAGCAACCTGTACCAGTTCCGGCCGGGCACGGGCGAGGACCGGGTCGTGCTCGACTGCATCACGTCGCTCCGCGGCGGCGCCGACCTGCTGTGGATCGAGACCGAGAAGCCCCACGTCGCGCAGATCGCGGGCATGGTCGACCGCATCCGGGAGGTCGTGCCGGACGCGAAGCTCGTCTACAACAACAGCCCGTCCTTCAACTGGACGCTCAACTTCCGCCAGCAGGCGTACGACCTGCTCGAGGCGCAGGGCGCAGACGTGTCGGCGTACGACCGGGCGAGCCTCATGAGCGTCGAGTACGACGACACCGAGCTCGCGCGCCTGGCCGACGAGAATATCCGCTCATTCCAGCGCGACGGATCGGCGCGCGCGGGCATCTTCCACCACCTCATCACGCTGCCGACGTACCACACGGCCGCACTCTCCACCGATGACCTCGCGAAGGGGTACTTCGGCGACCAGGGCATGCTCGCGTACGTGAAGGGCGTCCAGCGTCGCGAGATCCGCGAGGGCATCGCCACCGTCAAGCACCAGAACATGGCGGGCAGCGACATCGGCGACAACCACAAGGAGTACTTCGCGGGCGAAGCGGCCCTCAAGGCCGGCGGCGCGCACAACACGATGAACCAGTTCGGCTGATCGTTCGAGATGACGGATGCCTCGGCCCCGCCCGCACGCGGGGCCGAGGCATCCGCTCACGGCGTCAGGGCAGGAGCCCGCGCTCCATCGCGAGGGTCACGGCGCGCGTGCGGTCGGCGACGCCGAGCTTGTCGAACACCTTGAGCAGGTGGGTCTTCACCGTCGACTCGCCGATCCCGAGGGCTACCGCCACCTGCTTGTTGCTGTGACCGGTCGCGACCAGCCGCAGCACGTCGAGCTCGCGGGCCGTGAGCGCCACCGCATCGGGGTCGGGCCGGCGCATGCGCTCGACCAGGCGGACGGCGACCTGCGGCGAGAGCGCCGACTGCCCGGCGGCGACGGAGCGGATGCCCGCCACGATCTCGGCCTGCGGCGCGGCCTTGAGCAGATACCCCGAGGCCCCCGCCTCGATCGCCGCCAGGATCTGATCGTCCGACTCGTACGTCGTGAGGATCAGCACGCGCGGCGGCGGTTCACCGGCCTCGCCGCCGACGATGCGCCCGGTCGCCGTGACGCCGTCGACCCGGGGCATGCGCAGATCCATGAGCACGACGTCGGGACGCGTCGCGGCCGCCAGTGCGACAGCCTCGTCGCCGTCGGATGCCTCGGCCACGACCTCGAAGCCGGGTTCATCCGACAGGAGCCCGGCGAGACCCGCGCGCACGACCGGGTGGTCGTCGGCGATGAGCAGACGGATCACGGTGCGACCTCCGACCGGGAGTCTGCGGCCGGTCGGGGCGCGCCGGGTCCGTCGAGGGGCAGACGCACCCGCACCGTCGTGCCGGCCCCGGGCGCGCTGTCGACCTCGAATGTGCCCCCGGCGAGCGCGACGCGGTCTCCCATGCCGTCGATGCCGAAGCCCGCGCCGGTCGCCGCGGGAGCGAAACCCCGCCCGTCGTCGGTGATCTCCAGCGTCACGACTCCCTCGCCGCCGCGCACCGCGACGGTGACGCTCTCCGCCTGCGCATGCCGGGCGACGTTCGACAGCCCCTCCTGCGCGCAGCGGAGCAGGACCACCTGGCGGTCACGGTCCATCGCCTCGGCCGCGGCGTCGACGCTGACCGCGATCGCGGCCCCGGCCTGTGCCCGGAAACGCTCGGCCAGACGCTCGATCGCCGCGCCGAGCGCCGCTTCGTCGGGAACCGCCGCAGTACGGGCGACGAGCGCGCGGGCTTCGGCGAGCGCCTCGCGCGCCACCTGCTCGACCGTCGCGATCGTGTCGCCCGCGGCGTCCGATTCGCCCTCGCGCGACTGCCGCCCCGCGCGCTCGGCGAGGATCACGAGGCCGGTGAGGCTCTGTGCGAGCGTGTCGTGGATGTCTCGGGCCAGGCGCTCCCGCTCTTCCGAGGCGCCGCGCTCACGGCTGAGGGCGCGCACCTCGGACTGCGCGGCGGTCAGCTCGTCGAGCAGCCGGCCCCGTTCCTCGCCTGCTTCGGCGATGCCGGTGATCCACAGGCCGAGCGCCGTCGCGAAGACGAACGAGAATCCGGTCGTCGCCAGCCCCGCCAGCGTCGCGCCGACGGTGAACCCGCCGCCGATCATGTAGCCGGCGAGGACGGAGACGGCGATCACGCCGGATCCGATCACGCCGCGACGCCGCGTATCGCCCAGCACCCACGTCATCGGATACGCGAGAGCCTGCAGGATCGCGAGGAACCCGGAGGCCGCCGTGCCGATGACGAGGACGACGGCGACCGCCGCCAGGAACACCGCGAAGCGGGCGGGAGAGGCCGCCCTGCCGATCGTCGGGCGGGCGATGACGAGGTAGGTCAGCGCGAAGGCCAGGATCGCGCCGTAGGCGACAGCACCCTCCACCGCTTCCACCGGCACGAGACCGAACGCGATGGCGGCCGCGGTCGCCGCGCACCCCGCGACGACCGCGACATCCCACCACCGCTTCTGCAGCATCGGTCTCCCGTCCCTCCGTGAGGCTACGCGTTGCGGCGGATCCACCGGAAGGTGACGAGCGAGAGGACGAGGCCCACGAGCAGCCAGATCAGCAGGGCGGCGGCCACACCGCCCAGGTTCCACTCGCCGCCGGGCTCGAGCACCGCGTACTCCTCGGGCAGGAACACCGCCCTCATCCCCTGCGCCATCCACTTGAGGGGGAACAGGGACGCGACATTCTGCAGCCACTCGGGCAGCTGCCAGAACATCAGGTAGACGCCGGAGATGAACTGCAGCACGAGCGCGACAGGAATCACCACCGCCGTCGCACTCTTCGCCGTCCGCGGCACGCTCGACAGCGCGATCCCGAGCAGCGCCGAGGTGGCGATGCCGAGCACGAAGACCCACGCGAACGTCAGCCACTGCGCCGGCTCGGTGGGCAGGGGAACCCCGAGCGCGAGCGCTGCGACGGCGAGCAGCAGGGTCGCCTGCAGGGCGCCGGTCACCAGCACCTGCACGAACTTCCCGAGGAAGTAGCTCACGGGCGACAGCGGGGACCCGCCCAGGCGCTTGAGGGTGCCGTCGGCGCGCTCGAGCGCGATGTCGATTGCGAGGTTCTGGAACCCCGACAGCAGGAGCCCCGCTGCCATCATCCCGGGAAGGTACAGCTGCGCCATCGGGAGGGCGGGCACCCCCGGTGCCATCTGGACGTCGCCGTCGGCGCCGAATGCGACGCTGAACAGCCCCAGCATGAACACCGGGAAGAGGAACGTGAAGAACAGCGTGTCGCCCGAGCGGAAGTACTGCTTCAGCTCGAACCGTCCACGCCACAGCCCTGCGGGGACGACCCCGGGCACCCTGATCGCGGTCGTGCTCATCGCACCGTCTCCTTCGTCTGCATCGCCGCTGCGACGGGCGCGCTCGCGACGAGTTCCAGGTAGATGTCCTCGAGGCTCGGACGGACGATCTCGAGTCGCTCCGGCTCGGCGCCCAGCCTCGCGCTGAGCGCGCCGGCGAAGGCGAGCGGCTCGGCCGAGCGATGCTCGCGCCGCACCCCGTCCTCCCACCAGCGCACGACCGGCACCCGGGCGTCGGGGCCGCCGAACGTGTCGACCGGCCCGAGCGCCTGCAGCCGGCCGCCGGCGATCACCGCCACGCGGTCGGCGAGCTGCGCCGCCTCGTCGAGGTAGTGGGTCGTGAGGAGGATCGTCGTTCCCTCCGCCTTGAGTCCGCGGATGAGCTCCCAGAACTCGCGCCGCGCCTCGGGGTCGAAGCCGGTCGTCGGCTCGTCGAGGAACAGCACCTCGGGCCTGCCGATGATGCCCATCGCCACGTCGACGCGACGCTGCTGACCACCCGACAGCTTCGAGCTGCGCATCTTCGCCTGCGCCTCGAGGCCGACGGCCGCGATCACCTCGTCGACGTCGCGCGCGTCCGGGTAGAAGCCGGCGAACTGACGCAGCTGCTCGCGCACGGTGAGCAGTCCGCTCTGACCGCACGTCTGGAGCACGATGCCCAGGCGCGACTTCCATTCGAGTCCGCCCGCCTCGGGGTCGACTCCGAGCACGGTGACCTCGCCTGCGCTGCGGCGACGGTAGCCCTCGAGGATCTCGACGGTCGTCGACTTGCCGGCGCCGTTGGGTCCCAGGAGCGCGAACGTCTCACCGGCGGTGATGTCGAAGCTGACGTCGTCGACGACCGTGCGCCCGTCGTACGTCTTGCGCAGGTTCCGCACCTGCACGGCTGGTGTTGTCATGTCCTCAGCCTCGCGGCGCGCGGGGCCGTCGCCCAGCCGTCATCCGCAGGAGGAGGCATCCCCCATTCGGTGGAGGCGGGCGTCCACCCCGCGCCCGCGCGACGTCAGGCGCGCGAGGTGCTGCGTTCCGCACGCGACGCGACCGCCTCCGCGCGCGCGAGACGCTGCCCCCGGATGCCGCCGGCCAGCGCCCACCCCAGCAGCCACGCACCCGAGCCGATCGTCAGCAGGGCGGCGATCCGCAGCGACGCGTCCGTGTCGAGGAGCACGGCGAGGCACACGAGCGACACCACCCCGCCCGTCACGGCGCCGACCGCGCCGACCATGGTGAGCTTGCAGCCCCGGGCCAGCCACCAGGCGATCCCGCCGGCGGTCACGAGCACGAGAGCGAGCACGACCGCACCCCAGACCCAGACACCCACGCGTCACACCGTACTCCCCCGGCGGACGCCGCGGCAGTGCCCGAGCGTGCCACGAACTGTCGTGCGGCCCGGCGCAATCCGGACACAGCTCCGTACTGTGTCGGACTACGCTCGAAGCGTGACAGAACGCGCCCCGCTCTCCCGCAAGCTCTCCGCCATCGCCGAGTCCGCGACCCTCAAGGTCGATGCGAAGGCGAAGGCGCTGCAGGCCGCAGGCCGGCCCGTGATCTCGTACGCCGCGGGCGAGCCGGACTTCGCCACCCCCCAGTTCGTGGTCGACGCGGCCGCTGCGGCCCTCACCGACCCGTCGAACTTCCGCTATACGCCCGCCGTCGGACTCCCGGTGCTGCGCGAGGCGATCGCGGCGAAGACGCTCCGCGACTCCGGCCTCGACGTCGACCCGTCGCAGATCATCGTCACCAACGGCGGCAAGCAGGCCGTGTACCAGGCCTTCCAGGCGGTGGTGAACCCCGGAGACGAGGTGCTGCTGCCCGCCCCGTACTGGACCACGTATCCCGAGGCGATCGCCCTCGCCGACGGCGTGCCGGTCGAGGTCTTCGCCGGCGCCGAGCAGGACTACAAGGTGACCGTCGACCAGCTGGAGGCCGCGCGCACCGAGCGCACGACCGCAATGGTCTTCGTCTCGCCGTCGAACCCGACCGGCGCGGTCTACACGCCGGAGGAGACGAAGGCGATCGGCGAGTGGGCCGTCGAGCACGGCATCTGGATCATCTCGGACGAGATCTACCAGAACCTCGTCTACGAGGGCGTGCGCGCGGTCTCGATCGTCGAGGCGGTGCCGGATGCCGCGGCCCAGACCATCCTGGTCAACGGCGTCGCGAAGACCTATGCCATGACGGGCTGGCGCCTGGGCTGGATGGTCGGCCCGAAGGACGCGATCAAGGTGGCCGCGAACCTCCAGTCCCATCTCTGCAGCAACGTGAACAACATCGCGCAGCGGGCGGCGCTCGCCGCACTGTCGGGCTCGCAGCACGAGGCCGAGGAGATGCGTCTCGCCTTCGACCGTCGCCGGCGCACGATCGTCGCCGAGCTGTCGAAGATCGAGGGCGTCACGGTGCCCAACCCGCTCGGCGCGTTCTACGTGTACCCCGACGTGCGCGGACTGCTCGGCCGCGAGTGGGCCGGCAAGACGCCGACCACGACGCTCGAGCTCGCCGACCTGATCCTCGAAGAGGCCGAGGTCGCGGTCGTGCCCGGCGAGGCGTTCGGTCCGTCCGGATACCTGCGCCTGTCGTACGCGCTCGGCGACGACGCTCTGCTGGAGGGCGTCCAGCGCCTGCAGCGCCTCTTCGCCTCGTAAGGCGCGCGACTAGTGCCCGGAGCGCCAGCGGCGATCGCGCTCCGCCAGCTGCGCGCGATGCCTCTTCAGCTCATCGCGGCTGAGGCGGACGACCTTCCCCGTCGCGCAGCGGTACAGGTAGCCGGCGCATCCCCAGACCAATCCGACGCCGCCGGCGACCGCGAAGACCGCGGTGATGACCGCCATCCACAACGGGGCGGGTCGTGCGATGCCGACCGTCTCGAACGGGCTCATGCCGCTCGTGAGCCACTCGACGAGCAGAAACCCGCCGAGCAGGGCGGTGGCGACGCCGAACAGACCGATGACGGCGTTGGCGATGACGGCGCTCACCGTGAAGTACTCGTTGCGGGGTCGCGGCATCCGCCGCCTGGCGCGCGTGCGCGGTCGAGCCATGGCGTGCTACAGCTCGACGTTCACCAGCACGGGCTCCGGCTGGAGGACGAGCCCGAACTCGGCCTGCACGCGGCCCTGGATGTAGCGGGCGAGCTCCGCCAGCTCCGCCGCCGTCGCGCTTCCGCGATTGGTCAGCGCGAGCGCGTGCTTGGACGACAGCGCCGCACGCGAGCGGGGAAGCTTGAATCCCTTGCGCACGCCGCTGTGCTCGATGAGCCACGCGGCGCTGACCTTGACGTCGGACTCCACAGACGCCGGCGGCGGCACGTAGCCGTCGAACGCGGAGAGCGGGATCACGAGCACCGGGTCGAGGTCGGGCGCGACCGGCCAGCGCGGGCACGCGTCGGGAAGAGTGCGGGCGAAGGATGCCGACACCACGGCGTTCTGGAAGAACGAACCCGCGCTGTACGTGTCGGGATCGTCGGCGTCGAGAACCATGCCCTTGCGTGCGCGCGTGGTCAGCACGTGGTCGCGGACCCACGCAACCGAGACCGTGTCGTCGGGTGAGAGGCCGAGTGCGGTGCGCAGCTGCTCCCCGGAGATCGTGCGCTCTTCGTGGCCGACCTCGGCGAGCTCGAGGGTCACGGAGAGGATGACCGCGCGCCGGGCCGGGACCGAGCCGTGGTGATGCTTGAGGACCGAGGTGCGGAAGCCGAGCCCGAGATCGGCGGCCGGCACGGTCGAGATCTCGCCGGTCGACTCGTCGATCAGCTCGACCTCGACGAGGGTCTGCACGATCTCCTGGCCGTATGCGCCGATGTTCTGTACGGGCGCCGCCCCGACCGTGCCCGGGATGCCGGACATCGCCTCGATGCCCGCCAGCCCCTCGCCGACCGCGTAGGCCACCAGGGCGTCCCAGTCGTGGCCGGCCTGGATGCGCAGCCGGACGAAGCCGGGCCGGGCAGCCGGCATCCGCTCGATTCCCTGAGTGAGCACCCGCACGACCGTGCCGTCGAAGGGCTCGTCGCCGACGAACAGGTTCGACCCGCCGCCGAGCACGAACCAGGGCTCGCCGTCCGCCCAGACCTCGCGCAGGGTCGCGACGAGCTCATCCGTCGTGGATGCCTCGAGCATGCGCGCCGGCGCGCCGCCGGTGCGCAGCGTCGTGAGCTCGGCGAGCGGGACGGGGGTGACCTCGGTCATGCGGTGCGGACGCGCACCTGCGCCTTGCCGAGCACGGTGGTGCCGCCGAACGTGACGGTCAGGTCGATGCGCGCGGCGTCGTCCTCGACGGCACCGATCTTGGCGACGACGCTCACCTCGGCCCCCACCTCGGGGTCGACGACCACGGGACGGGTGAACCGCACGCCGTAGTCGATGATGCGGCCGGCGTCGCCGAGCCACGGGACGACCGTCTCGACGGCCAGCCCCATCGTCAGCATGCCGTGGGCGAGGACGCCCGGCAGGCCGACGGCGGCGGCGACGTCGTCGCGGTAGTGGATGGGGTTGAAGTCGCCGGATGCGCCGGCGTAGCGCACCAGCGACTCGCGGGTGAGGTGCACGGTGCGCTCCGCGACGACATCGCCCACGGCGCCGATCTCGAGCGCGCTCACTGGTCGCCCTCCCCCACCAGCAGGACCGAGGTCGCGGTGACGACGTGACCGCCCTCGGCGTCGGTGATCTCGGCGTCGCTTGTCACCATCGCGTTGCCGCCGAGGGTGCGGATGCCGGTGACCGAGAGTCGCGCGGTGAGCTGATCGCCGGCGACGATGGGCCGCGTGTACCGGAAGCGCTGCTCGGCATGGAGCACGTTCTGCAGCACGATGCCGGAGTCGGGCTCGGCGAGCAATTGCTGCAGGGTGAAGTCCTGCACGACCATCGCGAAGGTGGGGGGCGCCACCACGTCGGCGTAGCCGAGGGCCTGCGCCGCTTCCGGGTCGGTGTGCTGAGGGTCGGTGGCGAAGACGGCCCGAGCGAACTCGCGCACCTTCTCCCGCCCGACGAGGTAGGGGGCCGTCGGGGGGAAGGCCCGGCCGACGATCTCGGGGTTCACTGGCACCCGGCCATCCTACCGAGCGGCCTCGCGGCCCCGGCGCCGCTCGGGTCGGCGGCGGCGCCCGCTCGGATCAGCCCCGGCGTCCGCGGATGGCGCGCAGCGCCATCTGGACTGCGATCACCACCAGGAAGGCGGCGAACAGGATGTTGCCCGCCAGCGGGTCGACGAGGGTGGCGATCCATGCTCCGAGGGCGGTGGTGGTGCAGGCGGCGACGCCGATGATCGCCGCCGCGACGAGGTCGACGTTCGACCGGCGCACGTTGCCGATCGTGCCGGAGACGGCGGTGGGGATCATCATGAGCAGCGACGTGCCCTTGGCGATGAGATCGCTCGTGCCGAACAGCATCATGAGCGCGGGGACGACGATGATCCCGCCGCCGACTCCGATCAGCCCCGCCGTGATGCCCGTCACGACGCCGAGGACGACGAGTCCGGCGCCGCTGAGCAGTGTGAGCTCGAGCTCGGCGTCGCGCGACGGCACGACGATGAACAGACTCACGATGACCACGACGAGGAACCCGACGAAGGCCCAGCGCAGCACCGTCTGCGACAGCCTCGGCAGGAGCCACGTGCCGACCTGCGCACCGACCACGGCGCCTGCCGCGAGCAGCAGCGCGGGGATCCACGCCACCGAGTCATGCAGCGCGTACGAGATGACGCCGACCGTCGCGGTCGGCACGATGGCCGCGAGCGAGGTACCGGCGGCCAGCCTCTGGTCGAAGCCGAGCACGAGGACGAGGAGCGGCACGATCACCGTGCCGCCGCCGACGCCGAAGAGGCCCGAGAGCAGCCCTGCCAGGAGGCCGATCCCGATGCAGGTGAGGACGAAGCGCGCGTCCCTCGGCCGCGCGGTGGTGCCCGGCACGGCTCAGTTCACGAGGTCGTCGATGACCCAGCCGCCGTCGACGGCGATCAGCGTGTACTCGTAGTCGACGGCTTCGGGCTGCGGCGGGTCGAGCTCGCTGCCCTCCTCGTCGAACAGGGCGGCGTAGGTCTCGGTCGTGGAGACCAGGATCGACTCGCCGTCGCTCTCGATGCCGGTCACCGTGACGACGTAGTCCTCGACGCTGGAGGCGAAGTCGGACGCGCTGGCCTCGAACGACGGGCAGTCCGGCAGCTGCGAGACCTCGCGGAAGGATTCGGTGGTGGATTCGGTGTAGGCGTCGCAATCGGCGTTCTGCCACGCCTCGTCGTACAGCTCGACGGCGGCGACGGCGGCCTGCTCGTCGGCACCGGATGGATCGACCGAGGAGCCGGACGAGCCGCTCGTCGACAGGCCGAGGAAGATGAGCGGGATCACGATGGCTGCGGCGATGACGATGCCGAGCATCACGACGCCGAGCACCACCCACAGGATCCAGAGGTTCGACTTGCGGGGCTGCGTCGCGGCCGAGAAAGCCCCGACCGCACCCTCGGCGCCGGCGTACCCGCCGGGATAGGCACCCTGCGGGTGATCCGGGTGCGTGGCGGCGGCCGGGTATTCGGGCGAGGCCCCGACCGGCGGCACCCCGAAGCCCAGCGCGGTGGCGGCGTCGACCTCCGCGCCGACGCGCTGCGACTCCGCCCTGGCCCCGGCCTCGGCCTCGGAGGCGGCGACGATCTCGGCCTCCGTCGGCACGTCACCGGCCTCGGCGCCCTCGGGGTCGGGGGCCGCGACGTGCTCCGTCCAGTTGGTGCCGTCCCACCAGCGCAGCGCGCCGTGACCGTCGTCGTACCAGCCGGGAGGTGTCGTCGCCATGATGTGAACCCTACCCCCGGGCCGCCGCGGCCCGGGGCGGGCGAGCGGCGCGCACGACGGAGCGACAGGATGCCCCGGGACGGGGCATCCTGTCGCCTCGTGCGCGTCAGCGGCTGCTGAAGGCCGCGTCGAAGGCCGCCTCGGGAGCGGCGAAGGCGTTGCGCTTGACGAACTCGAGGGCCTCGGGTGCGCCGACGAGGCGATCCATGCCGGCGTCCTCCCACTCGACCGAGATCGGGCCGTCGTAGCCGATGCTGTTGAGCGCACGGAACGACGCCTCCCACGGCACGTCGCCGCGGCCCGTCGACACGAAGTCCCAGCCGCGGCGCAGGTCGGCCCACGCCAGGTGCGAGCCGAGCCGGCCGTTGCGGCCGTTGCCGAGATTCAGCTTCACGTCCTTGCAGTCGACGTGGTAGATGCGGTCCGAGAACTCGAGGATGAAGTCCACGGGGTTCAGCTGCTGCCAGATGAAGTGCGACGGGTCCCAGTTGAGGCCGAACGCCTCGCGGTGCCCGATCGCCTCGAGCGTGCGCACCGTCGTCCAGTAGTCGTACGCGATCTCGGACGGGTGCACCTCGTGGGCGAACCGCACGCCGACCTCGTCGAAGACGTCGAGGATCGGATTCCAGCGGTCGGCGAAGTCCTGGTAGCCGGCGTCGACGGCCTCCTGCGAGACCGGCGGGAACATGGCGACGTACTTCCAGATGGAGGAGCCCGTGAAGCCCACGACGGTCTTCACGCCGAGCTTCGCAGCGAGGCGCGCCGTGTTCTTCATCTCCTCGGCCGCGCGCTGCCGCACACCCTCGGGGTCACCGTCGCCCCACACGCGGTCAGACAGGATGTCTCGGTGGCGCTGGTCGATCGGGTCGTCGCAGACGGCCTGCCCCTTGAGGTGGTTGGAGATGGCCCACACCTTCAGTCCGTTGCGCTCGAGGATGTCGAGGCGCGACTGCACGTAGGCGTCGTCGTCCCAGCGCCAGGGGTCGAGGTGGTCGCCCCAGCACGCGACCTCGAGGCCGTCGTAGCCCCATTCGCCCGCGAGGCGCGCCACCTCCTCGAACGGCAGATCGGCCCACTGCCCGGTGAACAATGTGATCGGTCGCGACATTGCGGTTCCCTTCGGTTCTCTCGTGGAGGGTTTCAGGCGTCGGTGCGCACCCAGGCGCTGCCGGACGCGGAGCTGCGCTCGACGGCGTCGAGCACGCGCTGGACGTGCAGTCCGTCGTCGAAGGAGGGACGCGGCTGCGCGCCCTCGCCGATCGCGGTGACGAAGTCGAACACCTGGTGCGAGAAGCCGTGCTCGTAGCCGAGCATATGACCGGTGGGCCACCAGGGCGCCAGGTACGGGTGGTCGTGCTCGGTGACGAGGATGCGCTGGAACCCCAGGCCCGTCTCGGGCAGGGTCGCGTCGTAGAACTCGAGCTCGTTCAGGCGCTCGAGGTCGAACGCGATCGCCCCCTTCGACCCGGAGATCTCGATGCGCAGGGCGTTCTTGCGCCCGGTGCGGAAGCGCGTCGCCTCGAATGACGCCAGGGCGCCGGACTCGAGGCGCCCGGTGAACAGGGCGAGGTCGTCGACGGTGACCTCGCCGCGCTCGGCGGACGCGGTGCCCGAGAGGCCGACCCCCTCTCCGAGCAGCGGGCGCTCGGAGACGATCGTCTCGATGATGCCGGAGACCGTGGTGACCTTATGGCCGGTGATGTACTCGGTGAGGTCGATGGCGTGCGCTCCGATGTCGCCGAGCGCGCCCGAGCCCGCCAGCTCCTTCTTCATGCGCCACGTGAGCGGCGCCTCGGCGTCCATCAGCCAGTCCTGCAGGTACTCGGCTCGCACCTGGCGGATCTCGCCGATGCGCCCGGCGGCGACGAGATCGCGCGCGAAGGTGGTCGCCGGCACCCGGCGATAGGTGAAGCCGACCATCGAGCGGATGCCGCGCCCCGCGGCGGCGGCAGCGGCGGCCGCCATGCGCTCGGCCTCGGCGACGCTGTTGGCCAGGGGCTTCTCGCACAGGACGTGCTTGCCCGCCTCGAGCGCCGCGATGGCGATCTCGGCGTGGGTGTCGCCCGGGGTGACGATGTCGACGACGTCGATGTCGTCGCGCGCGATGACCTCGCGCCAGTCGGTGGCCGTCTCGGCCCAGCCCCATTTGCGGGCGGATGCCTCGACGGTGGCCTGGTTGCGGCCGACGACGACGGTCATCTCGGGCTCGAGCGGAAGATCGAAGAAGCGGGGGGCGACACGCCAGCCCTGCGAGTGTGCGGCGCCCATGAAGCCGTGGCCGATCATGGCGATGCGGAGCGTCTCGGTCAACGCGGTGTCCCCTCTCTCGGGAGGTGAGGCGCGGGGCGCCCGCCTGTGCGGCGGACGCCCCGCGGATCTGTCGTCGGGCTTACTCGAAGGAGAGGTCGATGAACTGGTCGACGTTGTCCTTCGTGACGACGGGCGCGTCGAGCACGATGCGGTTCGGGATGCTGGGCGTGATCAGGTCGCCCATGGTCTTCGCCTGGGCGACGAGGCGCGCGAGCGCCACGCCGTCGGCGGCCTGCGTCGACGGGTAGATGACCGTCGCCTTCAGCACGGTGTCGTCCGCCTCGATGGCCTCCATCGCGCTGCGGCTGCCGGCGCCGCCGACCATGAAGAACTCGTCGCGTCCGGCCGAGTCGATGGCCGCGAGCACGCCGACGCCCTGGTCGTCGTCGTGGTTCCAGAGCGCATCGATCTGCGGGTTGGCCGACAGCAGCTGCGAAGCTGCCGCCTCGCCGCCGGCGACCGTGAAGTCGGCGGCCACGCGAGCCGAGACCTCGAGACCGCAGTCCTCGAGTGCGTCGGCGAAGCCCGCCGAGCGGTCCTGCGTCAGCGGCAGCGAGTCGATGCCGGCGATCTCTGCGACGACGGCATCGGTGTTGCCGTCGAGCTGCTCGCAGATGTAGGTGCCGGCGCTGACGCCCATGCCGTAGTTGTCGCCGAGGATCGTGGCGCGCGCCGCGAACGGGCTCGAGAACTCGCGGTCGACGTTGATGACCGGCACGCCGGCCTCCATCGCCGCGATCGCCGCCTCGGTGAGCGCGGCACCGTCGGTCGGCAGGAGCACGATGGCGTCCACGCCGTCGGTGACGAACGTCTCGACGGCCGCGATCTGGGCGATCGGGTCGTTCGTGCCCTCGGCGACGCGCAGCTCGACATCGTCGAAGCTGTCGGCCGCGGCCTGGGCGCCCGAGTTGATGGCACCGAGCCAGCCGTGGTCGGCCGCGGGGCCCGAGAAGCCGATGACGACGGTGTCGCCCGACTCGGCGTTCTCCTCGGTGGTGGTCCCCTGGTCGACGACACTCTCCTCGTCAGCCCCACCGCCGGTGCAGCCGGCGAGCAGTCCGATGGCGGCCACGAGTGCGGTGCCGGTGAGCACCAGGCGGGTCCGCGCCTTCAGGTGTGAGCGCATGTGTTTCCTCCTTGAATGTGATGCAGCTTCGACAGCGTGGGCCGAGGGGGAAGCTGCCCGCACTCGAAGGGGTCCACGCTGACGAAACTCACCGTAGCAGAAGTGCACGCAAGAGTGGCATCTTTTGTTTTTCACCCGTCAGAAGTGGGTGAATCCCGCTTGATCGGCAGAAGATCAGGGATGACGGGCTCGCGGCACCCAACCGACGAGCGGCGGCCGGTGCGCGATTGGGTCTCGGCAAGCGACGGCAAGACGTGTTATGTTCAGCGAGTGATCAAAGTTGACCATGAATCGGCATTACTCGACGTCAGAGGCGTGACGAAGGCCTTCGCCGGCGTTCGGGCGCTGCGCGGCGTGGATCTGCAGGTGCTCGCGGGCGAGGTGCACTGCGTGCTCGGCCAGAACGGTGCCGGCAAGTCCACGCTCATCAAGACCCTCGCGGGCGTGCACCGCCCGGACGAGGGCGAGATCTCGTGGCTCGGCGAGCCCGTCGTGATCCCCAACCCCGAGTCGGCCATCGACCTGGGCATCGCGACGATGTACCAGGAGCTCGATGTCGTCGACGGTCTCACGATCGCCGAGAACATCTTCCTCGGCCACGAACTGTCGCGCGGCGGCTTCTCCAAGCGATCCGAGGCGGCGAAGCAGACGCGCGAGCTGCTGCGACGGCTCGGACATCCGGGCCTCTCCCCTCATACCGAGGTGGGCACCCTGAGCGCGGCCAACAAGCAGATCGTCAGCATGGCGCGGGCCCTGTCGCACGACATCAAGCTCATCATCATGGACGAGCCGTCGGCCGTGCTCGACACCCACGAGGTCAAGAACCTCTTCCACGTCGTCAAGGAGCTCACCTCCGAGGGCATCGCCGTCGTCTACATCACGCACCGCCTCGAGGAGATCCGCCAGATCGGCGACCGCATCACGGTCCTGAAGGACGGCCGCACCACCGCGGTCGGGCTCCCCGTGGCGGACACTCCGACCTCGGAGCTCATCCGGCTCATGACCGGCCGCGACGTCGCGAACGTCTTCCCGCCGCCCGTCGCCGTGCCGGCCGACGCGCCCACGGTGCTCGAGGTGGAGGGCCTCGCGCTCGCGGGCGAGTTCGCCGACGTGTCGTTCTCGGTGCGGGCCGGCGAGATCGTCGGCCTCGCAGGACTCGTGGGCTCCGGTCGCTCCGAGATCCTCGAAACCGTGTACGGGGCGCGTCGCGCCACCGCCGGCACCGTCAAGGTCGCCGGCAAGACGGTGCGCCGCGGCTCGGTCGTGCACGCCGTGCGCGCGGGTGTCGGCCTCTCCCCCGAGGAGCGCAAGAGCCAGGGCCTCGTGCTCGACGAGCCGATCTTCGTGAACGTCACCCTGTCGTCGATGTCGCGCTTCGCGAAGGCGGGCTTCCTCGACGAGCGGACCGAGCGCAAGATCGCCCGCGAGCAGATCGATGCCCTCGAGCTGCGTCCCGCAGACCCCGATCGGCCGGCGATGACGCTCTCGGGCGGCAACCAGCAGAAGATCCTCCTGGCACGCTGGCTCGTCCACGGCACCCGGGTGCTGCTGCTCGACGAGCCCACCCGCGGCGTCGACGTCGGCGCGCGCGCCGAGATCTACGCCCTCATCCGCCGCCTCGCCGCAGCGGGCAACGCCGTCGTGATCGTCTCGAGCGAGATCGAGGAGGTGCTCGGCCTCGCCGACACCGTCCTCGTCGTCGCCGACGGTCGCGTGCTCCAGACCCTTCCCGCCTCACAGATCGACGAGCACGGTGTGCTCGATCTCGTCATGAAAGGAACCGCCGCGTGAGCGAGCAGACCAACACCGGGACGGCAGGCGTCCCGACCGCCAGCGAGGCACCGCCGCCCGCAGGCACGCCCGACACCGACCACCGGAGGTCCGCCTTCCAGCGCTTCATGTCGGGCTCCGTCGGCCGCAACCTCGGCCTCGTCGCCGCCCTGCTGGTGCTGGTGATCGTCGGAGCGGTGACAGCACCCGACACCTTCACGAGCGTCAGCAACATCCTCACGATCCTCCGCCAGGCGTCGATCATCGGCGTCGTGAGCATCGGCATGACCCTCGTGATCATCGCCGGCGGCATCGACCTGTCCGTCGGATCGGTGATCGGCCTGGCGTCCGTCGTCGCGACCATCGCCGCCGTGCAGGACCTGGCCGACCAGATGCACTGGGCCGTGATGATCGTCTTCGCACTGCTGGTCGGCTTCGGCGCCGGCCTCATCAACGGCGTCATCATCGCCTACGGCAAGGTCGTGGCGTTCATGGCGACCCTCGCCATGCTCGTCGCGGCGCGAGGTCTCGCCGAGATCCTCGCCGAGCGTCGCACGCTGCAGGTCGGCAACCGCGACTTCATCGAGTTCCTGAACCTCGACATCATCGGCGTCGACATCCTGATCTGGATCTTCGCGATCGTCGCCGCGCTCGGCTGGGTGGTCCTCAACCGCACGACGTTCGGCCGCCGGACCGTCGCCATCGGCGGCAACCGCGAGGCCGCGCGCCTCGCCGGCATCAACGTCAAGCGCCACACCATGTGGCTGTACGCGATCTCGGGCCTGTGCGCCGGCATCGCCGCGGTCATGTACCTCGGTCGCACGACGGCGGGCACCTCGACCCACGGCACACTGCTCGAGCTCGACGCGATCGCCTCGGTGGTCGTCGGCGGCACGCTCCTCATCGGCGGACGCGGCACGATCACCGGCACCGTCTTCGGTGTGCTGATCTTCGCCACGCTCAGCAACGTGTTCGTTCAGAACAACCTCAACTCGTCGGTGCAGGCGGTCGTGAAGGGCATCATCATCGTGGTCGCCGTGCTGCTGCAGCAGCGGTTCGCGAAGCCGACCGGTCGAGCGACCTGAGCGGATGCCCCGGCCCGGCGCGCGAGGACTAATGAACGGTCCTGAGCGCCGGGCCGCGGCATCCCGTCGGAAGTCATGGAACTTCGGCGCACCCACGTCGCCGATAAACTGAAATGTGGCGAGAATGAGCATCGAATCGACGACGAACGTGTCGGGAGTGAGTCAGCTTTTCCAGCTTCTGCGTGACGGGGTGCCCCGCACCCGCGCGGAGCTCGCGAAGTCGACCGGACTCGCCCGCTCGACGATCGCCGCCCGCGTCGACGAGCTCATGCGGATGGGGCTCATCACTCCGATCGCCGAGACCGTCTCGACCGGCGGGCGCCCACCGTCGCAGTTCGCCCTCAACCCGAGCGCCCGCCTCGTGCTCGCCGCCGACATCGGCGCCTCGCACGCCACGATCGCCGTCACCGATCTCGCGGGCAGCATCGTCGCCGAGCACGGCGAGCCGCTCGATGTGACGCTCGGCCCCGAGCCCGTGCTCACGTGGATGGTCGAGAACGCCGTCGCCCTGCTCGGGCGCATCGGCCGCTCGACCGACGACCTCGCCGCGATCGGGATGGGCATCCCCGGTCCCGTCGAGCACTCGACCGGTCAGCCCGTCAACCCGCCCATCATGCCCGGGTGGGACCGCTTCGACGTTCCCGGCTGGGTGCAGCAGCACCTCGATGTGCCGGTGCTGGTCGACAACGACGTGAACATCATGGCGCTCGGCGAGCGCGCGGCCGCATACCCCGGCGTCGAGCACCTCATGTTCGTGAAGGTCGCCACCGGCATCGGCGCCGGCGTCATCTCGGGCGGATCGCTCCAGCGCGGCGCCCAGGGCATCGCCGGCGACATCGGCCACGTGCGCGTGGCGCGCGGCGCGGGCGTGCCGTGCCACTGCGGCAACCAGGGGTGCCTCGAGGCGCTCGCCTCGGGCCCGGCGATCGCGCGTGCGCTGCGTGCGCAGGGCGTCGCGGCCGAGAACGGCAACGACGTCGTCGACCTCGTCAAGCGCGGCAACATCGACGCGATCCAGGCGGTGCGCCAGGCCGGCCGCGACATCGGCGAGGTGCTGACCACGTGCGTGAGCCTGGTCAATCCGTCCGTCATCGCGATCGGCGGATCGATGGCGCGCGTGGGCGAGCACCTCATCGCCGGCGTGCGCGAGGTGGTCTACACGCGCTCGATCCCCCTCGCCACGGAGCACCTGTCGATCGTGCAGTCGGCGGCGGCGCACAACGCCGCGGTCCTCGGCGCCAGCATGCTCGCGATCGAGCACGCCCTGTCGCCGGAGACGCTCACGTCTCTCGTCTCGGCCTGACCGGCGGCGGAGAGGTCGGCGTCTTCGCCTCCTCCGCGTCGCCGCGCGCGGCTTCGCCGGGAAGCTCGCGCACCGGGATCACCACGACGTCCTGCATCTTCCAGTCGAGGGCGGCGAGCGCCTGACGCGCCGCCTCGATGCGATCCAGCGACACCTTCGCGCGGTCCGGCACGACGAACGCCTCCACGTGGAACACCTGTCCCATGTCGCGGATGCGCACCCCCGACTCGCGCACCCACGGCTGCGCGTCGAGCGCCGCCACGATGCGGCCGTGGAGCGGATGCCGCGCCTCGTCGTCGTGCGTGCGGGCGCGCTGGTCGATGAGGTCGAGCACCGCCGAACGCGAGTTGCGGATGCCGTCCCACACGATTCCGACCGAGATGAACAGCGCGGCCGCGCCGTCGAGCCACCACCAGCCGATGCCGATGCCGAGAACGCCGACGATGGACGCGACGGTGGTCGTCCAGTCGGCCTTCGCCATGTCGGCGTCGGTGTAGAGCACCTTGTTGTGGAGCACCGGCGCGAGCTTGGCCTTCGCCGGCCCGTAGATGAAGGGGCCGACGGTGACGAGGCTCATGACGCCGACCATGAACCAGCCGAGCCACACGGTGTAGCCGAAGACCTGGACGGTGCCGATGGCCGGATGCTCCGCGCGGAGCAGCCCGAGCACGGCCTCGACCGCGAGGTTGCCGCCGACGACGAGCAGCGCGACGCCGGCGACGAGGTGTCCGACGCCCATCGCCCGGTGGAGGCCGTACGGATACTTGCGGCTCGGACGACGGCGGATGACGAGCAGCGCTACGAGGAAGGAGATCTGCGGGATGAGAGACAGCATGTCCTCGATCCACGCCGTCTTCATCGCCTGCGAGCCGCCGACGACGAGGGCGATGAGGGCGATGGTGACGATCGTGTAGCCGATCGTGAACCATTCCCAGCGGATGGCCTTGCGCAGCGCCTGCTGCTGCTCCTCCGGGAGATCGGTCCGGCCCATGGACCTCACGGCGACACCTCCCGGTCGAGGTAGGCCTCGAGGGCCGACTGGAGCGCGTTCTCGCCGAGGGGAAGGAGCACCGCGACGTCGGCGCCGCGGGACTCGGCGATGCCCGGGTAGCCCCGCGTGACCGACACGCGAGCCGACCACGGCGTCGCGGCCGTCATGCCGCCGATCGCCAGGTCGAGCTCGCCCTTCTCGAGATCGTCGACGAGATCCTCCTCGCTGTCGACGGTCCATTCGACCGTCGCGCCGCGCTCCTGCGCGAACCCCTCGACCAGGTCGGCGAGCGGGCCGTCGACGTCGCCGCCGTCCACGACGACGAGCTCGCCGCTCGGCGACGCCCCCACCCTCAGCTCGCCGCCGGTGATGCGGTCGAGCGAACCGTCGGGGTCGGTGGGAATCTGGAGCCCGCAGCCCACCAGCACCGCGGCGCAGCCGACGACGATCGCGGCGAGGGCCGTGCGCACCGCCCCGGACCGGCCCGGCGCGATGCGCCGAGCCGGTCCGGACCGGGCGCGGGCGATCACAGCGGCTTGCCTCCGGTGACCGGCAGCACGGCGCCCGAGACATACGACGCCGCCTCCGACGCGAGGTAGACGTACGCGCCTGCCAACTCGGCCGGCTGGCCCGGGCGACCGAGCGGTGTGTCGGTGCCGAACGTGGCGATGCGCTCGGCATCCCAGCCCGTCGCCGGGATGAGCGGCGTCCAGATCGGGCCCGGCGCCACGGCGTTCACGCGGATGCCCTTCTCGCCGAGCTGCTCGGCGAGCGCCTTCACGAAGGCGACCTGCGCGGCCTTCGTCATGGCGTAGTCGATGAGTCCGGGCGATGGATTGAACGCCTGCACCGACGAGGTGACGATGAGCGAGCTTCCTGGGGCGAGGTGAGGCACGGCGGCGCGCGCGCTCCACAGCATCCCGTAGAGGTTCGTCTTGAAGACGCGGTCGAACTCGTCGGTCTCGAGGGTCTCGAGGCTCTCGCGGTCCTTCTGGTACGCGGCGTTGAGCACCACGATGTCCAGACCACCCAGCGCTTCGACGGTGTCGTCGACGACGGACGTTGCGAAGCCCTCGTCGCGCACATCGCCCGCGAACGCGACGCCGGTGCGCCCGGCATCCGTCACCAGCGCCACCGTCGAGTCGGCGTCCTCCTGCTCTTCAGGCATGTGGACGATCGCCACATCGGCGCCCTCCCGCGCGAAGGCGATCGCCACCGCGCGGCCGATGCCGGAGTCCCCGCCTGTGATGAGCGCTCTGCGTCCCTCGAGTCGACCGGCGCCGACGTACGAGTCCTCACCATGGTCCGGCTCGGGACGGGTCTCGTCGGTCAGTCCGGGCTGCTCCTGCTCCTGGTCGGGGAAGCCTCCTTCGGGGTGCTTGTCACGGGGGTCGGTCTTGGTGTCGGTCATCGCGTCGTTCCTCTCCATCGCTTCGACGGTATGAACGTCGGACGCCCATCAGAAGGGGCTTGACGCGCCATGCGCCGAGGGACAGGTCGCGGGAATCCCCTCCGGCGACATTGTCAAGGCCGTTCCGCGGCGTCGGGTTCGGCGGTCGGATCACCTCAGGGCGTTCCGCACCCCGCGGGAGGAGAGCGACATGGACTTCACACCCGAAGAGGAGGGCGCGCGCCGCGGTGAGGCCGCCGTCTTCTGGACCTGGATCGCCGTGCTGGCGGTCGGGCTCGCGTACATGATCGCGATCCCCTTGAGCGGGAGGTGACGCCGTGCGACCTGTGCGAGACAACGCCCTGAGTCTGCTGTTCGGCGCCCTGTTCGTCGTCGCCCTGTGCGGGCAGTCCGTCGCCGGGTGGCTCGAGAACAACGACAAGCTGGCGCAGCACGGGCAGCCGGCTGAGGACTTCGTCGCCTTCCTCACGTCGTCCGACTTCGTCGTCGACGTCGCCGAGAACTGGCAATCCGAGTTCCTGCAGTTCTTCCTCTTCATCGCCGCGACGATCTGGCTCGTTCAGCGCGGCTCCCCCGAGTCGAAGAAGCCCGGCGACGAGGGCGTCGGCAGCGACGAGGAGCAGCTGGTCGGCGACCACGCACGGCCGGACTCGCCGTCATGGGCGCGGGCGCGCGGCATCCGCCAGACGATCTTCTCGAACTCGCTCCTGATCGTGATGGGCACGGTCTTCGTGCTGTCGTGGCTCGCGCAGTCCCTCGCGGGGCTCGTCGTGATCAACGAGGAGAACGCCCAGCACGGCGAGCCGCTCATCACCTGGGTGGAATACGTCGGTTCGCCCGACTTCTGGAACCGCACACTGCAGAACTGGCAGTCCGAGTTCCTGGCCGTCGGCGCGATGATCGCGCTGTCGATCTTCCTGCGCCAGCGCGGTTCGAGCGAGTCCAAGCCGGTGGGCGCGCCTCACCACGCGACCGCGGTCGAGGGCGAGTGATCGAGCGGATGCCGCGGCCGGCGGCATCCGCTCAGTCACGCGCCTTCGGGCGGCGGCTCGGTCGAGAACCTCGTCAGCTTGTGGGTGCCGTCGCACCACGGCTTGATCGCCGAGGCGCCGCACCGGCAGAGGGCGACGGTGCGCCGCGGGTTGCGCAGCGGGTCGCCGTCGTCGCCGACGATCTCGACGTCGCCGCGCACGAGCAGGGGTCCGTTCGGGCACACGGTGACGCTCGGGATGCGGTGGGTCATGCGACTCCTTCCGGTGAGAGGCGCGAGCGCAGCAGCCCCGCGGGAGTGGCCGCCGAGAAGATGCGGCTTCCGGCATACGGCACGCCGCCTCGCAGGCGGTGGACCACGGCGACCCACACCGCGATGGCGCGCTCCGCCGCCCATGCGGGCGCCCACAGCGCGGCGGACGCCGAGAGGGCGCTGCGCGTGGCGCCGGCGCGCCGGCCGGTCTCGGCCAGGGCGACGGCGGCGAGTGCGATCAGGACGATCACTCCCCGCGCACGCGCCAGCAGCGCGGCGACGAGGACGGGGAGGAGCGACAGCTCGACGACCAGCCGGCCGGGCTGCGCGAAGTCGTCGTACGCCTGGCGCACCCGCTGCCGCGCGAAGTGCGCGAGTGTCGGAGGGATGCGCGGAACGAGCACGTCACGGGCGACGAGCACCCGGCCACCGGCGAAGCGGACGGTGCGCTCGAGTTCGAGGTTCTCGAAGAGGACGTCGGTGCTGTAGCCCCCGGCGCGCTCGAGCGCCGAGCGGCGCAGGGCGACGGTTCCGCCGAAATCGCCGCCGAAGGCCCGGCCGACGAGGACGCGGGCGGTGTCCCAGCGGACGAACCAGGGCTGCGCAGTGTAGACGTTCTGCAGCCGCACGAAGTCGGCCTCCGCCAGAAGCGCGACCGCGGATGCGAGCGAACGGTCGCCGTAGCGCACGTCGTCGTCGGCGACGATGACGCAGTCGTGGCGGGCCAGACGGATGCCCGTCAGCGCGCCGCGCGCCTTGCCGTTGAGGCCTGGAGCGATCGGAGCGACGTGACGCACGCCTTCGGGCAGCCGCGCCGCCAGCGCGTCGAACAGCGCCGCCGACGAACCGTCCACGACGGTGACGTCGACCCGCTCGATGAGCCGGCCGAGATACCGCACCAGCCCGGCTTCGCCTGCGCGATCGTGACGCCGGAGCGGCAGGATGTACTCGACGGCCGCGCGCTCAGGCATTTCCGGGTCTCAGTGACGAGCGCCCCGCCTCGAAGGCCGCGCGCATGTGGTCGGCGCTGCGGTCGTCGACGGCGAGGCACGCCGCCGCGCCGAACATGATGTCGGGCAGCAGCTCGGGCCGCTCCTCACCGAGGGATCCGGCGAGGTCGCGAGCGGCGATCTGCTCATGCACGGCATCCGCCTCGACGTGCTCGTCGAAGTAGTCCGTCACGTCCGGCCCGAAGCCCAGGCGCCGGAAGGCGTCGCCGTACGAGCGGTTGGGCAGCGACGAGGTCATCTCGAAGGCGGCCAGGTGGCCGACGATCGCCCCGAGGAGCCGGCGGTTGAGCCCGAACATCGACATCGCGTTCAGCGACGCGAGAGTCACCGCGGGCACGACGTCGACGTACGCGCCGTACGTCGCGTCGAGTCCGGCCCCGCGCATCGTGCGCGCGAAGATCTCGGCGTGCACGCGGTCGGGGTTCCCGCCGCCGTACTCGTCGGACTGGATCTCGACGAGGGCCGCCTTCGCGCGCCCGGTGAGCCGCGGGATGGCCCACGAGTGCGGGTCGGCTTCGCGAAGCGTGTAGATGCTGCGCTGGATGAGGAACTCCCGCGCCTGCTCGAGGGTCGCCTCTTTGGCGAGGAACCGCGACAGCGACGGTCCCGGCGATGGCGCGGTCAGATCGAACAGCGCCTGCGCGATGGCGGCGGAGCGAGGTTCAGGCACGTCAGGGACGTCGACGCTGCGGCGCAGAGACGCCTCGAACGCGGACTCGAGGATGCCGCGTGCCTCGATGAGCGCGGGATGCCACTCCCATTCGGGGTCGATCCACTCGAGGGATCCGTACGAGCACGCGTACAGCAGGAAGAGAGTGAACTGGATGTCCTCATCCGTCGCGGGGTCGTCGCTCGCGAGCACGGCATCGCGGCTGGCCCCGACCATCGCGTCTCGGCGATGGGCGACGTCGTCGTTCATCAGGACGGCGAGCGTGGTCGCGCTGAGGGGTCCTCGTGGTGCGAAGGCGTGAAGCGTGCTCGGGTCGAGGTCGGCGATCGTCATGGGTTCTCCTCGTCGGCGGGCGCGAGCTCCGCGGGCGGGCGCGGCGATCGGTACGAGACTCTCAAGACGGGCCGCGGGCGTCCGGGGGCTTGACGCCGGGCGGCGTCCCGGCTACCCGTGAGGGGCGGGTGAGCCCGGCACCCTGCTTGTCGGCCGCTCCGCCCGGCGGCGCCGCGCCAGCCGCACCCAGCGCAGTGGCGGGAAGTCCCGCGGCCAGTGGACGACGACCGAGCGCCACCCGCGGGCCATCCTGGTCCCGAACGACGACGGATCGGTGAACGGGCGCATCGACATGCCCATCGCGAGCCCACGCCGGTAGCGGATCACGTGTCGCTCCCCCATATGGAAGGCGAGGTCGAGGTCATCGTGGAGATTCGCGTCGTGCCGGTGCACGCTCGTACGCACGTCGTCCCACGCGCTCCGCCGCAGCCCGAGATTCGACCCGAACAGGGGCACGTGGCCGAGCGCCGGCGACGTCGCCGCGACGTACGCGCCGAGGTACAGCGCCGCCAGCGGCACGCGCAACGGCCCGGGGCCGTCGACGAAGGTCGCTCCGCCGGTGACGGCGCCGACGTGAGGCGAGGCCTCGAACGCGGCGACCATGTACTCGACCCACCGCTCCGACGGGACGCAATCGGCGTCGAGGCGGAGCACGATATCGCCCGTCGCGCTGTCGTACCCCGTGGCCGCCGCGGCCGGGATTCCCGGTTCCTCGCAGCGGACGACGCGCGCACCCGCCGCTGCCGCCACCCGCGCGGTGCCGTCGTGGGACCCGTTGTCGACGACGACCACCTCGTCGGGCACCCGGGTCTGCGCCGTGATCCTGCGCAGGCACCTCGCGAGCAGCTCCGCGTCGTCCTTCGCCGGGATGACCACCGACACGATCACCATCCGCAGCCCTCTTTCCCGCGCTCCGCGGACCGCGGCTCAGTCAAGCGCCCGCAGGCGCTCCAGCAGGGGCTCGGCGACCTCGCTGAGGAAGCGCTCCTGCTGCTCGTCGCCGATCTGCACGATCGCGACGTCGGTGAAGCCGGCGTCGAGGAACGGCCGCACGCTCTCGGCCAGCTCGTCGAGGTCGGGACCGCACGCGATGGCCTCGGCGACGTCGTCGGTGCGCACGAACTGACTGGCCGCGGCGAACCCGGCCGGAGTCGGCAGATCAGCGTTCACCTGCCATCCGCCGCCGAACCAGCGGAACTGGTCGTGCGCGCGCTCGACAGCGGTCTGCAGGTCGGGATCCCATGAGATCGGCACCTGGCCGATCTTGCGCGACGGGCCGGGGTGCGCGGCATCCCACCCCGCAACCAGCTCCTGATCGGGGTTGACCGCGATCATGTGATCCCCGACGGGCGCGAAGCGCTCGATCGAGTCGCCGCCCGACACCGCGATGCCGATCGGCACGCCGTCGTCGGGGGCGTCCCACACGCGCGCCGAGTCGACGCGGAAGTACTCGCCGTCGTAGGTGACCAGCTCGCCGGAGTGCAGCTCGCGGATGATCTCGACGGCCTCTTCGAGCATGGACTGGCGCGTGTCGACGCCCGGCCATCCCTCGCCGACGACGTGCTCGTTGAGGCTCTCACCCGAACCGAGGCCCAGCAGGAACCGGCCCTCCGACAGCACCTGCATGGTGGCGGCCTTCTGCGCCACCACCGCCGGGTGGTACCGCATCGTCGGGCACGTGACGTAGGTCATGAGCTCCACGCGGGAGGTGACCTGCGCCACCGCCCCGAGGACCGTCCACGCGTACGGCGAGTGTCCCTGGCTCATGAGCCACGGCGAGTAGTGGTCGCTCGACACCTCGAAGTCGAACCCGGCGTCCTCCGCCGCCTGCGCATAGCGCACCAGCTCTCGCGGTCCGCTCTGCTCGGTCATGAGGGTGTAACCGAAGCGCACCATGCTCTTCTCGCTCTCGTCGGTGTCCACGGCCGCCCCGCGGCTGCGGGCGGCGTGCTGACGAGCCTGAGGGACGAGACGCATCGGGCGCGACGGGCTTGACAGCCCTCGGGGCGCCGTCTATCCGGGGCGCCTCCCCGGGTGGCCCGTCAGGCGACGAGCTCGTCCACCGTCACGACGCGCGCGTACGCCGCGGCGAGCGCCGCCATGAAGGCCGCATGCACGTCGGCACCGCCGATGCGCGTTCCGCGGAACTCGAGGTCGGGCGCCGCGCACGCGTCCGCCGCGACGGTCACGTCGAAGCCGAGATCGGAGGCAGCGCGCACGGTCGCGTCGACGCACATGCTGCTCTGCATGCCGATGACGACGACCTCGGATGCACCGGCCCCGGTCAGCAGTTCGTGCAGGGGCGTCTCGAGGAAGGAGTTGGCAGAGGTCTTGGCCACGACGGTCTCGCCCGCCGCCGGCGCGACGCGGGCGTCGATCTCACCGCCGGGAGTGCCGGGCACGAGCATGCCCGCGCCGGGGTCGTGGCTCTCGTGGCGGACGTGGATCACGGTGCCGCCGGTCGTGCGCTGATCGGCCAGCAGCACCGCGGCGCGTTCGGCCGCGGCATCCGCTCCGACCAGCGGGTAGGCGCCCCCGGGGAAGTAGTCGCGCTGGATGTCCACGATGACGAGGACCCGTGTCATTCTCCGCCTCCTGAAGCGTTCGCCGTATCGGACCGCGCGGCGATCAGCACACCCGGAGCGAGGTCGAGCATCGCCTCGACCGAGCGCAGCAGCAGGCGCACGCGCTCCGGAGCATCCTGCCACGACACGAGCGAGTGGGCGTTCAGTCCGTCGACCATGCCGAGGGTCTGCGACGCCACCACCTCGGCGTCGTCGCAGCGGAAGTCACCGGCGTCGCGGCCGCGCTCGATGAGGTCGGCGAGGAATCGCCGCCACGCGTCCATCTGCTCGCGCACGCGCCGGGCGAGGGCGTCGTTGCGGCGACCGAGCGACCAGCTCTGCACCCAGATGAGGGTCACCGTCGATCCCCCGTCGTCGAGCAGGCTCGCGAGCACGGCGGCGAGCGCGTGCACGGGCGTGGCCGATCGATCCACCAGAGCGGCGAGGTCCACGAGCTCATCGCCCACCACCGCGGCGAACGTGTCGGCGACGAGCTCGTCCATGCTCGGGACGTAATGGGCGACGAGCGCCGGCGCGACGCCGACCTCGGTCGCCACCGCGCGCAGCGTGACGGCGTCGAGCCCCGCTTCCAGCGCGATCGACCGGGCGGCGCCGGCGATCTGCGCGACGCGCTCGACGGCCGATCTGCGGGCGGGTGTTGACGGCATCACCGTCGATTCTGTACCGTGAAGCCGAATTGATCAAGTGATCAACAAGAGCGAGAGGACGGATCATGGTCTGGCGGATGCCCTCGGAGACCGCACCCCACGAACGCACGTGGATGGCGTTCCCCCGCCCCGGGCAGACACTGGGCGACAGCCCCGGCGAGCAGGAGGAGTGCTACGCCGCGTGGACCGCGACAGCGCACGCCATCGCCGAGTTCGAGCCCGTGACGATGGTCGTCGACCCGCCGGAGCTCGAGCGCGCACGCCGGATGCTGTCCTCCGACGTCGAGATCGTCGAAGCTCCCCTCGACGAGTTCTGGATGCGGGACTTCGGGCCCACCTTCGTCGTCGACGACGAGCGGCCGGGCGTCCTCGGCGCCGTCGACTGGATCTTCAACGGGTGGGGCGCGCCGGACTGGGCCGACTGGGACAAGTCAGCCGAGATCGGCCGGTTCGTCACCGAGCTGGTCGGCGCCGAGCTCGTCAGCTCGATGCTCGTGAACGAGGGCGGCGGCATCCACGTCGACGGCGAGGGCACGGTGCTGCTCACAGAGACGGTGCAGCTCGATCCGCGCCGCAACCCGTACGCCGACCGCGCGCGCGTCGAGGCCGAGCTCGCCCGCACGATCGGCGCCACGCGCGCCATCTGGCTGCCCCGAGGACTCACGCGCGACTACGACGACTTCGGCACGAACGGCCACGTCGACATCGTGGCGACCATCCCGTCGCCGGGGCGCATCCTCCTGCACCACCAGGCCGACCCCGGCCATCCCGACCACGCCGTGAGCCGGGAGCTGCGCTCGCTGCTCGAGGGCGAGACCGACGCCGCCGGCCGCTCGTTCGAGATCGTCGACGTGCCCGCCCCCGCGACGCTCCGCGACCACGAGGGCTACGTGGACTGGAGCTACATCAACCATCTGGTGGTCAACGACGGCGTGATCGCGTGCGGCTTCGGCGAGGACGAAGCGGATGCCGCGGCCCGCAGCATCCTGTCCGACGCCTACCCCGGACGCACGGTCGTGAGCGTCGACGCGCGCCCGATGTTCGCGCGCGGCGGCGGCATCCACTGCATCACCCAGCAGCAGCCCCGCGTGGAGATGTCGCGATGATCGACGTCGTAGAGGCGAGCATCGCCGACCTGCGCGCAGCTCTCGAGAGCGGGCAGACCACGAGCGTCGAGCTCGTGCGCGCCTACCTCGCGCGCATCGACGCCTACGACGGGCCGGACACCGCCACCGCGCTCAACGCCGTGGTGGTGCGCAATCCCGACGCGCTGGCCGAGGCTGAGGCATCCGACTCCCGCCGCGCAGCGGGCGAGACGCTCGGCCCGCTCGACGGAATCCCGTACACGGCCAAGGACAGCTACCTCGTGCGCGGGCTCACCGCCGCCGCGGGAAGTCCCGCGTTCGCCGACCTCGTCGCACAGCGCGACGCGTTCACCATCGAGCGCCTGCGCGGCGCCGGCGCGATCTGCCTCGGTCTCACCAACATGCCGCCCATGGCCAACGGCGGCATGCAGCGCGGCGTCTACGGCCGCGCCGAGAGCCCGTACAACGCCGAGTACCTGACGGCTCCGTTCGCGTCCGGCTCGTCCAACGGCTCCGGCACCGCGACGGCTGCGAGCTTCGCCGCGTTCGGGCTCGGCGAGGAGACGTGGTCGAGCGGTCGCGGTCCCGCGTCGAACAACGGACTGTGCGCCTACACCCCGTCTCGGGGGGTGATCTCGGTGCGCGGCAACTGGCCCCTCGTGCCCACGATGGACGTCGTGGTGCCGCACACCCGCACGATGGCCGATCTGCTCGAGGTGCTCGACGTCGTCGTCGCCGACGATCCGGAGACGCGGGGCGACTTCTGGCGCGTGCAGCCGTGGGTCGAGCTGCCCGCAGCCTCGGAGGTGCGCCCGGACTCGTACGCCGACCTCGGACGCAGCGCCGCCGACCCCCGCAGCACACTCGCCGGACGCCGATTCGGCGTGCCCCGCATGTACATCAACGCCGACCCCGAGGCCGGCACCGGCGACTCTCCCGGAATCGGCGGGCCGACCGGCCAGGCGGTCGAGACGCGCGCATCGGTGATCGCGCTGTGGGAAGCGGCGCGCCGCGACCTCGAGGCCGCGGGCGCGACCGTCGTGGAGGTCGACTTCCCCGTCGTGTCGAACTACGAGGGCGACCGCCCCGGCTCATCGACGATCCTCACGCGCGGCTACGTCTCCCCCGCCTTCCTGCACCGCGAGATCGTCGATCTGTCGGCGTGGGCGTGGGACGACTTCCTAGACGCGAACGGCGACCCCGCGCTCTCGTCGCTGACGCAGGTCGACGGCGCGACGATCTTCCCGCACCCCGAGGGTGCCCTCACCGACCGGTACACCGGCTTCGACGACGACATCGCCGAGTACCCCGCGCACGTGCGCGAGCACCCGGTGGGCGCCATGACCGACATCCCCGAGCTCGAGGCGGGACTCCACGGCCTCGAGCGCACGCGCCGCGAAGACCTCGAGGCATGGATGGACGGCCTGCGGCTCGACGCCGTCGTCTTCCCGGCGGTCGCCGACGTCGGCCCGGCCGACATGGACGTGAACCCCGACTCGGCCGACCTCGGCTGGCGCAACGGCGTCTGGATCGCCAACGGCAACCTCCCGATGCGTCACCTGGGCATCCCGTCGGTGACGGTGCCGATGGGCGTGATGGACGACATCCGGATGCCGGTGGGCCTGACCTTCTGCGGCCGGGCGTACTCGGACTCGGCGCTCCTCGGGCTCGCCGCCGCGTTCGAGGCCACGGGCGAGCGCCGCGTCGCGCCGCCGCTCACACCTCGCCTGCCGGAGGCCTGACGCGCCGGAGCGCCGCTTTCCGTCGCACCGCTGTCGCCCTACGCTGGCGATGTCCGGGTGTCGGCGTCGTCGCGCGCCCGGGCGGGAGGGATTCGCAGACGTTCGACCGGCAGGGGACGCTCATGACCACCGCACCGACCACCAGGGCGGCGGCCTCCCGCGCCTCGTGGGTCCCGCTCATCGGGCTCTTCCTCGCCCAGATCCTCATGTCGTACAACGTCTCGGCGCTGCCGGTGTCGCTCGGCGGCATGGTCGAGACGTTCGGCGTCCCGCCCACCGACGTGAGCACGGCCATCGTCACGTACGGCCTCGTCGTCGCGGCGCTCGTGATGGTCGGCGCGAAGATCGGCCAGCGGGTCGGGTGGGTGATCGTCTTCCGCGTCGTGGTCGCCGTGTTCGCGGCATCCGCCGTGCTCATGATCTTCGCGCCGACCGTGGGCTTCGTGATCCTCGCCCAGGCGCTGGCCGGAGCCTCGGCGGCGATCATCGTGCCGTCGCTCGTCGCGCTCATCGCCGAGAACTATCACGGCCGTCAGCAGGAGACGGCGATCGGCTCGCTGGGCTCGGCCCGCGCCCTGGCCGGGGTGAGCGCGTTCCTCATCGGCGGGACGCTCGCGACGCTCGTCGGCTGGCGCCAGGTGTTCGTCGTCGTCCTCGTGCTCGCGATCGCCGTCTTCGCGCTGAGCTTCCGGCTGCGCGGCGTGCCCGGCAACCGCGCCGTCAAGATCGATCTCGTCGCCGCCGTGCTGATCGGCCTCGGCATCGTCGCGCTGACGCTCGGAGTCAACAACCTCAACAATTGGGGCATCATCGCCGCCCGCGAGGCGGCGCCGTTCGACATCCTCGGCCTCTCCCCCGCCCCGGTGCTGATCGTCGTCGGGCTGGTGCTCGTGCAGCTGTTCTTCCTGTGGACGCGCCGCCGCACCAAGGCCGGCAAGGTGCCCCTCGTGAGCCTCTCGGTGTTCGGCTCGTCCCGCGAGCGTGCGGCCGTCTATGCGATGTTCATCGTCGTCGCGATGGAGGCGGCGCTCAACTTCACGATCCCGCTGTACATCCAGATCGTGCAAGGCCGCACGCCGTTCGACACGTCGCTCGCGATGCTGCCCTTCAACCTGACGGTGTTCTTCGCAGCGATGGTCGTCGTGCGCTTCTACCGCCGTTTCACCCCGCGCGCGATCGGCATGTTCTCGTTCAGCCTCACCACCGTGGCGCTCGTCTGGCTCGCATTCGTCGTGTCGAACAACTGGGAGACGCTGCCGACGATCCTCGGCCTCTTCGTGTTCGGCGTCGGCCAGGGCGCCCTGGTCACACTGGTGTTCAACGTGCTCGTCACCGCGTCGCCCAAGACGCTCGCGGGCGACGTCGGGTCGGTGCGCGGTACGACCCAGAACCTCGCGTCGGCGGTCGGCACGGCGGTCGCCGGCGCGCTGCTGGTCGGGATCCTCAGCGTGAACGTCGTGTCGGCTCTCGCCGAGCACCCCGAGCTCTCCCCCGAACTCGTGTCGCAGATCGACCTCGACAGCGTCAACTTCGTGAGCAACGACCGCCTCGAGGGCGTGCTGCAGGAGCAGACCGACGCGACCGACGCGCAGATCGCCGCCGCGGTCGCCCTGAACGAGGAGGCGCGACTGAGCGCCCTCAAGCTCGGGCTCCTCATCCTCGCCGGGGTGAGCGCCGTCGCCATCGTGCCGGCCAGCCGCCTGCCGCGCTTCCGCCCCGGCGAGATCCCGGAGTCGGTCGCTACCGGCGCGGTCGGGCCGACGAAGGTCTGAGCCGCCTCGGCGGCGCTGGGCCGCGGCATCCGCTCACCGCTCTCCGCTCTCCGACGATCCTCGGGATTCGTCGGTATTCAGTGTTGCTAACTACCGGTACTTAGTGTTACCGTCTACTAGTAGTCAGCAACACAGAGTAGATGGAAGGTGCCGGACATGGGCAACCAGATGACCGAGATGCTCAAGGGCACCCTCGAGGGCATCGTTCTCGCGACCCTGGCCGGTCAGCCGGCCTACGGCTACGAGATCACGGCGCGACTTCGGGACGAGGGCTTCTCGGACCTCGTGGAGGGGACGGTGTATGCGCTCCTCGTCCGCGTCGAGCAGAAGGGCCTGGTGGACGTCGAGAAGGTGCCGTCCGAGAAGGGCCCGCCCCGCAAGGTGTACACGCTGAACGCGCAGGGCCGCGAACAGCTCGAAGAGTTCTGGAGGACGTGGAGCTTCCTCGCAGACCGGATCGAACAGCTCCGCCGCACGACACACCCGGACCAGGCAGTCCAGACCGAAGGAGACCAGTGACCATGGCCGCGAAGTGGATCGAAGCCCTCACCGGCTCGCTCGAGCAGAAGAAGCAGTACAAGCAGGACAAGGCCCGCATCGACGGGCTCCCCGAGCCGTACGCCACGGCGGCGAAGGCGATGCACCGCTACCTCATGTACTACGGCGGCATCACCGACGGCGACACCCTGACGCAGATGTTCACCGACCTCGCCGACCTGTGGGAGCGCGCCTCGATCGACGGCACTCCCGTCGGCGACATCGTCGGCGACGACCCGGTCGAGTTCGCCGAGACGTTCGCCCAGGCGTACGGAGGCACTCAGTGGATCGACAAGGAGCGCGCTCGCCTCACCAAGGCGATCGACGACGCGAAGAAGGAGGAGCAGTGATGACGACCGCAGCCATCGAGGTCCGGGGGCTCGAGAAGTCCTTCCGCGACCTCGGCGTGCTCAAGGGCGTCGACTTCGACGTGGAGCGCGGAAGCATCTTCGCGCTGCTCGGCTCGAACGGCGCCGGCAAGACGACGGTGATCCGCATCCTCTCGACGCTCCTCAAGAGCGACGGGGGCGCGGCATCCGTCCACGGTCACGATGTCGCCGCCGACGCCGCACAGGTCCGCGACGCGATCAGCCTCACGGGGCAGTTCGCGGCCGTCGACGAGATCCTCACCGGGCGCGAGAACCTCGTGCTCGTGGCGAAGCTCCGGCACGTGCCCGACCCGGGCGGCGTCGCCGACGCGCTGCTCTCCCGGTTCTCGCTCACCGACGCCGGAGGGCGCCGCGCGGGCACGTACTCGGGCGGCATGCGCCGGCGTCTCGACATCGCGATGAGCCTCATCGGCGATCCGCCGATCGTGTTCCTCGACGAGCCCACGACGGGTCTCGACCCGCAGGCGCGCATCGAGGTGTGGGATGCCGTGAAGGAGCTCGCCGCGAACGGCACGACCGTGCTGCTCACCACGCAGTACCTCGACGAGGCCGAGCAGCTGGCCGATCGCATCGCGATCCTGCACCAGGGGCGCATCATCGCGAACGGCACGCTCGACGAGCTCAAGCGACTGCTGCCCCCGGCGACGGTCGAGTACGTCGAGAAGCAGCCCACCCTCGAGGAGGTCTTCCTCGCGATCATCGGCGACGACGCCCCCGCGCCCGCGCCGGCCGATACCCCGAAGGAGCCACGATGAACACGCATTTCCTCGGCGACACCGCCGTCCTCACCGGGCGGTCGCTGCGCCACATCCTCCGCAGCCCCGACACGATCATCACGACCGCGGTCACCCCGGTGGCCATCATGATCCTCTTCGTGTTCGTGTTCGGCGGAGCGATCGACACCGGGTCGTACTCGTACATCGACTACATGCTCCCGGGCATCCTGCTGATCACGATCGCGTCCGGCATCGCCTACACGGCGTACCGGCTCTTCATGGACATGCAGGGCGGCATCTTCGAGCGGTTCCAGTCGATGCCGATCGCGCGGTCGAGCGCCCTGTGGGCGCACGTGCTCACGTCGCTCGTGGCCAACGTCATCTCGCTGGTCATCGTGATCGGGGTCGGGTTCGCGCTCGGCTTCCGCACCGGCGCGGGCGTGCTCGGATGGCTGGCCGTGCTCGGCATCCTGGTGCTCTTCACCCTGGCGCTGACGTGGCTGGCGGTCGTCGCGGGCCTGTCGGCCAAGACGGTGGACGGAGCGAGCGCGTTCTCGTACCCGCTCATCTTCCTGCCGTTCCTCAGCTCGGCCTTCGTGCCCACCGACACGATGCCCGCGCCGGTCGCCTGGTTCGCCGAGAACCAGCCGGTCACGCCGATCATCGAGTCGATCCGCGCGATCTTCGCCGGGCAGCCCGTGGGCGACGAGCTGTGGGTGGCCCTCGCGTGGTGCGTCGGCATCCTCGTCGTCGCGTACTTCTGGGCGATGGCGATCTACCGCCGCAAGATCAGCTGAGCGGATGCCGCGCCAGGCCGGGCCGGACCCTTCACGGGGTGCGGCCCGGCCTTCTGTCATGGGCGCGGCATGCACAGAATCGGAGATTCACGCCGACACTCCGTGCGCGGCGCCCCCGACCGCGGCGAGTCGTGGACATCCTCCGATTCTGTGCGCCGGTGCGGGAGAGCCCTCTCCCGTAGGCTGGCGCCGTGACGCTGACGGACGCCGAGGTCGCCATCGCCGCCGCCCTCGCCGGGGCCGAGGTGGTGCGCCGCGGCTACGGTCGCGAGCACGTGCGGCACGCGAAGAGGGGACTGGACTTCGCGACCGAGACCGACGTCGAGGCCGAGCGGGTGATCCTCGACGTGCTGCGCACCCATCGCGCCAGTGACGCCGTGCGCGGCGAGGAGCTCGGCGAATCGCCGTCGACGGATGCCGCGTCCCGGCGCTGGCTCGTCGATCCGCTGTGCGGCACCCTGAACTTCGCCGCCACGACGCCCCTGGTCGCCGTGAACGTCGCGCTCACGCTCGACGGCCGGGTGACCGCCGCAGCGGTGGCGGACCCCGTCGCCGGGGAGCTCTCGTGGACCGACGGCTCCGGCGCGTTCCGGCGGCGCGAGGGCGCGGACGAGCGCCTCATCCCGCGCGCCGTGTCCGGGCTCGTCGATGTGAACGCCGACGGGCCCGCAGACCGGCCCTTCGTCGGCGGGCAGCTCGTGGCCGATCCGCGCTTCCGCGCGAGGTTCGGGCCGCGGGTGATCTCGTCGACGCTCGCTGTCGCGTGGGTCGCGGACGGCCGCCGCGCGGGCTACGTGTCGGACGGGTCCTTCCGGGACAACCTGCACTACGCGGCGGGCGTCGCCCTGTGCGAGGCTGCGGGCTGCGTCGTCACCGACCTGCGCGGCGACCCGCTCCACACCGGCCCCGGGCTGATCATCGCGGCCGACCGCGCCGTGCACGCCTCGCTCGTCGCGCTCGTCGGCCCGCATCTGGACGGGCTCGCGTGACGTTCGCACCGGAGCCGCCGACAGCGCGCGCGTCTAGGGCGGGAGCTCGCCGCCGACACCCGCCCCTCATTCACCCTCCCGCCGCCGGACTGTTTCGTCCGGATTGACAACCGCTCGCGAACCCGTTTAGTTAGGTAAGCCAAACCTAACGAAAGGTTCCACCTTGCGCGACCTGCTCACGCGTTCCACCGCCGGACTGTACCGCTCCGAGCTCGCCCGCACGTCGACGATCGTCGCCCGCCGGGTGGCCGCCGCCGATCAGCCCTTCTCCGGGGCATCCCGTGCCGAATTGCAGCGCTCCGTCGACGCGGTCGGCCTCGACGGCGCCGGAGTGGGCACATCGGCTGCCATCGACGAGATCGACGAGCTCTTCCTCGAGCACGCGGTGTGGTTCCATCACCCCGCCTATGCCGCGCACCTGAACTGCCCGGTGGCCGTTCCGGCGGTCGCCGCCGAAGCGGTACTGGCCGCCGTGAACACCTCGGTCGACACGTACGACCAGTCCACCGTCGGCACCCTCATGGAGCGTCGGCTCCTGTCGTGGATCACGGCGCGCGCCGGGTTCACCCACGGCGACGGCGTCTTCACCTCGGGCGGCACGCAGTCGAACCTGCACGCGCTCTTCCTCGCCCGCGAGGCTGCGCTCGGCGTTCACGAGGCGCCGCGGCGCGACATCCTCCCCCGCCTCGTGATCTTCGCGACCGCATCGAGCCACTTCAGCGTGGGCAAGTCGGCCCTGCTGCTCGGACTCGCCGACGACGCCGTCATCGCGGTGGACGACGACGGCGACGGGCGCATGGACCCCGTCGCCCTGCGTGGCGCGATCGCAGCCACCCGCGCGGTGGGACGCCTGCCGATGGCGGTCGTCGCGACGGCCGGCACCACCGACCGCGGCGTGATCGACCCCCTCGCCGGCATCGCCGACGCCTGCGACGACGACGGGGTGTGGCTGCACGTGGATGCGGCCTACGGCTGCGGGCTCCTCGTCTCGCCGAGCCGCCGGCACCTGCTCGACGGCATCCAGCGCGCGCGCTCGGTGACGGTGGACTTCCACAAGAGCTTCTTCCAGCCGGTGTCGTCGAGCGCCGTTCTCGTGCGCGAGCCCATCGACCTCGCCGCCGGCGCGTGGTACGCGGATTACCTCAACCCGCTCGAGAACGCCGAGCCGAACCAGGTCGACGCCTCGCTGCAGACCACGCGCCGCTTCGACGCCCTCAAGCTCTGGGTCACGCTGCGGGCGCTCGGCGCCGACCGCGTCGGCGAGCTGTTCGACGCCGTGATCGACCTCGCGGCCGAGACGCACGACGAGGTCGCCTCCGATCCCGAGCTCGAGCTCGTGGGGCGCACACAGCTGAGCACCGTCCTCTTCCGCGTGTGCCCTGCGGGCACCGACGCCGCCACGCAGGACGGGCTCGTCGCGGGCGTGCGCCGGGTCCTCTTCGAGTCGGGCCGTGCCCTCGTGGCGAAGACGGTGATCGACGGGCGACCCTGCCTCAAGCTCACGCTGCTCAACCCCGAGACGACGATCGACGACGTGCGGGCGATCCTGGCGATGGTGAAGGATGCTGCGGCGGCACTGGCCGGCATGTCGGGCGACCTGGAGTCCGACCTGGGCGACGCCGCCTTCGCCGGAGCGGAGGCCTCGGCATGACCGGCCACGTGCACGACGTGGTCGGCGTCGGGATCGGCCCCTTCAACCTGGGTCTCGCGTGCCTCGCGGAGCCGCTCGGTGTCGACGCCGTGTTCCTCGACCGCGCCGAGGGCTTCCGGTGGCACCACGGCATGATGATCGACGGTGCGACGATCCAGGTGCCGTTCCTCGCCGATCTCGTCACCATGGCCGACCCGACGTCGGAGTTCTCGTTCCTGAACTGGCTGAAATCGACCGGCCGGCTGTACCCGTTCTACATCCGCGAGAACGTCTACGCGCTGCGCGCCGAGTACGACGCATACTGCCGCTGGGCGGCCGAGCGCCTCACGAGTCTGCACTGGAACCACGAGGTCGTCGCGGTCGAGCATGACCCCGCCGATGACGTCTACCTCGTGCGCGCCATGCGCACCGACACCGGCGAGGAGCGCGAGGTGCGCGCCCGTCACCTCGTGGTCGGCGTCGGCACGCGCCCCCTCGTGCCGTCGGCCCTGCGCGGGCTGTCGGGGCCGGTCATCCACAGCTCCGACTATGTGCCGTCGCGCGACGCGCTGCGCGCGTCGGACTCGATCACGATCGTCGGCAGCGGGCAGTCCGCGGCCGAGATCTACCGCGACCTGCTCGACGGCATCGGCGACGGCGGGTACCGCCTCGACTGGGTCACGCGGTCGCCCCGGTTCTTCCCGATGGAGTACACCAAGCTCACGCTCGAGATGACCTCGCCCGAGTACACCGACCTCTTCCACGGCCTGCCGCTCGGCATCCGTCATCATCTCGGACGCGAGCAGCGGAGTCTCTACAAGGGCATCTCGGGCGAGCTCATCGACGACATCTACGACACGCTCTACCGGCTGAGCGCGTCCGGCCCGGTGCCGACGACGCTGCTGACCGACACCGAGGTGACCGCCGCCGAGTGGGACGGCGAGCGCTACCGCCTGCGACTGCGGCACGGACAGCTCGACCGCGCATACGAGCGCGAGACGGCATCGCTCGTGCTCGCGACCGGGTATGCGGCGGAGACGCCGCCCTTCCTGTCGGCGATCGCCGACCGCCTCGATTGGGACGCACTCGGACGCCTCGCGGTCGCTCGCGACTACAGCGTCGACGGAGGCCGCGGGCGGGTGTTCGTGCAGAACGGCGAGGAGCACACCCACGGCCTGACCGCGCCCGACCTCGGCTTCGGGGCGTGGCGCAACTCGTCGATCCTGGCGTCGATCGTCGGCCGCGAGGTCTACCCGATCGAGCGGCGGATCGCCTTCCAGCACTTCGGCGTGCCCGACGAGGCCCTCGCCCCGGCGGAGGCCGTGCGATGAGCCTGGTGCACGGCTTCGACGTCGACCTCGTCCCCGCCGACCCCGGCCGCGACGGCGCGACGATCCAGCGCTGGCTGGCCGACCCGCACGGTGCGTTCTGGGGCATGGCGTCGCTCGACGCGGAGGCGGTCACCGCGTACCTCGCCGGGGTGGTGACCCATCCGCACCAGGACGGCTGGCTCGGCCTCGTCGACAGCGCCCCGGCCTTCTACGCCGAGACCTACGATCCGGCGCACGTGCTGCTCCCCGGCATCCACGACCGCGCGTCCGGCGATCTGGGCATGCACGTGCTGATCTCGCCTCCGGCCGGGAGGCCGCGGCACGGCCTCACCGACGCGGTGTTCGCCGCGGTGATGCGGTGGTGCTTCGACGGCCTCGACGCGGCCCGGGTGATCGTCGAACCCGACGTGCGCAACGCGGCCATCCGGCGCAAGAACGTCCGCGCCGGGTTCACCGAGGTCCGCGAGGTGCAGGTCGTCGACGGCGGCCACGCGAAGACAGCCGCCCTGTCCGTCTGCACGCGCGACGACTTCGCCCTCTCCGAGCTCGGCGTGCTCGCACCCTTCACCTCTGCCATCCGAGGAGCCCGCGCATGATCGCGTCCGCCGCCCACTTGACCCCCGACACCCTCGAGCGAGCGCAGCGCCATCTCGTCGCGAAGGCTCTCGCCGAGTTCACCCATGAGCGGATGCTGTCGCCCGTGCCCGCCGGAGACCTGTGGCTCGTCGCCGTGCCGGACGGCGATGATGTGCCCGGCGGCGCCGACGACGTGCCGGACGGCGGCGTCGGCGCCCGCGTCGAGTACACGTTCAGCGCCGAGCGGACGGAGCTCGAGCACTGGATCATCGACGAGCCGAGCCTCGAGCGCCGCATCGACGGTGCGCCGGCACCGCTCGACGCGCAGCAGCTCATCATCGAGCTGCAGCCGCAGCTCGGCCTGTCGGACGCGCTGCTGCCGGTGTACCTCGAAGAGGTGGCATCGACGCTCGCCGCGGCGGCCTTCAAGCTCGCCCACCCCGCCGCCGGCGCCGAGGCGCTGGTCGGCGCGGACTTCCAGGAGATCGAGGCGGCCATGACCGAGGGCCACCCCGGCTTCGTCGCCAACAACGGCCGCATCGGCTTCGGCGTCTCGGACTACGCGGCGTTCGCGCCCGAGGCCGCCCGGCCGTTCCGGCTCGTGTGGGTCGCCGCCCGCCGGTCGCAGTCGCACCTCGCGCTCGGCGCCGGGCTCGACGAGGCGTCGCTCCTGCGCACGGAGCTCGACCCCGAGGAGCAGGCGCGGTTCGGTGAGCGGCTGGAGGCGCTCGACGAGGACCCTGCCGACTTCCATCTGCTGCCCGTCCACCCCTGGCAGTGGGAGAACCGCGTCGCGATCACCTTCGCGCCCGACCTCGCCCGGCGCGACCTCGTGCTGACCGGCGAGAGCGTCTCGGAGTATCGCGCGCAGCAATCGGTGCGCACCATGTTCAACGTCTCGCATCCCGAACGGCACTACGTCAAGACGGCGCTCGCAGTGCAGAACATGGGGTTCCTCCGCGGCCTCTCCCCCGCGTACATGCGGGTGACGCCGGCGATCAACGACTGGGTCGCCGAGCTCGTGGCGGGCGACGCCACCCTTCGCGACGCCGGGTTCCGCGTGCTCCGCGAGCGCGCGTCGATCGGCTACACGGGCGACGCGTACCACCGCACCACCCAGCCGTCGGCGCATCGCAAGATGCTGGCCGCCCTGTGGCGCGAGAGCCCGCTGCCGCTTCTCGGCAGCGACGAGCGGCTCGCGACGATGGCCTCGCTGCTGCACCGGGACGACAGCGGCGCCTCCTACGCGACGGCGCTGATCCGGGCATCCGGAATCGACGCGGGCGACTGGGTGCGCGCGTACCTCCGGGCCTACCTGCGGCCGCTCGTGCACTGCCTGCTCGCCCACGACCTCGCGTTCATGCCGCACGGCGAGAACCTCATCCTCATCCTCGACGGCCACGTGCCGACGGGCGTCTTCATGAAGGACATCGGCGAGGAGGTGGCGCTGCTCGCCGATCGCGCCGTGCCGGAGGAGGTCCGGCGGATCGTGTCGCCGGTCGACGACCAGGAGAAGGCGCTCGCGATCTTCACCGACGTGTTCGACGGGCTGCTCCGCCACCTCGCCGGCATCCTGCACACCGACCGCACGCTCAGCGAAGCGGACTTCTGGCGGCTCGTCGCCGAGACGATCGACGACCACCGGGCGCAGCATCCGTCCCTCGACTCGCTCGTCGACCTGCGCGCCGACACGTTCGCGCACTCGTGCCTCAACCGGCTGCAGCTGCGCAACACGCTGCAGATGGTCGATCTGACCGACCAGTCCGCGTCGCTCATGTACGCGGGCCGTCTCGACAACCCGGTCGCTCGCACCCGCATCCCGGCCGCGCTCGTGGGAGTCTGAGCGGGTGGCAGAGCTCTACCGGGATGCCCACGGGGTCCCCCACCTCCACGCGACCGACGTCGACGACCTCGCCCGGGCGCAGGGCGAGGTGACCGCGCGCGACCGCGGCTGGCAGATCGAGGTCGACCGGCTGCGCGCGTCGGGCCGCCTCGCCGAGCTCGTCGGCGCGTCCGCGGTGTCGTGGGACGTCTTCGCGCGCCGCGCGCGTCTCGACGACACCGCGCGCCGTGCGCTGGAGGGGACGGATGTCGCGACCCGCCGTTTCATCGCGCGCTACGCCGAAGGAGTTCGGCGCGGCATGGCCGCGGCCGGCTCGTCGGCGCCCGAGTTCCGGGCTCTCGACGGGCACTTCGGCGACCGTGTCGTCCTGACCGAGTGGGACGATCACGACCCGCTCGGTGTGCTCCACGTCGCGCACGCGCTGTTCTCGACGTTCCCGCTGATGCTCTGGCGCGCGCACGTCGCGGCGACACTCGGCGACGAGTGGGTCGACGTGTTCGCGGGCTACGGCGACACGATCCCCGATGCGGCCGAGACGCTGCCGACGTCGGGGAGCAATGCGTGGGCGCTGCACGGCTCGCGCACCGCGAGCGGCCTGCCCCTGCTCGCCGGCGACCCGCACCGCATCCTCGAGCTGCCGGGGGTCTACCAGCAGGTGCGTCTCGCGTGCGACGAGTTCGACGTCGTGGGGCTGGCCTTCCCCGGAGTTCCCGGTGTGCCGCACTTCGGCCACACCGGCGACGCGGCGTGGGGCGTGACCAACGCGATGGCGCACTCGGTGGACGTCTTCCGCGAGAGTCTGCGGCCGGTCGGCGACGGGTACGAGGCTCTCGGCGCCGACGGCTGGGAACCGGTCGACGTCGAGCGCAGCGTGGTCCGCGTGCGCGGCGGCGACGATGTCGCGGTCACTGCTCTCGAGACCGCGCGGGGCACCGTGGTCACCGACCTCGTGCCCAGCGACGGCGACGAGCTCGTGGGCTGGAGCGTGCGGATGCCGGCGCGCGTCCGCGGCGATCTCGGCGCCGCGGCGCTCCTCCCCCTGCTCCGAGCCCGCACCGCCGCCGACGTGATCGAGGCCTTCGGCGCATGGGTCGACCCGGTCAACCGCGTGCTCGCGGCCGATGCGCAGGGCGCGGTGCTCTCCGCGACCGTCGGCGCGACGCCCGATCGCCCGGCCGGCGGGCGCCGGCTGCCGCTCGACGCCGCGAGCGCCGCCGCGGCTCCGGAGCGGGGCCCGAGCGAAGCGGTGACCGTGACAGACGTCGCCGTCGACGCGAACGAACGGCCGACCGACCTCCGGATCGATCGGGGCTGGGCCTACCCGGCATCCCACCGCGCCGACCGCATCCGCGACGTGCTCGACGAGACGCGGCCCCGCACGGTCGACGAGTTCGAGCCGGTGTGGGGCGACACGGCAAGCGGCAGCGCGAAGGTGCTGCTCGCGTTCCTGCCGCGGGGAGACCTCGAGCCCGACGCCTCGGCCGCCCGCGACCTCCTGCGCGAGTGGAACGGGCGGATGGATGCCTCGTCCCCCGCCGCCGGCGCCTTCGCGGCCTGGCGGTCGGCGCTGATCCGGCGGGTTGTCGCGCACCCGGCCCTCGCGGCGCTGCACCAGCCGCACCTGTTCGGCGCAGTGTTCGACGCGTGGCTCGATGTGACCACGCAGACCGCGGCCGCGGTCGCTCGCCTGCTCGCGCACCCCGCGCTGCGTGGCGACGCCGAGGAACTCGCGGCGGCCGCGCTGGCGGAGACCGCCGGCGCGCCGGCGTGGGGCGAGACCCACCGGCTGCTGCCGCTCCATGTGCTGAGCGAGGTCACCGGTTTCGACTCGGGCCTCCGCACGTCCCTTTCGGGCGACGGCGACACCGTGCGGTGCACCGGCTCGATTCCCGGTCGCACCGATCGCGTATGGCGCGGATCGGTCGCGCGGTGGGCGTGGGATCTCGCCGACCGCGAGCGCAGCCTCTGGAGCGTGCCGTTCGGCGCCGCGGGCGACCCGGCCTCGCCGCACTTCGCCGACCAGCTCGAGGGATGGGCCGACGCGAGCCCGCACCGGGTCGTGACCGACTGGGCGCGGCTGCGCCGCGATGAGTGGGAGGAGACCCGGTGAGCACCGCCGTGAGCACCGCCGCGAGCACCGCCGTGACCGGCCGCCTCATCACCGGCCCCGCCGGCTCGGTCGTGCACACCGTCGACGACCCGGCGCTCGGCCGCATCGAGATCGCCGTACTCGACCCCGTCGCCGATCTCGACATCGTCCACGCCTGGGTGACCGCACCGGGCACCGCGTTCTGGGGCCTCGCCGACCTGCCGAGGGACGAGCTGCGCGACCTCTACGCGTACGTCGACGGCCTGTCGACGCACCACGCGTTCCTGGTCCGCCGCGACGGCGAGCCGGTCGCGCTGCTGCAGACCTACGAGCCCGAGAACGACCCGCTCGGCGATGCCCATCCCACCGAGGACGGGGATGTCGGCATCCACTTCCTCCTCGCGGGACGCGGAGCGCCCGTCGCCGGCTTCACGACGAGACTCGGCGCCGTGCTCGCCGGCTTCGTCTTCACTCCCCCGAGCGTCCGCCGGATCCTCATCGAGCCCGATGTGCGCAACGAGCGCGCCCTCGCACGCACGCGTCTCTTCGGCTTCGAGCTCGGGCCCGAGGTGCAGCTTCCGGGCAAGGTGGGTCGCCTCGGCGTGCTCACACGGGAGCGGTGGGCGAGCGCACGATGACGGCCCCGGCTGTGGACCGGGGCCGTCATCGTGCTCATCTCAGCCGCAGGAGGCGGCGGCGTACGGCGCCTCCAACGCCACCTCCACCTCTCGGCCGTCGAGCGTCGCGGTGGCCTCCACGTCGGCGTGACCGGCGGCGATCGACGCCTGACGCGTGGTGAACGCGCTGGACGTGGCCCGCTCGGGAGCGAGGGCCGCGACGGACTTGGCCCCGAACGGCGTCGAGATCGAGAGCGCGACCGGCACGCTCTCCTCGTTCCGCACCTGAACCGTGAGGACCGCCTTGCCCAGGACGCAGCGGGTCGCCGCGGTGGCCGACACCTCCAGGGTCGGCTGAGGCTCCGCCAGGGTGCCGAGCCGCGCCATCTGCAGGCTGAGCGCCCGCTCCGGCGCATCGATCTGGTTCTGCGTGCCCACGGCACGCTGCGACACGACCTCGGCATCGGCGAGCAGCTCCTCGAACTCCGCCCACTCCGCCGCAGGGTAGTCGTGCTCGTCGAGGGTCGACGCGTGGTCGACCGCGGCATCCAGGTCGCTCTTGTCGAGCAGCTGGTTCTGCGCCGTGAGCGTGTCGCTGAGCAGGTAATGGTCGAAGTCGACGTGCCCGCCCGCCTGCTGCGTGGCGTAGTTGAACAGGCCGACGCGGTGTCCCATGAAGTGCGTTAGCGTTCCGTCGAGGGTCTGCGGCCCCACCCGACTGCCGAGCTGATTCCACGTCAACCCGTCCAGCGAGTACGAGAACGTGGTCCACAGCTGTCCGGACGGGCTGGCGAAGTCGAGATCCGCTTTCAAATGGACCTCGGCAGCGGTGCCCAGCTGCGCGGTCGTCCCCGGCAGGAACGACTCGATCGCCGATTGGTCGATCGTCGCGGCGAACGGCTGGACGCGATTGACCACGCCGACCGTGTTGACTCCGTTCACCCGCTTCACGGCCACGTACGAGAATCCGCGGTTGTACGCCGCGAGACCGGCGACGTCTCCGTTCTTCATGCCGGAGATGTCGAGCTTCGTCTCGGCCGACTGGCGCGGCCCGAACGTGCGCTGCGAGAGCGTGTTGCGCGCCTCCTCGAGGAACGTCGCCTCGTCGTCGTTCGTCAGCTTGTAGTGGCGGGTGTTTCCCGTGACGACCTTGCCGGTGGTCAGGCGCAGCCAGCCCTCGCGGTCCGTGAGCGACCAGTACCGGTTGTCCGGAGCGTGGTTCCACTCCCACTGCAGCGCGAGACGCGAGCGGTTCGGACCGATCTCATCGGGGTGCGGCTGCTCCGTGGTGATCGGCCGCCCCTTCAAGGACACGTCGTCGACGGTGAAGTCCATGAGATGCGTGTCCGGTGCCGCCTGTGCATTGGCGTTGCTCGTCCATGGCGTCTCGATGAAGATCCGCATGGATGACGGGCTCTGCGCCGCGGGCACGGTGAAGCTCCCGGTGATCGTCGCCCACTGGCCGCGGGTCGCGGTCACGCTCGCGAGGTTCGTGAACGTGCTGGTGCCGTAGCGCGCGGTGATCAGGAACTGCTTGGTCGCCGGACTGTTGGGGTTGTCGTACTTCACCTTTGCCGACACGTCGTACGTGACGTTGTGCTGAACCTTGCCCGACACGTCCTGCGCGGGCCCGGATCCGGTGGTGGTGCGCGCGGTCACCCGCAGCGCGCCCGCGCCGGTCGCAGCATCCGTCGACGGCGACAGCGTCGCGGAATCGTTGACGATCCAGCCGGCCGCGCCGTCCTCGAACCCGGGGTCGGAGAGCAGTTCGACACCGACGAGGGACTCATCCACGTCCGGCGTCGGCGGGATCGTCCACGGCTCATCCATGTAGGCACGATGCGGTGCGTCGTTGTCGAAGTCGTCGGACGCGACGATGCTCTTCTGCCGCTCGTAGAGCTCCTCCTCCGCACTCAGCCGGATCGGCTTCTGGAAGGACCCGCCGACCGGGACGCTCCCGCTGTTGCCGAAGACGGGCCAGCCGTCCGCGCCCCAGTTCGCGGGGATCAGCGCCGGGATGCGGCCGATCGGGAAGGTGTCACGGAAGAAGAACCCGTGCCAGTCGGTTCCACCGTCCGCCGCCTGAACCGGCACGAGGCTCCCCTGCGCCCAGCCGTTGGAGTTGAGCACGCCCTTCGCCTCATAGGGGTTGCTGCCGTCCGTCGTGGCGTAGCGGCCCAGGAGGTGGTCCGAGCGGAAGAGCACGACCTGACGTCCCTGCCCTGAGGGCCACGTGATGATGACGATGTAGTACTTGCCGTCGATGTACTGCACCTGCGCGCCCTCGAAGAGCCCGCCCACGGGAGCACCGGGGTAGTCCGCGGGCCGGATGATCTGCGAGTAGGTCTGAAGCACCTGGGTGAAGTCCGCGCTCAGCCGCACCGCGCTCGTCGAGCCCGAGCCGTAGAAGATGTACGGCGTGCCGTCGAGGTCGAAGAACAGCGAGGGGTCGTGGTACGACCCGGGCAGCTTCACCCGGTCCCACTTGCCGCCGTCGATGTCGTCCGTCGTGTAGAGGTACGAACCGCCCAGGTTGTTGGTGTTGAAGGCGACGTACCACTTGCCGTCGTGGTGGCGGATCGACGAGGCCCACTGCCCCTGCCCGTACGACGTCTGCCCGTTCCGCAGCGAGAACGAGTCGCTGATGTCCGCACGGTCGAAGACGTAGTTGACGATCTCCCAGTTGACCAGGTCGTAGGACTTCATGATCGGCGCACCGGGACTGAGATGCATGGTGGTGCTGATCATGTAGTAGATGTCGCGACCCTCGTCGTTCTCGGCGGCGGGGATCCGCTCGACCGAGACGTCGGGGACGTCTGCGTTGAATAGCGGGACGCTGTAGGTGCCGTCGCCCTTGTCGCTGGACGTGTAGCCCGAATCCGGGTTCCACTCCTCCGCGGCGTGGACGGGAGGGGCGGCGAGCAGGAGGCCCGCGGCGACGATGGCGGCGCTCGCGAGAGCCAGCGGTCTCCGTGCGCGCGTCGCCCGGTCGTGGTGTGCCATGGCCGACCCGCCCTAGAGGGCGGCCTCCCACAGCGTGAGCGTGATCGTCGCGGAGTAGCTCCCCGGCGCGACGTCCTTCGGCGTCTTGAGCGTGAGGTCGGCGTCGGCGTGCCACTCGCCGACCGCGCGGGCCTCGCCCGACTCGAGCGCGAGGGCGAGGAACTCCTCGCCTTCGAGACCGACGTTGTTGGGAGCCTCGTCGAAGATCGTGCCGACCTCGGGTCCCTCGGCGACCTCGCCGTCGTTCTCGGTGAGCAGGCGCGGCGTCCAGCCGAGGTGCTCAGGGCCGAGCTCGGGAACACCCGCTGCCGTGAACGCCGAGGACTGCCCGACGACGTACCAGAACGCCCCGGCAGGGACTTCCTCACGATCGTCGCTCACCGTGACGGTCGGGAGCACGCCGGTGAACTCGCGCAACTCGGGGTCGTCCGAGGTCACCTCCGTGAGCTCCGTGGAATCGACGGCGACGCTCATCGTGAGCGCGCCGACCGGGGGCAGCGCGGCGATGTCGACGTTGACGTCCACTTCGCCGTCCCCGACCTCGTCCGCCATCGCGGCACCGGCGGCGCCGAGCAGCAGCAGTCCTCCTGCAGCCCCCACCGCGCAGCGGGCCAGCATGCCAGTCTTCTTCATGATCTCTCCTTCGGATTCGAGCGGCGTCGGCGCCGCGCGAGAGC
>NZ_JSYE01000054.1:0-3038 GCF_054824025.1 Microbacterium sp. HJ5
TTGAACCCGCGACCTCACGATTATGAGGAAACCTCGGGCGCGGCGGTTCAGAGCGGCTCGGGGCGGGTCCCGCGGAATCACGCGGTTCGCGACGCCCGAAAGTGGCGCTCAACTGCGTCCACGATGACCGAAGTTCGGGCCGATGTGGGCAAAATGTGGGCAAGCGCCTCAGCCGCGGAACCTTACCTGCGGTCCAGCCGAGGAAGGGCATGCGGTGCCATCTCAGCATGGGTGTGACGATGGGATTTGAACGCATACCGGATGGGGTCACAGGGATCACATGAGGTCACAGAACCGCATGAAACCAACGGCCAGAGATCCCAAACGCTCTGTTGAATCACATCGGATTCATTGAGATTGTTCCCGCGGATGTTCCCGCGGGCTGGGAAGTTCGAGACCCGACTCCCGTCCGACTTCTTTGGCCACCTCGTTGTAGCGAGGCGAGACTGCTGCCGTACGCACCCACCGGAGTCCGTCGCCGAGACTCCTGAGCGTTGCGCTGCGCCCACGGAATCTGCGAACCCCTGTCGCCGCCCATCTGCAAGATGGTTGCAGGGTCTCAACACGACCAACCGCAGGCGCCCTTGCTTCTTTTCGTCACCGCGATGGCTACGAAATCGCCTCGCGAACGAGAAGCTCCAGATCGCTGCCCCCCATCGTGCCGGACAGGCGAGAGATAACATCGGTGGCCGCAACTAAGGCGGACGCAAAGAGTGACTCGGCATCGACCTGAATTACCTCTCCAATAACGACTCCGGCTCGCTCACGGCGCGCGACGATGCGCGAGCCGTCCCGCGTCAGACTTACCCCGAAGTCGCCGTCCATGAAGTGCAAACTCGCGGCAGGGCTACCGGCGCGGAACCTCCTGAGTTCGACAATCCACCACTTGAGAACAATCAGAGGGAAGTCGGACCAATCGTCTTCTGGGAACGCCTCGCCCCCGATGCGAATCCATATCTTCCCACTGACGGCACCCGATCCGCTCCGATTGAAGGTATGCGGATCGATACAAATCTCGTCGTTCATCGCAATCCAACTCGATAGGCCGTTTCAATCACCCGCGTGGATGTGTTCACCCACATTTCTATCGACATTCCGCCACCGAAACCACGAACCAGCACTCTCTCCCCCTGCGTGTGCACCAGGGATGATCCGCGGTAGCCTCGGCAGGTCGCCGAACTCGCTCAGCGGTCCGCGCATCCCCACGTCGTCTACTTCCTCGCCTACACCGGTCTCCGGTGGGCGAAGCCACCGGACTGCGACTTCGAGACATTGACCTACCGCGGCGCCGTCACTGTCTATGAGAACGCGGTCCTGGTGAACGGACATCTTCATGTCGGATCACCGAAGACCCACCGCACGCGCTCGGTGCGTTACCCAGACTTCCTCGACCCGATGATCCGATCCCTCTTCGCCGGCAAGGACGCCACCCAGCTGCTGTTCGGCGACGGCACCAACCAACTCCGACTGCCCAACTCACAAGACGGCTGGTTCGCCAGAGCCGTGAAACGGGCGCAGAGAGACGATCCGACATTCCCGCGGGTGACACCACACGATCTCCGCCACACCGCGGCGAGTCTCGCCATCAGCGCAGGTGCGAATGTGAAAGCCGTCCAACGAATGCTCGGTCACGCGTCAGCAGCGATGACGCTGGACACGTACGCCGACCTCTTCGACGACGACCTCGACGCCGTCGCCACCGCCCTCGCCCAGGCACGCAACCGATCGATCTTCCCACCCTCAGCAGCGCCCGTCGTGCTGCCGTCGGAGGTCCCGGGCACCGGCATTTGACACCGCCCTCAGGAACGTGTGTTCCCGATCTGTTCCCCCTTCGCCGTCGCGCGAAAGAGAAGAGCCCCGCGATCCCCTGTTTCCAAGGGTTCGCGGGGCTTCGACGTGGCGGTGACGGTGGGATTTGAACGCATATGGGATCAGGTCAGACGGATCACATCGGGTTACAGAACCGCAGGGAAATCAGCACTCGGGGCTCTCAGCGCCACCATCCGGTCACATCCGATTCGCTGCAATTGGTCCCACCGCTTCAGCACCGCAGCCGGTCAGGCGATCCAGCTCCGTATCCGCGACTGTACGCGCCAGATGACGTTGTAGAGGTTGAGCGGTGCGACGTCGTACGTATCCCACGGCTGTCCCACGCGGGCGGTCCATTCAGGAATGCGTCCGCAGCAGATGCGGTGTCCGAAGACGGCGAAGAGCGAACGGCAGAGCAGGCGAACCAAGGCACGGTCCCTTCGGTCGGCGCGGCCCCTGGGCGGGGCTAGCGTTGCCGAGTGCTCATGCCGTGAAGACTACTCTCTGATGCCGGACCTCATTCCGCAGTCGTGAGAGTGCCCACGCCGAAAAACCCCGAGTCGTACCAGACGGGCGGCTCGATGCTCGGGTCGAGGGTGTATGCCTCGATCCGCAGCAGCACCATGTGGTGGTCGCCGCCATCCAAGACCCACTCGATGCTGCAGGCCATCCGCGCCGGATCCTTCCAGAGGCAGCGCCCCCTCATTCGGGCACCGCCACACCCCCCGCTGTCTTCGGGCCTGCCCGATTGCTCGTCCTGTATCCAATCCTTCTTTCTGCCGCGGATATTCGTTGTCAGCGACGCCTCGCTGGGCGCTGCAACTGTCATCGATAACTCTCGACAGCGGACGCAGTCCGCTTGCCCACCGGTGCGGACCCGATGCCCTTCGGTCCACGATCATGCAGCCGCAGATCGTAGATCGCCTGCACGTCGACGCGGAGGTACTCCGCCAACTCGCTGGCAGTCACCATCGGCTCCAGGCCCAGCCCGGAGAGCTGTTCGCTGTCCGTGACAGCAAGGTGCTCCAGGCAGACACAACTGAGCCGAGGCGGAGGGAGCACCTTCCGGCGCAGAACGCTGAAAGTGCCGCCGTCAGCGGATACCTGATGAATAGATGCTGAGCGCATCGATTCTCTGTCCCTTCGTATGGGACAAGAAGTGCTGATCAGCCGAGGTTATGTTGTAGCAGGAGCGGGGCTTGAACCCGCGACCTCACGATTATGAGGAA
>NZ_JSYE01000055.1:0-387 GCF_054824025.1 Microbacterium sp. HJ5
CGCGTTAACAACCCCACAGCGGAAGGATCGAGAGAGATGGCAGAGCAGGAGCCGCGCGAAGGCGGAGCCGACCGCACGCCGCGCGGACGCACAGGCGACCATCCTCCTCGAGCCCGAGACGCTGGATCGCGCCCCGCACGTCCCGCCCGCGACGGTGACCGGAAGCCTTATGGTGACCGGAAGCCGTATAAGAAGCGTGACGGTGACCGGAAGCCGTACGAGAAGCGCGACGGCGACCGCAAGCCGTACGAGAAGCGCGACAGCGACCGGAAGCCGTACGGTGACCGGAAGCCCTACGGCGATCGGAAGCCGTACGAGAAGCGTGACGCTGACCGGAAGCCGTACGAGAAGCGCGATGGTGACCGGAAGCCTTACGGCGACCGGAAG
>NZ_JSYE01000008.1:0-61381 GCF_054824025.1 Microbacterium sp. HJ5
GGGGCGCGCGGGGTCGGCCTCGAGCTTCTTGCGCAGCTGCGACAGGTACAGCCTGAGGTAGCCGGTGTCGGTGACCTGCTCGGTGCCCCAGATGTCCTTCAGCAGCGCCTGCCGCGTGACGAGGGCCCCGGGATTGCGCGCGAGGAACTCGAGGATCTGCCACTCGGTCGGGGTGAGATGCACGGCCGCGCCGGCGCGCGTCACCAGTTTCGCGGCGAGGTCGACGCGCACGTCGCCGAACGAGACGACGGGCTCGTCGGCGGATGCCGGTGCCCGGCGTGAGAGGGCGCGCAGGCGTGCGAGCAGCTCGTCGATCTGAAAGGGCTTGGTGACGAAGTCGTCGGCGCCGGCGTCGAGCGCCTCGACCTTGTCGGCCGAGCCGGTGCGGCCGGAGACGACGATGATCGGCGCCGACGACCAGCCCCGGAGCGCCTCGATGACCTGGACGCCGTCGAGCCGCGGCATCCCGAGGTCGACCATCACGATGTCGGGACGCTCCTTCGCCGCGAGGGCGATCGCGGCGGCGCCGTCGGGGGCGGCCACCACGTCGTAGCCGTGGGCCGCGAGCGTGATGCGCAGGGCGCGGACGAGCTGCGGGTCGTCGTCCGCGACGAGGACCTTCACGTCGCGGCCCTGGCGACGGGGAGGGCGATCACCATGGTCAGTCCTCCTCCGGGGGTGTCCTCGGGCGTGAGCGTACCGCCCATGCCCTCGGTGAACCCCTTCGACAGGGCGAGACCGAGCCCGAGGCCCGTGGTGTTGTCGGTGTCGCCGAGACGCTGGAACGGCGCGAACATCTCGTCGCGCCGCTCGGCGGCGATACCGGGGCCGTGGTCGATCACGCGCAGCTCGGCCCGGCCATCCTGCGCGGCCGTGGTCACCTCGACGCGCGTCGCCGCGGGCGCATGCCGTTCGGCGTTCGCGAGCACGTTCACCATGACCCGCTGCAGCAGGACGGGGTCGGCGGCGACGGGCGGGAGGTCGGGGTCGAGCGTCAGGTCGACCGCGCCGGGTCCGAGCCCGAGCTCCTCGAGCGAAGCGAGCACGACGTCGGCGGCGTCGACGGGGCGCAGCGACACCGCCAGCACGCCGGCCTGCACGCGGCCGACGTCGAGGAGATCGGTGACGAGCGTCGACAGCGCGGCGAGGCTCTCGTCCGCGGTCTCGACGAGCTCGTGGCGGTCCTCGTCGCTCAGCGTGGGACCGGCCGCGCGCAGTCCGCCCACGGCGGCGATCGCCGCGGCGAGCGGTCGGCGCACATCGTGGCTGACCGCGGACAGGAGGGCGCTGCGCACCTGGTCGGCGACGGCCAGGGCCTCGGCGGCGCGCGCCGCCCGGGTCAGCTCGGCCCTCTCCAGCGCGGCGCCGAGCTGCGCGACGACGACGTCCAGCAGGCGCCGCTCCGAGGCATCCGGCGCCCGGCCGTGCAGTTCGAGCGCCGCCCGGGGCGCGCCGTCGCGTCGACCCACGGGGACCGACTCGAACCGTCCGTCGCGCACCGGCTCGCCGTCGGTCGCGAGCACCGTGCCGTCGGCGTCGATCAAGCGCACGCCGGCGAGGCCGAACGCCTCGCGGGCGCGGGTGACGAGCGCGGGGACGGCGCTCTCGCCGCGCAGCACGTTGCCGGCGACCGTCGCGAGCAGCTCGGCCTCGGCGGTGGCCCGTTGCGCGATGCGCGCTCGCCGCGCTGCCTGGTCGACGATGTAGCTCACGAGCAGCGCGATCAGCACGTAGAGGAACAGCGCCCACAGGTGGAGCGGGTCGGAGACGGCGACGGTGAACTGCGGTGCGACGAAGAAGAAGTCGAGCGTGAGCCCCGACAGCACCGCGGCGAACAGTGCCGGCCAGATGCCGCCGACGAGCGCGACGACCACCACCAGCAGCTGGAAAGCGAGGACGTCCGACGTGATCGACTCCGGCGTCCGCGCCGAGTAGAGCACCCAGGTCAGCAGCGGTCCGAACACCAGCGCGACGACGAAGCCGAGCACGACGCGCTGGCGGCTGAGCGCGCCGCCGGAGAGTCGCGGCAGCGCGAAGCGGTCGCCCGCGCGCGCGTGCGCCACCACGTGCACGTCGATGTCCCCCGCCTCGCGCACGACGGCCGCGCCGATGCCCGGTCCCGAGAGGGCGGCGGCGATCCGGCTGCGGCGACTGACGCCGATCACGAGCTGCGTCGCCTGACGGGAGCGCGCGAACTCGAGCACCGCGCGCGCGGTGTCGCCGCCCACCACCTGGTGATATGTGCCGCCGAGCGCCTCCGCCAGCTCCTGCTGCGCGGCCAGGTGGGCGGGCTCCGGAGCGCGCGCGTCGTCCTCGCTCGCGACGTGGACGGCCAGCAGCTCGGCGTTCCGCGTGCGCTCGACGAGCCGGGCGGCACGGCGGATCAGCGTCTCGCCCTCGGCGCCGCCGCTGAGCGCGACGACCACGCGCTCACGCGCGCTCAGCGCGCTGTCCATCTCGTCCACACTTCCGATCCAACACCCGTGCACGGCGCCGTCCGCCGATCCTCACGGTTTCCATGCGGAGCGTGCCGTGGCCGCTGTGGACAACGCGAGCGCGAGGGCGCCCCGGTCCCCTACCGTCGAGCCATGATGCAGGGACTCACCGGCTGGCACTTCGTGATCATCTTCTATCTGCTCGTGCTGGCGGTGATCGGGCTCGCGCTGTACCTCGTCGTGCGGCTGGCCGTGCTCCACGCGCTCAAGGCGCACACGAAGTGGAAGGTGCAGTGGCAGGCGAGCGCCGCCGGCGCGTCCGGCCCCGCCCACCCCCTGAACCCGGTCGACCCCGCCGGGCCCGACCCGCTGACCGAGACCTAGGCGCGAGCCAGGTCGTCCTCGAGGGCGACCCACGCGAGCATCGCGCACTTCACGCGCGCGACGTACTTCGAGACCCCCGACAGGGCGGCGGCGTCGAGGTAGACGTCCTCGTCGAGCTCGATCGTGCCGCGCGAGCGCAGCGCCTCGCGGAAGCCGTCGATGAGGGCGGATGCCTCGGCCCGCGGCATCCCGTCGACGAGTTCGGCGAGCATCGAGGCCGAGGCCTGCGAGATCGAGCAGCCGTTGCCCTCCCATGTGACGTCGCGGATGACCTCGCCGTCCTCGGCGAGGCGCAGGCGCAGCGTGATCTCGTCGCCGCACAGCGGGTTGTGCTGGTGGGAGGTCGCGGCGCGACCTTCTTCGTCGGCCAGGCCGAAGCCGACCCGGCGCTTCGAGTGGTCGAGGATGAGCTCCTGGTAGAGCGACTCGAGCCCGCTCATGCGCCCGCTCCGAAGAATGCGCGCACGCCGGCGACGGCGTCGAGGAACTGGTCGATCTCGTCGGCGGTGTTGTAGAGCGCGGCGGATGCCCGCACCGACGCGGTCAGTCCGAAGCGGCGGTGCAGCGGCTGGGCGCAGTGGTGCCCGACGCGCACCGCGATGCCGCGCGCGTCGAGGAACTGTCCCACATCGTGGGCGTGCACGCCGTCGACGTCGAACGACCACAGTCCGACGCGCTCGACCCCGGCGGCATCGCCGAGCAGGCGGATGCCGGGGATGCCCCGGAGCCCCTCCCGCATGCGGGCCTCGAGCGCACGCTCGTGCGCGTGCACCGCGGGCATGCCGACCTCGTCGAGGTAGCGCACGGCGGCGGCGAGGCCGATCGCCTGCGACACGGGCTGGGTGCCCGCCTCGAAACGCTGCGGCGGCGGGAGGTACTTCGCCTCGTCGAGGGTGACCGTCGTGATCATCGAGCCGCCGGTGAGGAACGGCGGGAGCGCCGCGAGAACGTCTGCCCGGCCGTAGAGACCGCCCACCGCGTACGGGCCCAGCATCTTGTGGCCGGAGAACACGGCGAGGTCGATGCCGAGGCCCGGGAGGTCGAGCGGCAGGTGGGGCGCCGACTGGCACGCGTCGAGGACGGTGAGAGCGCCGACCCCCTGCGCGAGGGCGACGAGCTCGGCGACCGGGTTGACGATGCCGAGCACGTTGGAGACGTGGGGGAACGCCACGAGGCGCGTGCGGTCGGTGATGACGGATGCCGCGGCGTCCAGGTCGATCGTGCCGTCGTCGTGCACGCGGATGTGGCGCAGCGTCGCTCCGGTCCGGGCGGCGAGTTCCTGCCACGGGATGAGGTTCGCGTGGTGCTCGCTCTCGGTCACGACGAGTTCGTCGCCGGGCCGCAGGGCGAAGCGCTCGCTCTCGGGGGCACCCCGGCCGAGGGTCGCGTTGCCGATGGCGTAGGCGATGAGATTGAGGCCGGCCGTCGCACCGCTGGTCCACACGAGCTGCTCGGGCCGCGCGCCGACGAACCCGGCGACGGCGGCACGGGCGTCTTCGAAGAGCTCGGTCGCCTCGGCGGCGAGAGTGTGGGCGCCGCGGTGCACCGCGGCGTTCGAGCGGGTGACGAACGCGACCTCGGCGTCGATGACCGCCTGCGGCTTCTGGCTGGTCGCGCCGGAGTCGAGGTAGACGAGGGGGGCGTCGCCGACGCGCTCGCCGAGGAGCGGGAAGTCGGCGCGGATGGCCGTGAGGTCGAGCACGGGCGCGGGAGATGTCACCCTCCCAGGCTACGCGCGTTGCCTGGGCGCCGGGCGGGGGCGGGCGCCCGGGCGGGGACGGGCGCCGGGCGGGGGCGGGACCGGGCAGTGGGATGCCCGGCCCCGCGGTCTCACGCCGAGGGACCGCCGATCCCTGCAGGCTCGCGCGTGCCAGGCTCGCGTGCCTCGGCCTCGTTCGCGGCCGGTGGGCCGGCGGGACGCGTCGCCCGTCGTCCGCTGTGCTGGATCTCGACGGGGGCGGGGCGTCCGGCCCGCTCGTCGCCGGGGAGCGGTCGCGAGCGCCTGCCGTAGATCAGCTCGGACGAGTCGAGCAGCCACGGCACGAGCGTGATCGAGACGCCGTGCACCAGCATGAGCTGCTGGGCGATGCGGCGCGACCGCCGGTTGTGCAGCAGCGACTCCCACCAGTGGCCCACGATGTACTGCGGCAGGTAGACCGTGACCACAGACGACCCGTAGGTCTCGCGGTACTGCTTGATGAACTTCGCGACCGGAGCCGCGTAGGAGCGGTACGGCGACTCGATGATGACGAGCTTGACCGGCACGCGATGCTCTTCCCACTGGCGCTGCAGCTCGGCCGACTCCTCCTCGCTCACCGCGACGTGCACGGCGATCGTCTTGTCGTGCCTCGCGGCGAGGGCGTAGTCGATCGCCTTGAGTACCGGCTTCTGCAGCCGGTTGACCAGGACGATGGCGAGGTCGCCTTCGGCGCCGAAGTGCGTCGTGTCGTCGACCCGGATCTCGTGCTCGACGTCGCGGTAGTAGCGGTTCACGCCGATCATGAGCACCGAGAGCACGGGGATGGCGATGAACACGAGCCACGCGCCGTGTGTGAACTTCGTGATGGTCACGATCAGCAGCACCGAGATGGTCATGGCCGCGCCGAGCGCGTTGATCGCCAGGCCGCTGTAGGCCGAGCGGCGCTCATGATGAGCGGATGCCTGAGCCGCGGCATCCGGTGACAGACCGCGCAGCGCGCGCAGCGAGCGGCGCCAGTGCTTCACCATGCCGATCTGGCCGATCGAGAACGACACGAAGACGCCGATGATGTACAGCTGGATGAGCGTCGTGAGGTTCGCCTGGTAGACGATCAGCACGACGATCGCGGCGACACCGAGGATGATCATGCCGTTCGAGTACACGAGGCGGTCGCCCCGGGTGTTGAGCGCCTTGGGCGCGAAGCCGTCGCGGGCGAGCACCGCGCCCAGCAGCGGGAAGCCGTTGAACGCGGTGTTCGCCGCCAGCAGCAGCACGCAGGCGGTCGCCGCCTGGATGATGAAGAACGGGATCGATCCCATGCCGAAGGTCGCGGCGGCGACCTGTGCCATGAGGCTCGGCTGAGGCTGGCTCTCGCAGTCGAACCCGATGAGGTGGCAGGGGTTCTCCGCGTAGTGCACACCCGACACCAGGGCGAGGGCGGTGAGGCCGGAGAACAGCAGGATCGCGATGCCGCCCATGAGGGTGAGGGTCATCTGCGCGTTGCGGACCTTGGGCTTGCGGAAGGCCGGCACGCCGTTCGACACGGCTTCGACGCCGGTGAGCGCGGAGCATCCGCTCGAGAACGCGCGCAGCACGAGGAGGATGACCGCCGCCTGCGTGAGCTGCTCGGCCTGCACCGCGTACTCGGCGCTCGATACGACCGGCGGGTCTCCCATGAGCGTGCGGGTCAGTCCGACGACGATCATGACGGCGACCGAGCCGATGAAGACGTAGGTGGGGATCGCGAACGCGAACGAGGCCTCGCGCACTCCGCGGAGATTGACGATGATGATGAGCACGACGAAGCCGACCGCGAGCTCGATGCGGCCGGGGTCGAGCTCGGGGATGGCCGAGATGATGTTGTCGACGCCCGAGGCGACCGACACCGCGACGGTGAGCACGTAGTCCACGAGGAGCGCCGCCGCGACGACGACCCCCGGACCCTCGCCGAGGTTCTTCCTGGCGACCTCGTAATCTCCGCCGCCCGACGGGTACGCCTTGATGAGCTGGCGGTAGCTCGCGACGACCACGATCAGCAGCACGACGACGGCGGCCGCGACCCAGGGGGAGAAGGCGAGGAACGCCGTGCCTCCGATCAGCAGGATCATCAGCAGCTCCTGCGGCGCGTAGGCCACGGAGCTGAGCGCGTCGGAGGCGAAGATCGGCAGCGCGCGCTTCTTGGGCAGGAGCTGCTCGTCCATCTTCTCGGACGTCAGCGGGTCGCCCAGGATGAGCCGCTTCGCGCGCGGCTGCTCGCCTGAAGGATCTCGGGGTTCACTCGTCACGGCAGGCGACATTACGCCGCGCCGGAGGGCCGTCGGCCCCATCCTCACGGAATCCATGCGGCCTCTGCGAGGATCTGTGGCGTGGACGACCGTCTGCTCCTCGGAGGATTCGCGATCGCGCTCGGCGTCGTGGCGGGCGTGGTGCTGTTCGTCCCGTTCGTGGCGGTCAGCTTCCGTCGGCGCGGCGGGCTCAGCCTCGGTCGCTTCGCGCTCTGGTTCGCCGCGCTCGTCTACGTCATGGCGGTCTGGACCTACACGGTCCTGCCGCTGCCCGATCCGGACGCGGTGGTCTGCGTCCCGTCGAACCTCGAGCTGTTCGCGTTCGTCGACGACGTGCGGGGCGCGACTCTGCGGCCGGCGTCGGCATTCACGGATCCCGCGGCACTGCAGGTGCTTCTCGACGTGCTGCTGTTCGTGCCGTTCGGCTTCCTCGTGCGCGTGCTCGGCGGCAGGGGGATCGTGGTCGCGACGCTCGCCGGCCTGGGGCTCTCGGCGTTCATCGAGCTCACGCAGCTGACCGGCGTGTGGAGCCTCTACCCCTGCGCGTACCGCGTCTTCGACGTCGACGACCTGGTCACGAACACGGTCGGCGCGATGATCGGGTCGCTTCTCGCGCTCTCGGTGCCGCGTCACCACCGCGGCATGGGGCGGGCGGCCGACGCGGATCGGCCGCGCCCGGTCACTCGGGCCCGGCGCCTGCTCGGCATGGCGTGCGACGCGCTCGCCGCCTGGCTCGTGTTCCTCGCCGTGGGCGTCGTCCTGCAGCTCGTCCTGTACGCGCTCGGCGCGCGTGACGAGGTGCGCGACGGAGGGGCGGCGTCGGCGGCGGCGTCCGTCACGGCGATCGCGGTCTGCCTCGTCGTCGTCCTCGCGACGGGTCGTACGGTCGGGGACCTCGCCGTCGAGCTGCGATTCGAGGGCGGCGGGCTGCCCGGCGGCCTCGCGCGGGTGCTGCGCTTCGCCGCGGGCATCGGCGGACTGACGGTGCTGTTCGCGCTGCCCGGAGCTTGGGACTTCGTCGGCTGGCTCTTCGCGCTGGCGTCGGTGATCCTGGTGTTCGCGACTCGCTCGGGCCGAGGGCTCCCCGGCCTCGCCTCGGGACAGCATCTCGTCGACGCACGCGGACCCATCGATCCCGACACACCGCCGCGGCGGCCCTCCGCGCGCTGGCGCTGATGAGCGGATGCCGCGGGTCGCGGCATCCGGGATCAGTCGCCTGAGGGCGACCCCAGGAACTCGCGCGCCGCCACGACGAGGTTCGCGACGCCGTTGTCGAGGGTCGGCTGCAGCACCGGCGCGAAGAACGGGGAGTGGTTCGTCGGGATGTCGCGCTCGACCGTGCCGCCTGCGACAGCGGCGGCGTAGGCGTCGGGGTCGACGCCGCCCCAGAACCAGAACACCAGCGGGGCGTCGGACTCGCGCGCGAACCACGACACGTCCTCGCTGCCGGTGAACATGCCGGGATCGAGGACGGTGCCCTCGCCGAACGCCGTGTCGAACGCGAGGCGCAGGCGCGCGGTGGCATCGACGTCGTTGATGGTCGGCGGCAGCGAATGGTCGATCGCGATGACGGGGGCCTCTTCGGCGCCGGATGCCTGCGCCTCGGCACGCACGACCCGCTCGACCTTCTCGAGCACGCGGGCGCGCGCCTCGTCGTCGGGGTAGCGCAGGCTCAGCTCGAGCCGCGCCTCGGCCGGAATGATGTTGTTCTTGAGACCGGCGTGGATCGAGCCGACGGTGACGACGGCGACGTCGCGGGGGTCGACCTCACGCGACACGATCGTCTGCAGGCGCATCACGGTCGCGGCCGCCATGACGACCGGGTCGATCGTCGAGTGCGGGCGCGAGCCGTGCCCGCCGCGGCCCAGCAGGGTCACGGTCAGGCCGTCGGATGCCGCCATCTGGGTGCCGCTGCGGACCCCGATCGTGCCGGCGGGAAGCGGTGTGACGTGCTGGCCGAGCACGATGTCGGGCTTCGGGAAGCGATCCAGGACTCCATCGGCGATCATGGCCTGCGACCCGGCGCCGTACTCCTCGGCGGGCTGGAAGACCGCGACGATCGTGCCTGCCCACTCGTCCTTCGTGGCGACGAGCCGCTCGAGCGCGCCGAGCAGCGAGGCGACGTGCATGTCGTGGCCGCACGCGTGCATGACGGGCACGTCGGTGCCGGTCGGGTCGGTGCCGCGGGCCGTGCTCGCATAGTCGAGGCCGGTCTGCTCGGGCACGGGGAGGGCGTCCATGTCGGCGCGGAGCCAGACCACCGGACCCTCGCCGTTGCGGATGACCCCGGCCACGCCGGTCTTGCCGATGCCCTCTTCGTACTCGACGCCCAGATCGGCGAGGTGCTTCGCGACGACGCCGGCCGTGCGGGTCTCCTGGAACGACAGTTCGGGATGCCGGTGCAGGTCGATGTAGAGGGCCTCGAGGTCGATCGTCATGCCTCCGAGCCTAACCGGGCGGTTCCGGCGACTCGGCGGTCAGCCCGGGAGGCGGGCCGTCGAGCCGCGGACGATCAGCTCGTAGGGCAGCTTGCCGGGCAGGTGCGCCGGGGGCGCGGCATCCTTCGCCTCCAGCTCGGCGAGGATCGCGTCGGCCGCCCGCTCGCCCTGGCCGAGCGGGAACTGGTCGACCGTCGTGAGACGGAAGAAGTCGCCGAGCTCATGACCGTCGATGCCGACGATCGAGAGGTCTTCGGGCACGCGGTAGCCGAGCTCGCGGGCCGCGAGCAGCGCGCCGATCGCCATCTCGTCGGACGCCGCGAAGATCGCGGTCGGGCGGCCGCCGGGCTTGCCGAGCAGCTGCTTGGCGGCGCGGAAGCCGCCCTCGATCGTGAAGTCGGCCGGCTCGAAGAGCGACGGCTTCACCTCGATGCCCGCATCGGCGAGCGCCTGCTCGAAGCCCTGCCGACGGTGGGTCGGGATGTGGAAGTCGATGTCGAACTCGGGGCTGGCGCCGATGTGGGCGATCTCACGGTGGCCGAGCGCCAGCAGGTGCTCGGTCGCCAGCCGCGCGACGGCGACGTCGTCGACGGTGAGGGTGGTGAGCCGCGGGTTCGGTCCACCGATCGCGATGACCGGCAGGTCGAGGGCCATGAGCTGCTCGGTCTCCTCGTCGCCGATCTCGATCGAGATCGCGATGACCCCGTCGACGCGCTGGCGGCGCAGGAACGTGTCGAACACGTCCCTGCGTTCGGCGCGGTCGGCAGTCAGGCTGTACAGGGTGATGTCGTACCCGCGCCGCATGAGCGCCGACGCGATGCCGCTCAGCACGGTCGAGAAGAACCAGCGGTCGAGGAACGGGACGAGCACGCCGATGTTCCGGGTGCGGCCCGAGGCGAGGCTCGACGCGGACGCCGACACCACGTAGCCGAGGGTCTTCGCCGCCGCCTCGACCCGTGCCTTGGTCGCGTCGGAGACGTGACCGCGACCGCTCAGCGCGCGCGAGACGGTGGCCGTCGAGACGCCCGCGTCGCGCGCCACCTCGTCGATGCTGACCACGTCGTCACCTCTCTTCGTGCGCCCGGCACGCGTCGCCACCGCCCTCGGGGCAGGCGGGTCTCAGTCGTTCGCGAGCCAGACCGTCGTGTCTGCCGGGAGCTCGCCGTCCGTGACCGGACCGCTCGACGCGATCACGATACCGTCCGGCAGCGGGATGGCCGTGGAGCCGGTGTTGCCGATGACCGTCACGCCGCTGTTGCGGAACGCGACGACGTCCGTGCCGAAGCCCTCGAGCCACTCGAGGCTTCCGGCGCCGAGACCGCGTGCGCGACGCGCCGCGATGAGCGAGCGGTACAGCGACAGCGTCGAGTCGTCGTCGGCGGCCTGCACGTCGCGCGCGAGCGCGGCCCACTCGGCCGGCTGCGGGAGCCAGGAGTCGCCGGCCGGGCTGAAGCCGTAGGCAGGGGCATCCGCCGTCCACGGGATCGGCACGCGGCAGCCGTCGCGGCCGTAGCGCTCGCCGTTCGTGCGGAACCACGTCGGGTCCTGACGGGCGTCGCCCGGGATGTCGATGACCTCGGGCAGGCCGAGCTCCTCGCCCTGGAAGAGGTACGCCGAGCCGGGGAGCGCGAGCATCAGGGTGGTCGCGGCCCGGGCCCGACGCAGGCCCACCTCGGGGATCGGCTTGCCGGGGGACTCCGGTCCGATGCCGTGACCCTGCGGGTTCTCGGCCGTGAGAGCGAGGCGCGACGCGTGGCGCACGACGTCGTGGTTCGAGAGCACCCACGTGCTCGGGGCGCCGACCGCGGCGTAGGCGGCGATCGACTCGGCGATCACCGAGCGCAGGGCGGGGGCATCCCACGCCGTCTCGAGGTAGGCGAAGTTGAAAGCCTGGTGCATCTCGTCCGGACGCACCCACAGCGCGGTCTTCTCCGGCGTCGGCAGCCACGCCTCGGCGCACAGCGCGCGGTCGCCGTCGTACTCGGCGAGAAGCAGGTGCCAGTCACGGTAGACCTCGTGCACGCCGTCCTGACCCCAGTACGGCACATTCGCCTCTTCGCCGCCCATCGAGCCGGCCTCGGGGTCGGGCGTGTAGTCGGGCAGGCCGTCGGCCTTGACCAGGCCGTGGGCGACGTCGACGCGGAAGCCGTCGACACCGCGGTCGAGCCAGAAGCGCAGGATGCGGCGGAACTCGTCGCGCACCTCGTCGTTGGACCAGTCGAAGTCGGGCTGCGACGAGTCGAAGAGGTGCAGGTACCACTGCCCGGGGGTGCCGTCGGCCTCGACGACGCGCGTCCACGCGGGCCCGCCGAACACGGACTCCCAGTTGTTCGGGGGAAGCTCGCCCTCGACGCCCTTGCCGTCGCGGAACATGTAGCGGGCCCGCTCGGCGCTGCCCGGGGCGGCGGTGAGAGCCTGCTGGAACCACTCGTGCTGGTCGGACGAATGGTTCGGAACCAGATCGACGATGAGTCGGATGCCGCGGGCATGCGCCGCCGCGAGCATGTCGTCGAAGTCGCCCAGCGTGCCGAACAGCGGATCGACGTCGCAGTAGTCGGAGACGTCGTAGCCGGCGTCCTTCTGCGGGGAGCGCTGGAACGGGCTCAGCCAGATCGCGTCGACGCCGAGGTCCTGGAGGTCGTCGAGGCGCGAGGTGATGCCGGGGAGATCGCCGACGCCGTCGCCCGAGCTGTCGCTGAACGAGCGGGGGTAGATCTGGTAGATGACGGCGGTGCGCCACCACTCGCTGCCGGTCGTAGCGGTGGGCGCGTCGGCGCGCTCGGCGATCTGCGGAGAAGTCATCGGACCAGGATACTGCAAGCGCTTACATTCGCTATGCGAACAGGCATGATTCATCGGCGACCCCCAGGTGCGGCACCATCCGGGCGGTATCGTGAGGCGGTGACCGAAGCCCTCACCCGTGCCGAGTCGCTCATCCGCACGATCCCCGACTACCCCGAACCGGGCGTGCTGTTCCGCGACATCACCCCCCTGCTGGCGGATGCCTCGGCCCTCCGCACGGTCATCCACGCGCTCATCGCACCCTTCGACGGCGACTTCGACGTCGTCGCCGGGGTCGAGGCCCGCGGCTTCCTTCTCGCGGGCGCCGCGGCGATGGAGGCGGGTGCCGGCCTGGTGCCGATCCGCAAGGCGGGCAAGCTGCCCCGGCCCGCGGCATCCGTCGACTATTCCCTCGAGTACGGCACCGCGACCATCGAGGCGCACGACGACATCCGCGCCGGCATGCGCGTGCTGCTCGTCGACGACGTGCTCGCCACCGGCGGCACGCTCGTGGCCGCCCGGCAGCTCGTGGAGCGGCTCGGCGGAATCGTCGTCGGCACCGCCGTGCTCATGGAGCTCGAGGCGCTCGGCGGCCGCGCCGTCGTCGGCGAGGTCCACACCGTCTTCACCGCCTGACGCGCCGGCCCCGTCTGCGTCACTAGGCTGTGGCCACCGTCGCCGAAGGAGTCGCCGTGTCCGGTCGCCGCAGTATCGTGCCCGTGCTCGCCGTCGTCGTCGCCGGCCTCGCGCTGAGCGCGTGCGCCGCGGACGACTCGAGCACGGAGGGCGGGTTCGCGCTTCCGCGACTGCCGGCCGCCGAAGCGGCGAGCATCGCCCCGGACGCCGCGCCCGTCGACGGCGCCCTGCAGGTGGGACCGAACGGATGCTTCCTCTTCGCGGTGCCCGGGGACTCCGCCGCCGCGGCGCACGGCACGTGGATCGTCTGGCCTGAGACCGCGGAGCAGGACGGCGGCGAGGTCGTCCTCGCCGGCGGCACCCGGCTCGGCGACGGCGACGCGATCGTCGGCTCGGGCGAGATCGTCGAGCTCGCGGAGCTTCCCGACGGCGCGACCTCCGAGTCGTACTTCGGCTCGTTCGGGCGCTTCTGCGGCGCCGATAGGCGCCGTGTGCTGGTGCTGACCGACCTGGGCTGAGCCGCGTCGCGGGGCCGCGAATCACCGTTCCGGGCCCCGGCCGACGGTGATTCGTTCACTCTCGGGACAGACGCAGAAGGACCGGGCCGCGTCCCCTGAGGAACGCGGCCCGGTGTCGGGTGGTGGGTGCGGCCGGCGGATCCCGCCAAGGTGTCTATCCGGCCGCACCTGCCTTGTTTCGGGTTACTCCTCTGCTCGGGGCTGCTCGATGTCATAGATGACCGCGTCGACCGAACGCAGGAGCACGGCGCGGGCGTCGAGGTTCTCGACCCGCTCCGGGATCTGCGTGCGGATGAACCGCAGCTCCGACAGCACCTTCGCCTCGTTCCCGGCGGCCTCGGCGGCCAGGGCACGGTCGACCCGCAGCCCGAGCGACGTGAGCGCGCCCTTCGTGATGTCGCCCGAGGCGCGCAGCGCAGTCAGCGTCGCGTCGAAGTCCCCGATCGACGTCGTGAACAGGAACCGGTCCAGGTCCACGCCGCCGGTAGAGGTGACGACGACCCTGCCCGTGCCCTCGGGCACCTCGATGAGCGGCACCGAGGTCAGCGACCAGTCGCTCGAGTCGACAGCGAACGTCGCGAATGCATCGGCCCCGGCGTCGCCCCAGTGCAGCGACACCTCGCCCTCGCCGGCCGCACGCAGCTCGACTCCCGTGATGCCGCCGAGCTCGATCGGGTCGTAGGCGATCCACTCGCCCGGTCCGAGGTCGGTGAGCTTGCGGAATGCCGAGGCCGTCTCGTCGTCGACAACGGTCACCCCGTCGGACCGGGCGTCGTTGTGCTCGGCCTGCAGCTCGCGCGGGTTGAGCAGCACCGCGTCGTCCGACGTGAGCGCCGGGGCGCCCGTGCCGCCGCCGTCGGTGTACGAGGCGCCGATCTGGCCGTAGATGTTCTCGGTCTCGCCGTGCCCCGCCTCGAGCGACGTCTCGATCTGCGCGGTGCAGCCCGAGCCCGTGAACAGCGGGTGGGTGTGGGTGTTGTCGTGGCCGAGGCCGTAGCTCCACAGCACGCGGCTGCAGTCGATCGTCGTGTTCTCCGGGTCGGTGATCCTCACCTCGAACTCGACGATGTCACCCCAATCCGTGAACGAGCCGTTCACCGGAGACACGATCTCGATCGTCGGGGCGGTGTTGCCCACGGTGATCGTGACCGAGGCGAGGCTCACGCGACCCGACGAGTCCGTCACCTGCACGCGCGCCGCGTACTGCCCGTTCTCCGCGTAGGTGTGCGATGCCGTCGCGGTGCCGGGCGTGAAGGTGCCGTCGCCCTCGACGTCCCACGCGTAGCTCAGCGCGAGCCCGTCGGGGTGCGTCGAGCCGGAGGCGTCGAATTCCACGGCGAGGGGCGCCTGCCCGGACGTGACCGAGGCCTGGAGGTCCACACGCGGCCCCTTCGTGCCCTCGACGTAGTCCACGCGGTACAGGCCGGCGTCGGGGTTCGGGCGGAAGAAGCCGTCACCGTAGTCGAGCACGTACAGCGAGCCGTCGGGGCCGAACTCGAGGTCGATCGGGTTGTCCCACGGCGGCATCCCGGCCGCGTTGAGCGCCGTGTTCGGCAGGAAGTCCTGGATGCGCGTGACCTCGCCGTCCGGGTCGTCCTGCGTGAAGACGAACATGCGGTCGCGGGAGAACTCTCCCATGAAGGCCTTGCCATCCCAGTACGCGGGGAACTTGGTGGTCGCCTCGTTCTCCTCGTCGTAGCGGTACGTGGGTCCGCCCATCGGGCCCTGGCCGCCCGACCCGAACTCGGGCCACGGCTGGTGGGTCGGCTGGTCGCCGTAGTAGAGCTGCGGCGCCGTGGCGCTGGGGATCGTCGACAGGCCCGTGTTGTACGGGCTGTTGTTTACCAGGGTTCCGTCGCAGTCGTACCACGCCCCGGGCACGAGCAGCTCGTAGTCCCAGTCGTTGTAGTTCGCGTTCGGGCCGTGGCAGAACGGCCAGCCGCCGTTGACGGCGACCGTCGTCGACTGCCACTCGACGTAGCCCATCGGGCCACGGTCGGGGTTCGCGGTGCCGGCGTCGGGGCCGTAGTCGCCCCACGTCACGGCTCCGGTGACCGGGTCGGCGTCGATGCGGAAGGGGTTGCGCAGGCCCATCGCGAAGATCTCGGCACGGGTGTTCGCCGTGCCGGGCGCGAAGAGGTTGCCCGACGGGATCGTGTACGAGCCGTCCTCCTGCACGTCGATCCGCAGGATCTTGCCGCGCAGATCGTTCGTATTGCCGGCCCCGCGGCGGGCGTCGAGGCCCGGGTTGTAGCCGACGCGGTCGTTCATCGGCGCCATGCCGTTCGCGCCCGGCGTGCCGGCGGGCGTGTTGTCACCGGTGGCGAGCAGCAGGTTGCCGTCCTTGTCGAACGCGACGTCGCCCGCGACGTGGCAGCACTGGCCGCGCTGCACCTCGACGCGGATGATGTCCTGCTGCGTGGCGAGGTCGAGCGAGTCTGTCTCGTCGTTCCACTTGAACCGGCTGAGCTGGTTGTAGCCGAGCCACTGGTCCCAGTACGAGACGTCGGCCCCCGCCGGCAGCGTGTTGGGCGCCGACCCGGTCGCCGTCGTCGTGGGGTAGTCGCCCTCCATCACGCGGGGCGCGAAGTAGAGGTACACCCACTTGTTCGTCTCGAAGTCGGGGTCGAGCGTGACGGTCTGCAGTCCGTCCTCGGAGTTCGCGTACACGTCGATGGTGTTGACGACGGTCGTGGTGCCGAGCGAGGGGTCGGTGAGGCGCACCTGCCCGTTGCGCGTCGTGTGCAGGACGCGCAGATCGGGGAGGACGGCGAGGTCGATCCCCTCGCCGACGTTCTTCGAAAGGGTGACGCGCTCGTAGTTGGCCCACGTGGTGGCCGAGATCTCGTCGCCGTGATCATGGCCGGGGTGGGCGGCCGCGGGGGCCGCGATGGCGAGGGATGCCGCGACGAGAAGGCCCGTCGCGAGTGCCACGGTTCGTGGCGCTGCAGTGCGCATGTACTGCTCCAGTCGGATTGGGGAGGGTGGCGGGATCCGTTTCTGGAGCCGGGCCGCACGGGAACCGTGCGGCCCGGTGTCGCGGAGGACGAGGCATCCGCTCATCGGCCGACCTGGGGGTGGGCCGTCGTCGTCGGTGGACAGGGAGTGTGGAGGGGGGCGGTTGGACCCGGTTGTTCGGCGCCCCCCTCCGGGTCGGGCGCGGCTCAGCCGCGGAGCGCTGCCAGGTTCGTGTACGACGAAGCGGCGTTCTGCATGGACAGGGCAGGGCTCGCGGGCGCCGGGACCGACGCCGCGTTGTCCTGCTCGTACATCGAGTTGTGGTACCCCTTGGCGCCGACGCGCTGGAAGAAGGTCGTGAAGTCGATGTTGCCCTGACCGAACGGCGTGATGGAGTAGCCGGTCTCGGTGAACAGGCCGTCCTTCGCGTGGAACAGCGGGAACCGCGTGGTCTGCTGCGAGACGAGACCGGCGGGGTCGAAGACGTCGGCGACGACCGAGCCGTCGGCGGCCGTGAACGACTGGAACCGGTACTGCGCGACGTGCGCCCAGTAGATGTCCATCTCGAGGTAGACGTAGTTCGGGTCGGTGTTCTCGAGGAACCACTCCAGGCGCCGCACGCCCGACGATGCCGTCGGACGCCCCTGCGCGTCGAGCGGACCGCTGTCGAGCAGGAAGTTGTACGCCGCGTCGTGGTTGTGCGTGTACAGCTTCAGCCCGTGACCCGCGGCGCGCTCGCCGAGGACGTTCCACCGGTCGGCGGCCGCCTGCCAGTCGGCGAGTAGGCGCTGCCGGTGGGGTCGCTGCCGGTTCCGATGTGGCCGAAGCCGAGGATGTTCGCGATCTCGCACGCGGCGTCGAACGACGCGAGCGTCGCGTCGGTGATCGTGCCCGGGATGCTGCCGTGGTTGCCCTCGGCCTCGAGGCCGTTGTCATCGAGCCACTGGCGCAGCTGCTGCGCGCCGGCGACCGAGTTGAGGTTCCCGCCGGGCGAGTTGACGTTCTGGTTGTAGCCGGCGAACTCGATCTGCTTGTACCCGATGCGGGCGAGATCCTCCAGCACCGCCTTGAACCCCGACGGCAGGGCCGGGTCGGTCGTCAGCGGATTGCGGCTGATCGCGTCGCGCACCGTGTAGAGGATGATGCCGCGCTTGCCGGGAGGCACGAGCACGCCGTTGCCCTTCGCTGCGGCGAGGCCGGCCGCCGCCGCTCCGCCCGAGTGGGCGTGCGCGTGGCCGGTGCCGAGCCCGAACATGGCGGCTGCCGCCATGCCCGTGGTGGCGGCGAGCAGCTGCCGCCGGCTGAGGCCGAGCTTTCGCCCGAGGACTCGTGCGTCCTCTTCGGCCTGGTGGGTGAGGTCGTCCATGATGCTCCCTTGCACGGATCGTTCCAGTGGCGTCGGCGCCATCAGGCAGGGCTGAGGGAGCACCCGTCGCTCCCCCGCGTCGCTCCGTGTGTGTCACGGCACGCCGCTGTGCCTTCCTAGATCATCGCTGACTTTTCTCAGACGCTAGGGCATTTGTATTCTGCGGGTCAAGCAAAAGAAAAATGTCTCTCACGCAACTTTCATCAACAATCGTCAAAAGTTGTTCAGCGCAGGCGAGCGCTGCATTTTCCTGCGGTCGCTACGTCGTTCGACGTCGCTGTCGCAGGAAACTGCCGCACTCGGATGGGGCCCTCCGCGGGGCCGCGCCGGTCAGCCGCCGATGACGACGTTCAGCGGCTCATCGCCGGCGCGCAGGCGCTCGATCTGCGTCCGCACGAGACGCGCGATCCGCGGTGCCATCGCACTCGTGTCGCCGCCGACGTGCGGAGTGATGAGCACGCCCGGAAGCGACCAGAGCGGATGCCCCGCCGGCAGCGGCTCGGGATCGGTGACGTCGAGCGCCGCCCGGATCCGCCCACGCACGACATGGTCGACGAGCGCGTCGGTGTCGACGAGCGAGCCGCGGCCGACGTTTACGAGAAGTGCGCCGTCGGGCAGCGCCGACAGGAACGCGTCGTCGGCGATACGGCGTGTGGCGTCTCCGCCGGGAAGCGTCAGGATCACGATCTCGGCGCGGCCGAGCAGTTCGGGCAGCTCATCCACGCCGTGCACCCGCACGCCGGCCTCGTCGCGCGCGCGGCTCGCGACGACCGTGAGGTCCACCTCGAAACCGGCCAGGCGCGTCGCGACCGCCTTGCCGACGCCGCCGTAACCGAGCAGCAGCACGCGGCGGTCGGCCAGGCTCGGCCGGAACTCGGGCGCCCAGCGGCCGGCTGCCGTATCGACCGCGAACCCGTCGATGCGGCGCTGCGCGGCGATGGCGAGGCCGACCGCGAGCTCAGCCGTCGACGTCTCGTGGACCGTCGCGGCGTTGGCGAACATCAAGCCGTCCGGAAGGAGGTCCTCGACGCCCTCGTACCCGATCGACTGGCTCTGCACGAGGCGGGTGGGAACGCCCTCGAGGCGCGCGAGGACCGTGGCCATCTGCATGTACGGCGGCACCACGATGTCGAAGGACGGGCGGGGCGCGGAACCGTCCATCGGCCACACCACCACGTCGACGTCTTCGGGCAGCTCACCCAGGTCGGCGGCAAGTCTCTCGGTCGGAACGCACACGATCAGGGTCACGCTTCCACGCTAGCGGCGCGGCACGGGCCAGGGCCGCCGCCGACCGACGGGGCGGCGGCCCCCCGACCGCCGCCCCTCGGGTTCATTCCGCGACGAATCCCGCCGGGGCCAGCCACACGGTGGTCTCACCCGCGACCTCGCCGTGAGCGGTGCGGCCGCTCGCGAGCACGACGTCGCCGTCGTGGAGCGCGTAGGGCTCCTCGCCGAAATTCGTGACGATGTGCCAGCCGTTCGGCCGCGCGAAGCGCAGCACGTCCGGTCGCCCGGTCTCGATCCACTCCAGGGCCTCACCGGTCTGCAGTTCGTCGCGCAGTCGGAGCGCCCGACGGTAGAGGGTGAGCGTCGATGCAGGGTCGGCCTTCTCGGCCTGGACCGCGTGCCGGGCGAACCACGCCGGCTGCGGCAGGTGAGCCCCGCCGTCGCCGAAGCCCAGGGAGGCGCCGTCGGTGCTCCACGGGAGCGGGACGCGGCATCCGTCCCGTCCGATCTCCTCCCCTCCGGTCCGGAAGAACGTCGGGTCCTGACGCGCAGCCGCAGGGATGTCGGCGACCTCGTGCAGCCCCAGCTCCTCGCCCTGGTAGAGGTACGTCGAGCCCGGCAGCCCGAGGATGAACAGCGTCGCCGCTCTCGCGCGCCGCGCGCCGCGGTCGCGGTCCAGCAGCGCTTCCTCACCGCCGCCGAGAAGCCATTCGCCGCCGTGCCGCGTGGGCGCTGCGGCGCCCTCGCGCGGCGCGGGAAGCCCGTACCGCGTGGCGTGGCGGACCACGTCGTGGTTGGAGAGCACCCACGTGCTCGACGACCCCGACTGCGCCGCCAGCGCCAGGTTGTCGGTGATGATCCGGCGGAACTCCCCGGCGTCGAACTCGGCCTCGAGCAGATCGAAGTTGAACGCCTGGCCGAGGCTCTCGGGGCGGGCGTACAGGTGGATCCGAGAGGGGTCGACCCATGCCTCGGCCACGGCCGTGCGGGGCGGGTCGTACGAGTCGAACACCTCCCGCCACTCCGCGTAGACCTCGTGCACGTCGTCTCGATCGATGAGCGGATGGCTGCCGTCGCGGGGAATGAGCTCGAGTTCCGCCCGGGAGGGCAGGGGATCGGTGAGGTCCTTCGTGAGCATGTGCGCCACGTCGATGCGGAATCCGTCGACACCGCGGTCCGACCAGAACCGCAGGGTCGTGACGAAGTCCGCGTGGACGTCCGGGTGATCCCAGTTGAGGTCGGGCTGCTCCGCGGCGAAGTTGTGGAGGTACCACTGCCCGGGGCTGCCGTCGGGCTCGGCCACGCGGCTCCAGGCCGGGCCGCCGAAGATCGACAGCCAGTCGGTGGGAGGCAGGCTGCCGTCCGGCCCCGAACCCTCGCGGAAGATGTAGCGCTCGCGCGCGGCCGAGCCACGCCCGGCGGCGACCGCCTCGATGAACCACGCGTGACGGTCGGAGGTGTGGTTGGGAACGATGTCGACGACGACCTTGATGCCGTTGGAGTGCAGGGCGCGCAGCATCTCATCGAAGTCGACGAGGGTGCCCAGGCGTGGATCGACGTTGCGGTAGTCCGCGACGTCGTAGCCGCCGTCGGCGAGCTCCGAGGGATAGAACGGGCTCAGCCACACCGCGTCGATCCCCAGCTCGTGCAGGTACTCGACACGCGAAGTGATGCCGGGCAGATCCCCGAGGCCGTCGCGGTTCGCATCCGCGAAGCTGCGCGGATAGATCTGGTACACGACGGCTTGGCGCCACCATTGCGGGACCGAGGCTGCGAAGACGCCGTCGCGGTCGAGGTCGGTGGAGATTGTCACTGGATGGAGATCCTTTCGTGAGGGGTGACGGTGGTCTGGGGCGCTGTCCGGCGCCGGCTCATCCCTTGACGGCACCCTGCGTGACGCCCTCCATCACCCAGCGCTGGGTGAAGAGGTAGGCGACGATGGCGGGCGCCATGGCCATGAGGTACGACGCGAACGAGACGTTGTAGTTGTTGCTGAACTGGGTCTGGAAGAGGTTCTGCCGGACGGGCAGCGTCTGCAGCGCCGGGTCGGAGATGATGAGTGACGGCATCATGAAGTCGTTCCAGGCGTAGAGGAAGGCGAAGATCCCCACCGTCGCGCTCATCGGCGCCAGGAGCGGGAAGATCAGCTTCCAGAACGTCTGCCAGGTCGTGGCGCCGTCCATGCGCGCGCTCTCTTCCAGCTCGATCGGGATCGAGCGGAGGAACGCCGTGAACAGCAGCACGCTGAAGCTGAGTTGGAACATGGTGGCCAGCACGACGACGCCGACCGGATTGTCGAGACCGACGCGACCGGTGAGCTGGATCTGGGGCAGAGCGACGACCGGGAACGGGATGAACATCGCCGCGAGTAGGTAGAAGAACGAGTACCGGAAGAGCCGTCGGTCCCAGTTGCGCACGATCGCATACGACGCGAAGGCGGCCAGCACGATGGTCGCCGCGACCGTGCCCGCCGTGACGAGCAGCGAGATCAGCGCTCCGACGGGGAACTTGGTGAGGTTCCAGGCCTCGACGAACCCGTCGACGCTGAACGGCGCCGGGAGCGAGAAGGCGTTGCCGTCGACGGCCTGCTCGGTCGTCTTGAACGCCATCGAGACGGTCACGTAGAGCGGGAGAAGGACGGTGACGGCGCAGAGGATGAGGATGATGGTCGCCGACCAGTTGACCCGCTCCATCGCGAATCGTCGGGCGGGGGCCTGCTTCTGCAGCCCGACGGACACGTCGGCCTGCTCGAAGGCGAGGGCCGGCTGGCTTGTGACGGTCATGAGAGCTGATTCCTTCCGCGCGTGAGCGAGAGCTGGAGGACCGAGATGAGGATGGCGACGACGAAGAAGACGGTCGCATTGGCCATCTGGTAGGCGTAGTCGCCGCCGTTGAATCCGGCGATGATCGTCATCGCGATGCTGCGCGTCGCGGTGCCGGGGCCGCCGTTGGTGAGACCGACGATGATGTCGTAGGCGTTGAGGAATCCCTTGAAGCCGAGGATGACGTTGATGACGACGTAGCCGGCGACGAGCGGGAGGGTGATGCGCAGGAGCTGCTGCGTCTTCGAGGCCCCGTCGATGTCGGCGGCCTCGTAGACCTCACCCGGGACCGACAGCAGTCCCGCGATGTAGATGAGCATCGTTCCGGGGATCGCCTGCCAGGCGGTGACGAGGACGATGGCCACCCACGCCAGGTCGGGGTTCGCAAGCAGGCTGGTCTCGAGCCATCCGATCCCCAGCGCGCTCCCCGCGGCGGGGATCGAATTGGAGAAGAGGAAGTTGAAGACGTAGGCGATGATGATGCCCGAGATCACCATCGGGATGACGAAGATCGTGCGCAGGCCGGTCTTGAAGCGGATCCGCGACGTGAGGCCGACGGCGAGCAGGAACGCGACGATGTTGACCGCGATCACCGTGGCGATCGAGAACCCGAAGGTGAACAGATAGCTCTGCAGGATGGCGGGGTCACTGAACAGTGCGATGTAGTTCGTCAGGCCGACGAAGTTCCAGTCGCCGATGCCGATGGAGTCGGTGAAGCTGAAGAAGATGCCGATCGCCCCGGGGACGGTGATCGCGAGGGTGAAGAGGACCAGGCTCGGGAGCAGGAAGAGGTAGTAGATCGGCTCCACCCTCCCGCTGCGCGATGGTCGTCCCTTCCCTCCGGTGACGATCGTCGTGGTGGTGGTCACTTCGAGGACTCCTTCGTCTCGTCGGACGGTGCGGGCTGACGGAAGGCCAGCCGTGCCCAGTCCTGATCCATCGTCCGCAGGACGGATGACGGCGCCGCGCCGAGGACCATCGCCTGCGTGTAGTTGAAGACCGGGATGGTCTTCGGGACCAGCACCGACGGACCCTGGTAGACCTGGCCGGCGTCGTAGTACTCCTGCATGCCCTCGATGCGCGGATCATCCGGCGGCGCGGCGTCGGTCGTGGGCGCGAAGCCGAGCTGTGAGGCGTTGTAGGCCTCGATGATCTCGGGCTGGTAGAGGTGCTCGAGGAACTTCCGCGCGGCGTCCTGGTGCCGAGAGCCCTCGGGGATCATCGCGGCGAGGTCCATGTTCACGCGCACGGCGAGATCGTCCGGGTCGTCCGTCATCGGCAGGGGGAAGGTGCCGAGCTCGAGGTCGGGGGCGGTCTTAGCGATCTCGCCGAACGCCCACGGCCCCTGCAGGTACATCGCTGCCTCTCCGTTGGAGAAGGCCAGGTTCCCGTCTCCGTAGCCGCGGCTCGCGGCGTCGTCGTTCACATAGGTGCTCGTGAGCGCGAGCATCCGGTCCATCGGCTCGGCGAAGTCCTTCTCGAACGAGACGTCCGAGCCGGGGCCGACCTCGGTGCCTTCGGTCGCGAGGCCGCTGAAGAAGTCGATGACGTCGAGCGAGCCGCCGGCGGAGTAGTCGTACCAGCCCTGGCCGATGGTCCAGTCGTCCTTGAAGGTGGCGTAGAAGGGCGTGACGCCCGCCGCCTGGAGCGTCTCGCACACCTCGATCAGCTCGTCCCACGTCTCCGGCACGTCGAGGTCGTTCTGCGCGAAGAGATCCTTGTTGTAGATGACGGATGCCGCCATCACCGAGTACGGGAGGGCGCTGACCCGTCCTTCGCACCGACCGTACTGATCCATCAGCGGTTGGAGGTCATCGCGCACCGTCGCGGCGGCGTCGGTGCCCGACAGGTCGGTCAGCGCGCACCGCTGCACGAAGCGCGCGACCTCGTAGTTGTAGTTCGCGAGCATCAGGTCGGGCGGGTTGCCGCGCACGAAGCTGGCAGAGACCACGTCGACCCCCGACGTGTCCATCTCGACCCGGACGTCGTCCTGCGAGGCGTTGTAATCGGCGACCACGCCGTTCATGAACTCGAGCGCTTCCCGCTTGCTGAACGTGAAGCGGATCGTCTCGCGCCCGTCGGAGGAGCACCCGGCGAGAAGCGCCGTTCCGAGGGCGATCACCGCCGCCGCGGCGGTGATGCGTAGTGCAGTCCGTGACATCTTCGTCCTCCTGCGCAGGTGCGCTTCCTAGAATCTCAAGTAAATAGATTTACTCGCCAAATCAAATCATTCACGGCAGTATGGCATCGCCCGAACGAGAAGGTCAATACCCGTGTCAGCTCCTTTCCTCCCCGCCCCGCCGCGACCCGCGAGTCACGATGCGCTCCTGGCATTCGCCTGGTCGACGCAGGAGTTCACCGCCAGCGAGGCGATGGACGCCACCGGACTCACGCGCTCGACCACCATCGACGCGCTGGACGCGCTCACCGAGCTCGGGCTTCTGCGGGAGCTGCCGAACGCCCGGCTCGCGGGCGAGTACCGCAAGGGGCGGCCGGCGCGGCGATTCTCGCTTCGCGACGACGCCGCGGTCCTCGTGGGGGTGGATGCCGGCCACGTGCACGTCACGGCGGTCGTCGCCGACCTGCGTTCCCGGACGCTTGCGACGCGGCGAGCCACGCTCGAGGTCGATCACGACCCGCCCGCCGCGCGGGCCGCGCTCATCCTCGCCGCCATCGACGATGCGCTGCGCGCAGCGGGTCGCGACCGCGCGGACGTGCTCGCGATGTGCGTCGGGGTGCCGGCGCCCGTGAACGCCGCGGGGCGCTCGCCGCGGCATCCGACCGGCTTCTGGGAGCGCATGAACCCGGACCTCGTCGACGCCCTCGGCTGGGCGCGCAATCTGAGGATCGACAACGACGCGTCGCTGGCTGCTGTCGCCGAGGGGACGCTGGGCGCCGCGGTCGGTTGCCGCGACTACGTCACCCTGCTTGCGGGCACGCGCCTGGGCGCCGGCGTGGTGGTCGACGGCGTGCTCCTGCGCGGTCGCCACGGTGGCGTGGGCGAGATGGTCGCCTTCGACCACGTGGAGGGCGTCGGCTCGGCCGATGGGCTCGGCGCCCGGGTGGCAGCGTGGGCGGCCGCGGCGGCAACGGACACCTCCCGGGCCTCGACGGGCGGCCTCGCGGCGATCCCGGCCGACGAGCTCGACGCGAGGAAGGTCCTCGAGCTCGCCGCTGCCGGCGATCCCGGCGCGCGCGAGATCGCCGAGCGGGTCGGCGTCGTGCTCGCCCGCATCGTCAGCGTGCTCGGGAGCATGTTCGACCCGCAGCGGGTCGTGGTGTCCGGTGGGATCTCGGCCGGAGTGGAGGACGTCGTGGCGGCCGCCCGGCGCCATCTGCCCACCGACCTCGACCTGCCGGCGCCGGAGCTCGTGGTGTCGGCGCTGGGTGCCGACGTCGTGGTCACGGGCGCCGTCGCAGCGGCGTCGGCCGCAGCGCGAGACGGTGCGCTCGACGTGTGGTCGGCGGTCGAGGGCGAGGGGTCCGTCCCGGCCTGACGCCGCGCACGCAACCCCGGCGCGCTGTCGGGTCTCGCCCCGATCGCGGCGCTACGCTCGCCCCGAGCGGCGGCAGCGGGGCCGACCGCCTGACGAAGGAGGCGGAGATGGTCCCCGAGATCAACTACTGGGCTGTGCTCATCGCGACGCTGTCGACCATGCTCGTCGGGTCGGTCTGGTATGCGCCGAAGGTCTTCGGCACCCGCTGGGCGAAACTGGCGAACGTCGACATGAACCGCGAGCAGACCGCGCTGCAGGCGTGGATGCCGATCATCGTCACGGTGTTCGTGAGCTTCGTGTCGGCGTGGGTGCTGGCGGGCGCTTCCAACATCGCGTGGCACTTCTACGGCGGCGGCTACCTGCTCGCATCGCTCGGCACGGCCATCATCCTGTGGGCGGGATTCACGGCGGCCCGGTTCATCACGCACGATCAGTTCGAAGGTCGCCCGACCTCGCTGACCGTCATGAACATCGCCCACGAACTCGTGACGTTCGTGGTCATGGGCGTCATCATCGGCGTCTGGCCGCCGGCCGGCACCGTCTGATCCGGTCCGTGCCGTCTGGTCCGCCGCGATCAGGCGAGCGGATGCCGCGGCTCAGGCCGCCGCGGCGACCACGGCGGCGATCGCCGACGTGAAGAACGGCAGTCCGTCGACGCCGGAGCGCATGGCGTCGGCCGTGTCCGGGCCGAATCCCGGCTCGACCGCGTGCTCGGGGTGGGGCATGAGGCCCACGACGTTGCCGCGTTCGTTCGCGATGCCGGCGATGTCGCGCAGCGACCCGTTCGGATTCACGCCGAGGTACCGGAAGGCCACGAGACCCTCGCCCTCGAGGCGATCGAGCTCGGCCTCCGCGGCGATGTAGCCGCCGTCGGCGTTCTTCAGCGGGATCACGATCTCCTGGCCGGCGGTGAAGCCGCTCGTCCAGGCGGTGTCGGCGTTCTCGACGCGCATGCGCTGGTCGCGGCGGATGAACTGCTGGTGCGCGTTGCGGATGAGGCCGCCCGGCAGCAGGTGGGCCTCGACGAGCATCTGGAACCCGTTGCAGATGCCGAGGATGGGCATGCCCTTGGCCGCGGCATCCTTCACCTCGGTCATGATCGGCGCGAGCGCGGCGATCGCGCCGGCGCGCAGGTAGTCGCCGTAGCTGAAGCCGCCGGGGAGCACGAGCGCGTCGACGCCGTCGAGGTCGTGCGACCCGTGCCACAGCGCGACGGGCTCGGCGCCGGCGATCTCGATCGCGCGCTGCGCGTCGCGGTCGTCGAGGGAGCCCGGGAAGGTGATGACCCCGATGCGCGTCGTCACTCGACGACCTCGACTCCGACCACGTCCTCGATCACGGAGTTGGAGAGGATCTCGTCGGCGACCTTGCGGGCGGTGGCGAGGAGCTCGTCGTCGACCTCGCCCTCGACGGTGAGCTCGAAGCGCTTGCCGATGCGCACCGAGGTGAAGGCATCCTGACCCAGACGCGCGAGGGCGCCGGAGACGGCCTTCCCCTGCGGGTCGAGAAGCTCGGCCTTGGGCATGACGTCGACGACGATGGTGGGCATACGAGAGCTCCGGATGTCGCGGGAAGGGGTCGTGACCAGTCTACGGGCCGCGGCATCCCCGCGCTTCCGGCGGCCGGTGATGTGTCGTGATGCAACCGTGACCGATTCGTGGGAGCGCTCCCTTGACATTCGTGGGAGCGATCCCATAGCGTTCCGTATCGTCCGGTGGGAACGCTCCCATGGCACCGCGGCCCGGAACCCGTCCCGGGCCGCACACACCCTGCAACACACATCCGACCCTGACAACACAAAGGAGTGACAGTGAACTCACGCGCCTTCCGCAGAAGCGCCGTGGCGGTCGCCGCCTTCTCGGCCACCGCTCTCGTGCTCGCCGGCTGCGCCAGCAACGGCAGCGGCGACGGCGAGGGCTCGACCGACTCGGACGAGCCGGTTACGCTCACGATCGCGACGTTCAACGACTTCGGCTACACCGACGAGCTCCTCCAGGAGTACATGGACGAGCACCCGAACGTGACGATCGTCCACAACCGTGCCGCTGAGTCCGGCGACGCGCGCGCGAACTACTTCCAGAAGCTCGGCAAGGAAGGCCTCGCCGACATCGAGGCCGTCGAGATCGACTGGTTCGCCGAGGCGATGCAGTACTCCGACCTGCTGGCCGAGGCGCCCGACAGCGTCAAGGGCCGCTGGCTCGACTGGAAGGAAGCCGCCGCGACCGACCCCGACGGCCGTCTCGTCGGCTTCGGCACCGACATCGGCCCGCAGGCGATCTGCTACCGTGCCGACCTGTTCGAGGCCGCGGGGCTCCCCAGCGACCGCGAGGGCGTCGCCGAGCTGTTCGACGGCGACTGGGAGAACTACCTCGACGTCGCAGACCAGTACCGCGAGGCCACCGGAAAGCCGATGATCGACTCGGCGAACTCGGTGCTCCAGGGCATCGTCAACCAGATCGAGTACACGTACACCGAGCCCGACGGCACGGTCATCGCGACCGAGAACCCCGACATCCAGGCCGCGTACGAGCTCGTCACCGAGCGCGCCGTGCCCAACTCGGCATACCCGGGCCAGTGGTCGGACGACTGGTTCGCCTCGATGGCCAACGGCGAGTTCGCCACGATGCTCTGCCCCGGCTGGATGCTGGGCGTCATCTCGGGCAACGCGCCCGACGTCACCGGGTGGGACGTCGCCGACGTCTTCCCGAACGGCGGCGGCAACTGGGGCGGCTCGTACCTGACCGTCCCCGCCAACGGCGCCAACGTGGACGCGGCGCTCGCGCTCGCCGACTGGCTCACCGCCCCCGAGCAGCAGGTCAAGGCCTTCACCAACGCGGGAACCTTCCCGAGCCAGCTCGAGGCGTACGAGGACCCGGCGCTCACCGACGCGACGAACGAGTACTTCAACGACGCTCCCACCGGCCAGATCCTCAGCACGCGTGCCGAGGCCGTGACGGTCGCTCCCTACAAGGACGCGAGCTACTTCAAGTACCACGACGCGCTCCAGAACGCGGTCACGCGCGTCTTCGACGGTGTCGAGGACGAGCAGACCTCGTGGGACACGTGGGTCGCCGAGGTCGAGGCGTTCTGATCGGCCCCGTCTAGCCGCCATGGCCGCTCGCCCGGTCGTGGTCTGACGACAGGAGGAGTGCGCGCGGGTCTCACCCGGTCCGCGTGCACTCCTCCTGCACCGCCCGCCTCTTCCCTGACATCGAATCGGAGCCACCGGTGACCTCGACCGCAACCCGCCCCGCGGCATCCGGGCCGGCCGACAAGCCGACTCCCGTACGCCAGCCGCGCGTCATCTCCTTCTCCCACCGCATCAGCCGCTGGGACCTCAAGTTCTCGCCCTACCTGTACATCTCGCCGTTCTTCATCGTGTTCGCGATCGTTGGTCTCTTCCCGATCGGGTACACGGCGGTGATCTCATTCCAGGACTGGGACCTCGTGCGCAACTCCGGCGAATTCGTCGGGTTCGAGCAGTACGTCTGGATCCTCCAGAACCCGCAGTTCTGGACCGCGCTGCGCAACACCTTCAGCATCTTCCTGCTGTCGACGGTGCCGCAGCTGGTCCTGGCGATCTTCATCGCAGCGATGCTCGACCGCAACATCCGTGCCAAAACGTTCTGGCGCATGGGCGTGCTGCTGCCCTACGTGATGGCGCCGGTCGCCGTCGCCCTCATCTTCAGCAACATGTTCGGCGACAACCACGGCCTGGTGAACAACATCCTCACCGACCTCGGGCTGCAGCCGATCCCGTGGCACAAGGACCCGTTCTGGAGCCATGTGGCAATCGCGACGATGGTCAACTTCCGCTGGACCGGCTACAACGCGCTCATCCTCCTGGCCGCGATGCAGGCCATCCCGCGGGACTACTACGAGGCTGCAACAGTCGACGGCGCGGGCCCGTTCCGCCAGTTCCTCTCGATCACCGTCCCGTCGCTGCGCCCGACCCTCATCTTCGTGATCATCACGTCGACGATCGGCGGCCTGCAGATCTTCGACGAGCCGCGCATGTACGACAACACCGGTGAAGGCGGCGCTGCGCAGCAGTGGCTCACGATCACCCTGTTCCTCTACAACATCGGCTGGCGAGAGTGGAACTTCGGCCGCGCGGCGGCGCTCGCGTGGATCCTGTTCCTGATCATCCTCCTGATCGGCCTCATCAACCTCGCCGTCACCCGCCGGCTCGTCCGCGACGAGGGCGGCCGCGGAGTCGTGTCTCCGCGCAAGAAGGGATTCCGTCGATGAGCATCAGCACTCCTCCTCCGCTCGCGATCATCGAAGAGGGCATCCCGCAGGAATCGGCGCGTCGCCGAAACCGGACCACCAAGATCCGCGGTTACCGCCCCGGCTTCTGGGTGTACGCGGGGCTCGGCATCGTGCTCCTGTCGGCGGTGTTCCCCTATTACTGGTCGTTCCTCATCGGATCGGGCGACTCGTCGACGATCAACGACCCGAACATGTCGTGGATCCCCGGCGGCAACTTCATCGACAACGCCCTGGCGGTGGTCAACAACCCGGCGGTGAACTTCTGGCCCGCGCTGTGGAACTCCATCTACAGCTCCACGCTCATCGCGGCCGCCGTCGTCATCACCTCGACGCTCGCCGGCTGGGCGTTCGCGAAGCTCCGCTTCCCGGGCAGCAAGGCGCTCCTGGTGTTCGTCGTCGCGACGATGGCCGTGCCGATGCAGCTCGGCGTCGTGCCGCTCTACATCCTGTTCGCCGACCTCGGCTGGACGGGCCAGATCGGCGCCATCATCATCCCGGCCCTCACGAGCGCGTTCGGCGTGTTCTGGATGACGCAGTACCTGCAGCAGTCCGTGCCGGACGAGCTCATCGAGGCCGCGCGCGTGGACGGGGCATCCATGATCCGCACCTTCTGGGTGATCGGCGTGACGGCTGCCCGCCCCGCCGCCGCGATGCTGTTCCTCTTCACCTTCGTGGGCGCGTGGAACAACTTCTTCTGGCCGTTCATCGTGCTCGACCGCCAGAACCCGACCCTGCCCGTGGCGCTCTCGCTCCTGCAGTCCAACTACTTCGTGGACTACTCGATCGTGCTCGCCGGTGTGCTCCTCGCCACGATCCCGCTCCTGATCCTCTTCGCCTTCGCGGGCAAGCAGCTCGTCAGCGGCATCATGGCCGGCGCGGTCAAGGGCTGACACGGGCCCGGGCCCGCTCCATACGATCTCTTCCTACCCCTGAAAGGACGCCCTCCGCATGACCGCGACCACCGAGCGCGCCTTCCCGTCGAACTTCCTGTTCGGCGCCGCCACCGCCGCCTTCCAGATCGAGGGCGCGGCGCACGAGGACGGCCGTCGCGACTCCATCTGGGACGCGTTCTGCCGTGTGCCGGGTGCCGTGATCAACGCCGACAACGGCGACGTCGCGTGCGACCACTACCACCGCTACACCGACGACGTGGCGCTCATGAAGTCGATGGGGCTGCAGACGTACCGCTTCTCCACCTCGTGGTCGCGCGTGCGGCCCGACGGTGGCGCGCTCAACGCGCAGGGAGTCGACTTCTACAAGCGCCTCGTCGACGAGCTGCTCGGCGCCGACATCCTGCCGTGGCTGACGCTCTACCACTGGGACCTGCCCCAGGCGCTGCAGGACAAGGGCGGCTGGGCGAACCGCGACACCGCCGATCGGTTCACGGAGTACGCGCTCGACATGCACGCCGCGCTCGGCGACCGCGTCAACGTGTGGACGACCCTGAACGAGCCGTGGTGCTCGTCGTTCCTGAGCTACACGGCGGGCCTGCACGCACCCGGCCACTACAGCGTCACCGAGGGTGTGCTCGCGGCGCACCACCTGCTCCTCGGGCACGGTCAGGCAGTGCGTGAGCTGCGGGCCCGCGACGCGTCGCTGAACCTCGGCATCACCCTCAACCTCACGGTCGCCGACCCGGTCGACGAGAACGACCCGGCCGACCTCGACGCGGCGCGCCGCATCGACGGCCAGTTCAACCGCTGGTTCCTCGACCCGATCTTCCGCGGCGAGTACCCCGCCGACGTGGTGGAGGACATCAGGAAGGTGGATGCCTCGGCCATCGCCGCCTGGGAGGCCGCTGTGCAGCCCGGTGACCTCGAGGCGATCGCGACGCCGATCGACACCCTCGGCGTGAACTACTACCACGGTGAGTTCGTCGGCGGTCACGCGCCGGCGGTGCCGCCGGTCGGCGGCGACGCGCCGACGGATCGCCCCGGATCCTCCCCCTTCCCGTCGCACGACGGCATCTACTGGCACGAGCGCGGGCTGCCTCGCACCCCCATGCACTGGGAGGTGCAGCCCGAAGGCCTCACGCGACTGCTCGGCCGGGTGTGGGACGAGTTCGCCGAGCCTTCGGGCACGGTGCTCTACGTCACCGAGAACGGCGCGGCCTACGACGACGAGCGCGTCGTCGAAGACGGCGAGGTGCGGGTGCACGACGCCGACCGCACCGCGTTCGTGCGCGCGCACCTCGACGCGATCCTCGACGCGGTGGAAGCCGGCGTCGATGTGCGGGGATACTTCTATTGGTCGCTGCTCGACAACTTCGAGTGGGCGTGGGGGTACGAGAAGCGGTTCGGCATCGTCCGCGTCGACTACGACACCCAGCTCCGCACGGTGAAGGACAGCGGCCGGGAGTACAGCCGGATCATCGCCGCGCGGTCGCTCGCACGCGATACGGCGACCGTCGGGTCGTAGCATCCAGAAAGGGCAGGGGGCATGACGACGGACGCGATGCGCGGATCGGTGACGATCGAAGAGGTGGCCGCCGCGGCGGGCGTCTCGCGATCGACGGTGTCGCGCGTCGTGAACGGCTCGACCGCCGTCAGCCCCGAAGCCCTCGAGTCGGTCAGGCGGGCGATCGCCGACCTCAACTACGTGCCCAATCGCGCGGCGCGCTCGCTCGCGAGCCGGCAGACCCACGCGATCGCGCTCATCGTGCCCGAAGACACCACGCGGTTCTTCGGCGACCCGTTCTTCGCGGCGATCGTCTCGGGCATCAACGCGCGGCTGAGCCGGTCCGACTACGTCCTGAACCTCTTCATCGCGAACGACGACCCGGGCGACAAGACAACCAGCTATGTGCGGAGCGGCGCCGTCGACGGCGCGATCATCGTGTCGCACCACACCAGCGACCTCTTCATCGACCGGATCGCGTCGGCCGTGCCCGTCGTGTACGGCGGTCGCCCCGTGCGCGAGCGCGAGCGCGACTACTACGTCGACGTCGACAACGTCCGCGGCGGTCACGACGCCACGACCTACCTGATCGAACGCGGACACCGGAGCATCGCGACGATCACCGGTCCCCTCACGATGCCCGCCGGCGTCGACCGCCTGCAGGGCTACCGCGACGCGCTCGCGGCGTGGGAGCTGCCCGAGGGGCGGATCGTCGACGGCAACTTCACCGCCGACGGTGGGGCCGATGCGATGCGGGAGATCCTCGAGTCGGAGCCGCTTCCCGACGCGATCTTCATCGCGAGCGACCTGATGGCGCGCGGTGCGCTCGCGGTGCTCGCGGGTGCCGGCATCCGTGTGCCCGACGACATCGCGATCATGGGCTTCGACGACTCGCCGGTGGCCACCTCGGTGAACCCGCAGCTGACGACGATGCGCCAGCCGTCGTTCGCGCAGGGGGAGCGCATGGCGACCGTCCTGCTCGACCTCCTGGCGGGCAAGCATCCCCGCCACGTCACGATCCTCGAGACGGAGCTGGTGGTCCGCGAGTCGGTCTGACTGCGGTCCGCCCGGTCGGAACGGCGAGTTGCCGGTTCGGGTGGGCGTCCGGCACTCGCGGGTCGCCGCAACCGGCAAGTGGGCCGGGGGTGGACGGTCAGGACCCCGGGGTCGCGGCGACGAGCAGGTTGGCCCACGGGTCGTCGAACGAGAGGGTCCGGCCGTCGTCGCGCACCGCGAACCCGTGGTGCCTGAGTCGCTCACCGAGCTCGCCGAGCGAGTCGGCATCGGGCAGAGCCAGGTCGACGCGGCCGAGGCCGAGTGCCGGCATCCGCCGACCCGCGCCGCGCGAGTTCCACACGTTCATCGCCATGTGGTGGTGATAGCCGCCGGCGCTCACGAACAGCGCCTGGTTCCCCAGCGACGCGGTGGCGTCGAAGCCGAGGGCGTCGACGTAGAACGCGCGGGCGGTGGCGACGTCGCCCACCGACAGGTGGACATGACCGACGGATGCCGCGTCCCCCGCCGTGCCGCCGAGAGCGGCCTCCTCGGTCAGGTGCTCCCCGAGGAAGGCGTTCGGGTCGAGGTACAGCGTCGCCATCTCGACGCTGCCGTGCGTCCACGACCACTCGGTACGGGCGCGGTCCCAGTACAGCTCGATCCCGTTGCCCTCGGGGTCGGTGAAGTAGAACGCCTGGCTCACGAGGTGGTCCGCCGACCCGGTGAAGGTGCCCGGCGCGTGGCGGGCCACCGAGTAAAGGGCCGCCGCGAGTGCCGCCTGGGTCTCGAAGAGGATCGCGGTGTGGAAGAGCCCGGCCGACCCGGGCGACGCGTGGCGCAGCGAGGGCTCGTGCCGCAGGACCACGATCGGCCGGCCGGCGCGTCCGAGGGTCGCCGTCTCGCCCTCGGCGGCCAGAACCTGCAGCGTGACGACGTCGCGGTAGTACGCGGTCATCGCGTCGAGGTCGCCGACGAGGAGCGTCACCGCCCCCATCGAGGTGTCGGCCGCGAGGCGATCGGCGGGTGCGGCTGCTTCATGCATGTGAATACACAACGCCGCAGCATCCGCTTCTCTTCCCGGCCCCAGTCCCGCGTGTCCCACTTTCGCTCGCAAAGCGGCCGCGCTACGACCGAAAGTGGGACGTCACCGCGGGAAATCGGGACATGGATCAGCCCCGGACGCGGGACGAGCGGGTGTCAGCGGACCGGCGGGTTCTCGGGGTCGCCGCCGAGCGGGCCCACCGCCGGGATCGGACCGCCGTCGTCGGCACCGGTCCTGCGCCAGCGCGCGATCGCGTTGCCGAGGTGGTAGATCAGCAGCGCGGCCGCCGCGCCGATCACGATGGCGCCCAGCTGGAAGTCGCCCCACTGCATCGTGAAGCCGGCGATCGCGATCACCAGCGCGACGGCGCCGGTGTACTGGTTGACGGGACGCGAGAAGTCCACGCGGTTGTCGACCCAGATCTTGATGCCGATGATGCCGATGAGACCGTAGAGGGCCGTGGTCACGCCGCCGAGCACGCCCGCCGGAATGGAGTTGAACAGCGCCCCGACCTTCGGCGACAGCGCCAGCAGGATCGCCACCGCGCCGGCCACCCAGTATGCGGCCGTCGAGTACACGCGGGTGGCCGCCATGACGCCGATGTTCTCGCCGTACGTCGTGGTGCCCGAGCCGCCGAACAGTCCGGCGAGCGTCGTCGCAGCGCCGTCGGCGATGAGCGCCCGTCCGGTGTGGCGGTTGACCGAGGCATCCGTCATCGTCGCGACGCCGCGCACGTGGCCGACGTTCTCGGCGATCAGCACGAGGACGACCGGCAGGAACATCGCGATCACCGACCACGTGCCCGGCGACGCGAAGTCGGCGATGTGGAACTCGGGCCAGCCGAACCACGCGGCCTCGCCGACCTTCGTGAAGTCGACTTCGCGGAAGAGCAGTGCGGCCGCATAGCCGACGAGCACGCCGAGGAAGATCGAGATGCGGCCGAGGAATCCGCGGAACAGCACGCTGAAGAGGATCACCGCGACGAGGGTGATGGATGCCGTCACCGGCTGCTTCTGGAAATTCGTCCACGCCACCGGTGCGAGGTTGAACCCGATGAGCGCGACGATCGCGCCGGCGACGACGGGGGGCATGAGCTTGTCGATCCAGCCGATGCCGGCGAACTGCACGATGAACCCGACGGCCGCCAGGAGCACGCCGACCGCGACGATGCCGGCGAGCGCCGAGCCCATTCCCTGCGACGCGGTGGCCGCGGTGACGGGTGCGATGAACGCGAACGACGAGCCGAGGTAGCTGGGCAGCTTGTTGCGCGTGATGAGGAGGAAGAGGATCGTGCCGACGCCCGAGAAGAACAGCGTCGTCGAAACCGGGAAGCCTGTGAGGACGGGCACGAGGAAGGTCGCACCGAACATGGCGATCACGTGCTGGGCGCCGATCGCGGCGGTCGCGGGCCAGTTCAGGCGCTCGTCGGGCTTCACGACCTTTCCGGGCTCGACGGTCCGGCCGTTGCCGTGAAGGGTCCACAGGGGCATGGGCGCGCTCCTTGCGCTCGGGGATGATGCGCCTGACACCCTAGCGGCGCGCTGACATGCGGCCGGGGACCGGCGCGGTCGGGCGGCGCGTCAACCGCCGGGAGGAATCGGGTTCTCGCGGTGCGACGCGCCGTGCGACGGGTGGAATCTCCCGGCGCTTTGACGGCACGGCCGGATCGGGCGGTGGTCAGACGGCGGTCAGGCGCCCGAGCAGCTCGCGGTAGCGGTCGGCGGTGCGCTCGACGATCTCCGGCGGCAGCGCCGGAGGCTCCCCCTGCCTGTCCCAGTTCGCCGCCAGCCAGTCGCGCACGATCTGCTTGTCGAAGCTCGCCATGCGCTCGTCCGGCGTCGCGCGTGACGCCCAGGCCGCGGCATCCCAGTACCGCGACGAGTCGCTCGTGAGCACCTCGTCGGCGAGGGTCAGCACCCCCTCGTCGTCGACGCCGAACTCGAACTTGGTGTCGGCGAGGATCACGCCGTGCCGCTCGGCGGTGCGGGCCGCGCGCTCGTAGATCTCGAGCGACAGGTCGCGCAGCTCGGCCGCGCGCTCGGCGCCCACGAGCTCGACGGTGCGCTCGTACGAGATGTTCTCGTCGTGCTCGCCCATCGGCGCCTTCCAGGCCGGAGTGTAGATGGGTTCGGGCAGACGGTCGCCGTTGGAGAGTCCGGCAGGCAGGGCGATGCCACACACCGTGCCGCTCACCCGGTACTCGGCCCAGCCCGAGCCGGTGAGGTAGCCGCGCACGACGCACTCAACCGGAAGCATGTCGAGGCTCTTCACGACCATCGCCCGGCCGGTGACGGCATCCGGGATCAACGACCGCAGGTCGTCGGCGGTGTTCGCCTCGCCGTCGGCGCCGAGACCGAGGACGTGGGTGGCCGCGAGATGGTTCGGGATGCCGCGCCCGCCGTCGGCGCCGGCGAGCCGGTCGAACCACCACAGGCTGAGGGTCGTGAGCAGCACCCCCTTGCCGGGGATGCCCGGCGACAGAACGTGGTCGAACGCACTCACGCGGTCGCTCGCCACGACGAGCATGCGGTCGGCGGACGCCGCGTCGGCAGCGTCTTCGGGGATGTACAGGTCGCGGACCTTGCCCGAGTAGACATGGCGCCAGCCGGGGAGTTCGAGGGGGCTCGTCACCCGCCCATTATCCCGGAGCCCCGCGCGCGCCTACGGCGTGATGTCGTCGACGAGGCGCCGCGTGGCCGAGGACGGCGTACCCTCGGAACGGTGTCTCGCCGAACGAAAGGCCGCACGGCTATGACCGAACAGACCACGCGGGCCGAGGCATCCGCTCCCGGCAAGACTCCGCGCAGCCCCTGGCCGGCCCTGTGGGCGCTCGTCATCGGGTTCTTCATGATCCTGGTCGACACCACGATCGTCTCGGTGGCGAACCCCGCGATCAAGGCCGCACTCGACCCCGAGACGAACAACCTCGACAACGTCGTGTGGGTGACGTCGGCCTACCTGCTCGCCTACGCGGTGCCGCTGCTGATCACGGGGCGCCTCGGCGACCGCTTCGGGCCGAAGAACATCTACCTCATCGGCCTCGCCGTCTTCACTCTCGCGTCGCTCGCGTGCGGACTCTCGCCCACCCTCGGTGCGCTGATCGCGTTCCGCGCGGTGCAGGGTCTCGGCGCGGCCATGATGACGCCGCAGACGATGGCGGTCATCACGCGCACGTTCCCGCCGAACCAGCGCGGCGCGGCGATGGGCCTGTGGGGAGCGACGTCGGGCGTCGCCATGCTCGTCGGCCCGCTCGCCGGCGGCCTGCTCGTCGACGGCTTCGGATGGGAGTGGATCTTCTTCATCAACATCCCGGTCGGCATCGTCGGCTTCGTGCTCGCGTGGATCCTCGTGCCCCGCCTCGAGACCCACCCGCACAGGTTCGACCTCGTCGGCGTCGTTCTGAGTGCGGTCGCGCTGTTCCTCATCGTGTTCGGCCTGCAGGAGGGCGAGACCTACGACTGGGGCGTCATCTGGGGGCCGATCACCGTGTGGGGTCTCATCCTCACCGGCGTCGCGGTGCTCGCACTGTTCATCTGGCAGCAGGCGAAGACGAAGACCGAGGCGCTCGTGCCGCTCGCGCTGTTTCGTGACCGCAACTTCTCGATCGCGAACCTCGGCATCGCGACCGTCGGCTTCACCGTGACGAGCATGTCGCTCCCACTGATGTTCTTCATCCAGCTCGGGCGCGGGCTCACGCCGACCGAGGCGGCGCTGCTGCTCGTGCCGATGGCGATCGCCGCCGGCGTGCTGTCGCCGCTGGCCGGCCGCTGGCTCGACCGCACCGACCCGCGGGTGCTCCTCGTTCCGGGCCTGCTGCTGGTCGCCGGCTCGCTGGTGCTCTACTCGTTCCTGATGAACCTCGACACCCCGATCTGGGTGTTCCTCATCCCGTCGTTCATCATGGGCGTCGGCAACGCGGGAATGTGGGGCCCGCTCGCTACGACCGCGACGCGCAACCTCGCACCGCGCCAGGCTGGCGCCGGCGCGGGCATCTACAACACGACGCGCACGATCGGGTCGGTGCTCGGCTCTGCCGCCATCGCGGTGTTCATGCAGTCCCGGATCGAGGCCAACATCCCGGGGGCGGCCGACGCGCAGGGCGGCTTCGCGCGCGATGCCCTGCCGCCGCAGATCGCCGAGCTGTTCTCGACGGCGATGGCGCAGGCGATCCTCCTGCCGGCGGCGGTGCTGCTGATCGGCGTGGTCGCGGTGCTGTTCCTCCGCCGCCCCGAGCCCACCCCGACAGCCGAGTGGCAGGCCGCCGAGGACGCGGTCTGACCCAGGGGCCGGGCGTCCTGTCACGACCAGCACGACGCGGGACCGGGAACGCGCAGGCACCGTCGCCTCCTTCCGGGAGGCCGGGAGAGGCATCCGTGCCTCAAAACCTAACGCAGGTCAGTCCTCGACGACGCGTGCGGCGATGTCGGTGCGGTGCTGCCCGCCCTCGAGGCCGATCGCGGCGACCGCGCGGTAGACCCGGTCGCGCGCTTCGGCGAAGGTCGATCCGAGGCCGACGACGTTGAGCACGCGGCCCCCCGTGGCGACGAGCCCGTCGCCCGACTCAGCCGTGGCGGCGTGCGCGAGGTGCACACCGGGGACCGCGGCCGCGGCATCCGTCCCCGTCAGCTCGCGCCCGGTGACGGGCGACTGCGGATAGCCCTCGCTCGCGATCACGACGGTGACGGCCGCGGCGTCGGCGAATGCCGGTCGCGCGTGCGATTCGAGATTGCCGGATGCCGCGGCCAGCAGCAGCTCGGACAGCGGGTCGACGAGCCGGGGCAGCACGACCTGCGTCTCGGGATCGCCGAACCGCGCATTGAACTCGATGACCTTGACCCCGGCGTCGGTGAGGATGAGGCCGGCGTAGAGGAGGCCGATGAACGGCGTGCCCTCGGCGTCGAGCCGGCGGATCACGGGCTCGGCCACCTCGCGCGTGACGAGGTCGACGAACTCGTGCTCGCCGCCGAACCGCTCGGCCAGCCACGGCAGCGGAGAGTAGGCGCCCATGCCGCCGGTGTTCGGGCCGGCGTCGGCGTCGAGCAGGCGCTTGTAGTCCTGCGCGGGGCTGAGGGGCAGCACGTGGTCGCCGTCGCTCAGGAAGAACAGCGACACCTCGGGACCGGCGAGGAACTCCTCGACGAGCACGGGTCCGGACGGAAGATACGTGTCGGCATGCGCGACCGCGTCGTCGCGGCTCTCGGTGACGATGACGCCCTTGCCCGCGGCGAGGCCGTCCGCCTTGACGACGTACGGCGAGCCCAGGTCGTCGAGCGCGGCCTCGAGCTCGGCGCGATTGGCGGCGCGCACGGCGCGGCCGGTCGGCACGCCGGCGCTGTCCATGATGCGCTTCGCGAACGCCTTCGAGCCTTCGAGCTGAGCCGCCGCCTTTCCGGGGCCGAACACCGGGATGCCGCGCTCGCGGAGGGCATCGGCGACCCCGGCGACGAGCGGCGCCTCGGGGCCGATCACCACGAGGTCGATCGCGTTTCCGTTGGCGAAGACGGTGACCGCGGCGGGGTCGTTCGCGTCGAGGTCGACGATCGTCGCATCGTGCGCGATACCGGCGTTGCCGGGGGCGGCGAAGATCTCGTGCGCGGCCTCCTCCGAGCGGATCGCGAGGATGATGGCGTGCTCGCGCGCGCCCGAGCCGAGAACCAGGATCTTCACCCGACCAGCCTACCGAGGGGGCTCCGTGGCATTTCGGCAGAGCCGGGCACCCCGGTGACCGCCGTCCCGGCGCGCCCGGTCCACCCCTTCCCCGCACGGCGTACCGTTGAGGCATGCCGCCGCGACGCATCACGACCGACGAAGGGCGATCAGCCCTCGAGGGCGTGCGCGCGGCGGGCGAGGCATCCCTCCCCTCCCGCACCGACCTCGCGACCGCCGTCCGCTACCTGCTGCAGCTGCTGGCCGAGAAGGCGCCGGGCAACTCGGTCGAGGTGCGGGTGCCGCCGTTCGGCGCCGTGCAGGTCGTGGAGGGGCCGAGGCACACCCGCGGAACGCCCCCGAACGTCGTCGAGACCGATCCGGCGACGTGGATCGCGCTCTCGACGGGTGAGCTGAAGTGGACGGATGCCGCGGCCGAGGGCCGCATCCTCGCGTCGGGGACGCGCGCCGACATCTCCGACCTGCTGCCGCTGCGGCCCTGAGGCGGGACGAGTCACCGACGCCGCCCCTTTCGTGCCTGTGGCTGCCCGGGAGTGGGACAATGGAGGCATGCCGGATCACGTCGACGACCACATCGAGACCGTGCGCGTGCGCCGCGCTCCGAAGTTCTCGGTCTTCCTGCTCGTCGGCGCGGCAGTCGGCGTCATCACGGCGCTGATCCTGACCTTCGCCTTCGACGGGTCGACCGGCAAGAGCCCCAACACGGGCCTCGTGTACTCGCAGGGCCAGGTGTTCGGCTTCCTCCTGCTGGTCTGCGTGCCGGTCGGCCTCGCGCTGGCTGCCGTGATCGCGCTCGCTTTCGACCGCCGCTCGCGTCGTCACACGCGGCAGGTCACCGTCGACCACGAGTCCGTGCAGGTCGACGAGGACGACGCCCGCGGCTGAGGCCCTTGCGCGGCCCTCCGGGCCCAGGCGAGCCCGGCGGCGCGCGCTCGGGACCGCTCGGGCTCAGGCGAGCTCGGCGATGATGGGGTGGATCGCCGCGTCGAACGCAGCCACGTCGCCGCGCAGGCCGTCGGTCACCGCGATCGTGAGGGATCCGATCCACCACACCCCCCGCTGGCTGAGCGGCAGCACCTGCACGTTCAGCTCGAACGAATGCGCCCGGCGGCCCACCTGGCGCTCGTGCTCGGCGATCGCGCTGGCATAGGCGCGGTAGGCCGTGCCCGTGCCGGGGCTCGCGTCGCGGCGGTATCGCGCGTGGGCCGACTGGGTGAAGGCGAGCGCCTCGGACGCGTGCGGCGTCACGGCGGCACGCAAGGCGTCGGCCCCCTCGAGCGGGAGCGCGAGCAGCGTGTCGAACCCGTCGACCAGGCCGAGCGGAACGGGCGAGGGGTGCGCCTGCGGCTCGACCGTCATGGCCCAGTACTCGCGCCACTGCCGCTCGAGCAGCGCCTGCGCGTCTTCGGTGCGGCTGTTGGTGCGCGGAGGGATGCCGCGCAGGTGCGGCAGCTCGTCGGGGGAGCGGATGCCGAGCACCTGCCGCAGGTAGAGCGCAAGGAGCACCGGCTGACCTGCGTCTTCGCGGATCAGCCACTCCGGAGCCCCAGTGCCGCCCATGCGGCCATTGTAGATCCGGCCACCCCGATCGAGCTCCGTCACGGCGGCGTCTGCCCGCCCCCGCCGCCGGTAGGCTGGAGGCGTGGCCTCCTCTTCGCCCGATGCCCCCCACTCTTCAGTGAACCCCTATACCGCCGCGGGGGTCGACACCGCCGCCGGCGACCTCGCCGTCGAGCTGATGAAGTCGGCCGTCCGGCGCACGCACGGTCCCGAGGTGCTGGGCGGCGTCGGCGGCTTCGCCGGACTCTTCGACGCGACGACATTCAAGGCCTACGACAAGCCACTCCTCGCGACGAGCACCGACGGGGTCGGTACGAAGGTCGCGATCGCGCAGGCGATCGACAAGCACGACACCATCGGTCTCGACCTGGTCGGAATGGTCGTCGACGACATCGTGGTCGTGGGGGCCAAGCCCCTCTTCATGACCGACTACATCGCGTGCGGCAAGGTCTTCCCCGAGCGCATCGCCGACATCGTCCGCGGCATCGCGGCCGGCTGCCACGAGACCGGCACCGCCCTCGTCGGCGGCGAGACCGCCGAGCACCCCGGTCTGCTGGGCGTCAACGACTACGACGTGGCGGGCGCCGCGACCGGCATCGTCGAGGCCGACCGGGTCCTCGGCGGCGACCGCGTGCGCGAGGGCGACGTGGTGCTCGCGCTCGCCAGCTCGGGCCTGCACTCCAACGGCTACTCGCTCGTGCGTCACATCGTCGCGGGAGCGGGCATCCAGTACGGCGACCGCGCCCCCGACCTCGGCGCGCACGGCACGACCTGGGGTGAGGTTCTGCTCGAGCCGACGCGTCTGTACACCCAGCCCCTCCTGCGCCTCATCGCCGAGACGAAGGACGCCGTCCACGCCCTCAGCCACGTCACCGGCGGTGGCATCGCCGCGAACCTCGCCCGCGTGCTCCCGCAGGACGCCTGGGTCGAGGTCGACCGGTCGACGTGGTCGCCGCCCCCGGTCTTCCGTGTGCTGGCCGATCTCGGCGACCTCGACCTGCAGGCCACCGAGGGCACCTGGAACCTGGGCATCGGGTTCCTGGCCGTCGTGGCCGCCGAGAGGGCGGGGGCCGCGGCATCCGCTCTCACCGCCGAAGGCATCGCCACGTGGCAGGTCGGCGTCGTCCGCGGCGGGGCCCGCCCCGACGGCGATTTCGAGCAGGGCGCGAAGGGCGTCGACGGCGGCGCGGTGCGCCTCGTCGGGTCGTACGCCGAGAACAACGGAGCGAAGTAACACCCCATGTGCGGAATCGTCGGGATGGTCGGCCGAGGCCCGGTCAACCAGGAGATCTACGACTCACTCCTCCTGCTGCAGCATCGCGGACAGGACTCCACCGGCATCGCGACCGCCGAGACCAACGGCGTCTTCCACGTGCACAAGGAGAAGGGCCAGGTGCGCGAGGCGTTCCGCACGCGCGACATGCGCGCGCTCCTCGGAAACCTCGGCCTCGGGCATGTGCGCTACGCCACGAAGGGCACGGCGTCGAACGAGGAGGAGGCTCAGCCGTTCTACGTGAACGCGCCGTACGGCATCGTCCTCGTTCACAACGGCAACCTCACGAACACGCGCGAGCTCACCGAGGAGCTCTTCCATAAGGACCGCCGGCACCTCAACACGAGCTCCGACACCGAGCTGCTGGTTAACGTCCTCGCCAACGAGCTGCAGGGCTCCATCTCGGGCGTCGAGCTCGCACCCGAGCAGATCTTCCAGGCCGTCACGCGGGTGCACGAGCGCGTCGAGGGGTCGTACGCCGCCATCGCGCTCATCGCCGGCTACGGTCTGCTCGCGTTCCGCGACCCGTACGGCATCCGACCCCTCGTGCTCGGCACGCGCAAGAACGAGGACGGCAGCTACGAGTGGGTCGTCACGAGCGAGTCGCTCGTGCTCGAGAACGGCGAGTTCGAGGTCGTCCGCGACGTCGACCCCGGTGAGGCGGTGTTCGTCGACCTCGACGGCCACCTGCACACCCAGCAGTGCGCCGTCGACCCGAAGCTTGTGCCCTGCTCGTTCGAGTACGTCTACCTCGCCCGCCCCGACTCCGTCATGAACGGCATCTCGGTCTACGAGGCCCGCCTGCGCATGGGCGAGCGACTGGCCGACACCATTGCGAAGTACACGCCCAAGGGAGCGATCGACGTCGTCATGCCGATCCCCGATTCGTCGCGCCCCGCCGCCATGCAGGTCGCGCGCAAGCTGGGCATCGAGTACCGCGAGGGTTTCTACAAGAACCGCTACGTCGGACGGACGTTCATCATGCCCGGCCAGGCGGCGCGCAAGAAGAGCGTGCGCCAGAAGCTCAACGCGATGTCGAGCGAGTTCAAGGGCAAGAACGTGCTCCTCATCGACGACTCGATCGTGCGAGGCACGACGTCGAAGCAGATCATCCAGATGGCGCGGGATGCCGGGGCCAAGAGCGTCACGTTCGCCTCGGCCGCTCCACCCGTCCGCTACCCCCACGTCTACGGCATCAACATGCCGTCGCGCCACGAACTCGTCGCGCACGGCCGCACGATCCCCGAGATCGCCGAGGAGCTGGGCGCCGACTACATGGTGTACCAGGAGGTGGAAGACCTGAAGGCGGCGATCCTCGAGGGCTCCGACGTCGAGGACCTCGACATGAGCTGCTTCGACGGCCGCTACGTCACCGGCACCGTGACCGAGGAGTACCTGGCCTGGGTCGAGGGCTCGCAGGAGAGCTGACTCTTCCGATCGGCCCCTAGGCTGGGGAAGTGAAGTCGTCCCCCGCCCGTCCGCTCTGGCAGGGGAGGGCTCTCGCCCTCGTCGGCATCGTCCTGTTCGCGTTCTCGCTGCGCTCGGCCGTCGCCTCGCTGTCGCCGCTCTTCGACCACATCGCCGAGGACTTCGACGTGCCCGCGGCCGTCATCGGGCTGATCGGCACGGCCCCGCCCGTCTGCTACGCGATCTTCGGCCTGCTGACGCCCGCGCTGGAGCGGAGGTTCGGGCTCGAGCGCCTCGCCGTCGCGGCGATGGTCGTGGTCACGCTCGGCCTCATCGCCCGTGCCCTCGCTCCCAACCCGGGACTGCTGCTCGCGGGCACGGCGCTCGTGTTCGCCGCGGTCGGCACCGGCAACATCCTGCTGCCGCCGCTCGTGAAGCGGTACTTCCCCGACCGCATCGGGCTGCTCACGACGATCTTCTCCACCACGATGGCCGTCGCCACCTTCGTGCCGCCGCTCGTCGCCGTGCCGGTGGCGGACTCCGCCGGGTGGCGGATGTCGCTGGGGCTCTGGGCGGTGTTCGCCGTCGTCGCGATGGTGCCGTGGGTCGGGCTCGCGGTGCGACGCCGCAACGGTGCCGGCGACGACGACATCGAAGCCGCTGCGCCCGGGGTGCTCGGGCGCATGTGGCGGCTCCCTCTCGCGTGGGCGCTGATGGTCGGGTTCGCGGTGTCGAGCACGCTCGCGTACACCGCCTTCGCCTGGCTGCCGACGATCCTCGTCGACATCGCGGGCGTCACGCCGACGGTGGCGGGGGTGCTGCTGTCGCTCTTCGCCTTCATGGGCCTTCCGGCATCGCTGCTGGTGCCGCTGCTGGTGACGCGCTGGAACGCGACGCGCGTGCTGTTCGGCGTGTCAGTGGTCACCGGCCTGGCGGGCGTGGCCGGGCTGCTGCTGGCACCGGCATCCGCTCCTTGGCTGTGGGTCGCGCTGCTGGGACTCGCGCCGCTGCTCTTCCCCATGATCCTGGTGCTGCTCGGGCTCCGCACGCGCACGCACGAGGGCTCGGTCGCGCTCAGCGGCTTCGTGCAGAGCGTCGGCTACGCCATCGCGGCGCTGTTCCCGTTCGGGATCGGCCTGCTGCACGAGGCGACGGACTCGTGGACGGCGCCGCTCGTCATCCTCGCGGGAGTGATCGCCGCAGCGATCCCGGCAGGGGTCGTCGCGGCACGCCGGCACACGGTCGAGGACGACTGGGAGCATCGCCACGGCGCGTGGTGACGCGACCGCTCAGGCGATGCCGGAGAGCTGCGTAGGGACTACGCCTTCTCGTCTTCGTACTCGTCGGAGTACTGGTCCGCCCACTTGTCGACGTACTGATCGTCGGTCGGGTGCCCGAGCTCGCGCTCGAGTGCACCGTAGTTGACGCTGTGCACGTCGTACTTGAGTTCGCGGGCGATCTTGGTGTGCTTCGCCTTCTGACGGCCACGCCCCATGCGAGACCCCCTCATTTGTGAGTCGCGGGCTCAGGAGGCCCGCCGCAACGACGCCGGCTCGAGGCCGGTAAGAGTAGCATTCAGGATAACACGGAGCCTCGCCGCACCGGCCGGCTCCCCCCTGACTGTGCACCGGACGCAAGAGGAGCGACGACGCATGACCGACGAGGCATCGGACCAGACGCCGGCTGCGGCGGAAGCGGCGGCCGACGCGGCACTGACCGGGGCGGTCATCGTCGGCGTCATCCCCGGCCAGCCGACCCGCGTGCTCGGCGAAGGCGCACGGTACGCGTCGCTGCTCGGTGCTCCGCTCGTGGTGGTGCATGTCGACGTCACCCGGTTCGTGACCTACGAAGACCCCGACGGCTACGTCCACTCCGCGCCGATCGACATCAACGTCGCGACCGGCGAGGGGCAGCTCGAGGCGGTGCGGGCGACGGCAACCTCATTCCTTGCCGGGCGTGACGTGCAGTGGAGCGTGCGCCAGCTGGTCGGCGACCCCGCGATGGCCATCAAGCAGCTCGCCGAGAAGATCGATGCCCGGCTCATCGTGGTCGGCACGCGCAAGCGGGGGATCGGCGAGTCGATCCGCGAGTTCTTCACCGGATCCGTCGCCGCACGCCTCGCGCACCGTCAGCACCGGTCGATCCTCGTCGTGCCGCTGGGCGAGCCGGTGCCGGACGACGAGGAGATCTGGCCCGCGTAGCCGGGAAGACGTGGAAAGGGGGCAGGAGCCGATCGGCTCCTGCCCCCTGCTTCTCCGGGGTCAGCCTTTGAGTGTGCGCGTCACGTCGCGGGCGATGCGGTCGAGGTCGTCGGTGAGTCCGTCGACGAACGACTCGGCGAGCTCGCCGCCACGCGCGACGTGCGATCGGATGTCGGCGCGCAGGCGTGCGCGGAACTCGCTGATCGCGGCATCCGCCCGATGCAGCTGCTCGCGGCTGCGGACGCGCGGATCGTCGGCCGGCGGACGTGTGGCCGTCGTGCGCTCCTCGGCGCCGGCGGCGGCCAGGTCGGCGCGCAGGCTCTTCATCGCCTCGCGGACGCTGCCGCGCACCTCGTCGGCGATCAGGCGGACCGAGTCGGCGAGACCCGCTTCGATCCCCTCGAGATCGCCGGCACGCGACGTCACCTCGGCATGGCCCGCCTCGGTGATCGAGTAGACGGTCTTGCGGCCGTCGACGGTCTTGGTCACGAGTCCCTCTTCTTCGAGCTTGGCCAGGCGCGGGTAGATGGTGCCCGCGCTCGGCGTGTAGGTGCCGCCGGTGCGGTCGGACAGGGCCTGCATGATGTCGTAGCCGTGGCGCGGACCCTCGTCGAGGAGGTTCAGCAGGTACAGGCGGAGGTCGCCGTGCGAGAAGACGGGGCTCATCACCACTCCTCCTCGGTGGACGGCGCGGACTCGGTGGTCGGCGCCGCCTCGGTGGTCGCAGCGGCGCTCGTGTCGGCCGCGGGCTCGGAGGCCGGTACCGCCGCGGGCTCGGCGCCCTGCTCGGCGGCGGGTGCCGACGCGGCGCGACGGAGCACGGTCACGTCGCCCGAGACCGAGTTGGCGCGCACATCGGCGAACGAGCCGCTGAGCTCGCCCACCGAGCCGCTGAAGTTCGTGGTCGGGCCTGCGCCGTTGCCCGAGCGCACGATGCCGTCGACCTGCACGCGCCCGCTGACGCTGCGCATCACGTAGTTCGCGGGGTAGCCCGCGTCGAGGCGGATCGTGGACGAGCCGCTCACGGTGTTGAGGTTCACGGTGTGGAGGTCGCCCGCCGAGTCGATGAGCATCGAGCCCGAGACGGTGTCGATGGTCGCCTTGCGCAGCGAGCCGGTGGCGGCCACGTCGCCCGACACGCTGTTGGCGTTGAGAGCGCCGACGAGCTCGCGCACCTGCACGTCGCCCGACACCGCGTTGACGGTGAGGTCGCCCTCGAGGCCGTCGACGATGATGTCGCCGGAGACGGTGTTGAGGCGGGCGCCGGTGCGCAGGCCCGAGACGAGGGCGCTGGCGCTGACGACGCCGAGGGTGAGGGCGACGGAGCGGGGGACGGCCACGCTGATCTCGGCCTTAGGGCCACCGTCGCCGAAGTTGCGGAACACCTCGAGGAAGTTGTCCCAGCGCAGCTGCGGGTGGTCGATCTCGATCTCGTCGCCGACGATCTCGATGCGGAGGTCTTTGATGGTGACGCCGTGCACTTCGATGCGGGCGCCGGGCTCGTCGTGGGCGATGACGTCGATCTGACCGCCGACGAGGCCGACCTTGAGCTTGCGCACGGTCTCGATGTCGATGACGCGGGTCTCGCCCGGGTGGATGATCCACTTCTCCAGGGTCATGGTGTTCTCCAGGGTTTGGGTTGCTCGCGATATATCGCGTGTTTCGAGACTAACACGATATATCGCGAGATTGTCAACCAGTCGCCGGAATCAGCGCTTGACCTTGACGCGACGTCAACCTTTAGCGTGGTTGCCATGAACGAGAACGAGTGGTCGATCCAGCAGATCGCGAAGATCGCCGGCACGACCAGCCGCACACTCCGCCACTACGGCGACATCGGGCTGCTGCCCGCGTCGAGCGTCGGCCACAACGGCTACCGCTACTACGACCAGGCGGCGCTCGTGCGGCTGCAGCGGATCCTGCTGCTGCGCGAGCTCGGACTCGGACTGCCGCAGATCGCGGACGTTCTCGGGCGCGAAGCGTCCGAGACACACGCCCTCGAGAGCCATCTCGCGTGGCTCCGTCAGGAGCAGGACAGGCTGGCGCGCCAGGTCGCGTCGGTCGAGAGCACCATCACAGCACTGAGAGGAGGTGAACGACTGATGGCAGAGAACATGTTCGACGGCTTCGATCACACCCGCTACAAGAATGAGGTCGAGGAGCGCTGGGGCAAGAGGGCCTACGCCGACAGCGACCGCTGGTGGCGCGGCATGAGCGCCGACGAGAAGAAGGCGTGGCAGCAGCGCGTCTCGGACCTCGGCCGCGACTGGATCGCGGCCGCCGAGAGCGGCATCGCACCCGAGAGCGACGAGGCCCAGGGCATCGCCCGACGGCACGTGGAGTGGCTGACCGGCATCCCCGGTACGCCCGCCGCGGCGCCCGGCGGCGATGTGAAGGGCTACGTCATCGGCCTCGGCGAGATGTACGTGGCCGACCCGCGGTTCGGCGCGAACTACGCGACGAGCGCGGGCGGCACGGGCGGTGCGGAGTTCGTCCGCGACGCACTGCGCGTCTACGCGGAGGCGAACCTCTGAGCGAAGACGAAACGCCCGCACACGAAGACGGATGCCGCGACCCGAGGGTCGCGGCATCCGTTTCTTCCCGGAGGGATGGCTCCGGAGCCAGGTGTCAGACGCGTCGACTGCCGCCGATGACTCGGAACAGGAACGCGATCAGTGCGATCACACCGACGATGAGGGCGACCCACAGCAGCCAGCTCAGCGCGCTGTTGAGGCCGCCGACGATCGCGAGGACCACGGCGACGACGATGATGATGATCAGGGCGAGGTTCATGGAGCTTCTCCTTCTCCTTCGTCGATGTGCGGGGGTCGGCACATCGCATGCCTTGTGGGCACGAGCGTCACACTGGCACCGGCGCACCCTCTCGGGCAGGGGCTTGACGACCGATGCTCAGCGGTGATAGCCGCATGCGCGGGGCATCGGGTAGGCCTCCGCCGCGCCCGGTGTCAAGCCCCTGCGGACGTGGAGGGCGGGGCCATAGCGTGACGCCACGACGACAATCGAGGAGGGGCCATGCCTCGCGGACGCGGTTCGAACAGCCTCAAGGATCCCGAGCTCTACGAGGAGCTGCGCGATGAGGGCGCGTCGAAGGAGAAGGCGGCGCGCATCTCGAACGCCGCCGCCCGCGACGGGCGCAAGAGCGTCGGCCGGCGGGGCGGGGAGTCCGGGTCGTACGACGACTGGACGGTCGACGACCTGCGCAAGCGCGCGAAGGAGCTCGGACTGACGGGATACTCGGGGAAGCGGAAGTCCGAGCTCGTCAGCATGCTCCGCAACCACTGATCCCGAGCACGACGGGCGCTGAGCGCTCCCCCCAGCAGGAAGGTGACGGATGCCGAAGCTCGCCCGTGTGCGCCCGTTCGACGACCCGGGGTTCCGTCGTCGCCGCGCCGGGACGGGCTTCCGCTACGTCGACGCGAAGGGTGCCGCGGCGCCCGAGAAGCACGTCGAGCGCATCCGCGCCCTCGTGATCCCCCCGGCGTGGGACGACGTGTGGATCAGCGCCCGCCCCGACGGGCACATCCAGGCGGTCGGCACCGACGACGCTGGGCGGCGCCAGTACATCTACCACCCCGACTGGACCGCGGGGCGCGACAAGCGCAAGTACGCGCGGGCGCTGCTGCTCGCCGAGACGCTGCCGCGTGCGCGGGCACGGGTCACGACCTCGTTGCGGCGCAGTGCGCTCGACCGCGAGCGGGTGCTCGCGACGGCCTTCCGGCTGCTCGACCAGGCGGCGCCGCGCATCGGGTCGGAGCGCTACCTGGCCGCGCACGGCAGTCGCGGTCTCACGACGCTGCAGAGGCGGGATGCCGCGGTCGAGGCATCCGTCGTCACGCTCTCGTTCCCCGGCAAGAGCGGCAAGCGGCAGCTGCTCGAGATCGACGACGCCGACCTCGCCGAGGTCATGGCGCTGCTCGCCGCCGGGCGTCCGCGGTCGGCGCTGCTCGCGTGGGAGCGCGGTCGGCGCCGGGTCGCGCTCGCGCCGCCCGAAGTCAACGACTACGTGCGATCGCTCACCGGCGGCCGGTTCACGGCGAAGGACTTCCGCACGCTGCGGGGCACGATCCTGGCCGCCGAGGCGCTCGCGCGCATCGGCACCGTCGACACCGTCACCGACCGCAAGCGCGCCGAGAACCTCGCCGTCCGGGCGACGTCGGAGGCGCTCGGCAACACCCCGGCGGTCGCCCGCGGCTCGTACATCGACCCGCGGGTCTTCGCGCGCTATCGCGACGGCCAGCTGCTCGACCTGTCGCGCTCGCCCGAGTCGGCGATCCTCGCGCTCATCCGCGCCACCCGCTGAGGACGCGCGAGGCGGTCGCACCCGTCGCCGGTAGCGTGAGGGCATGAGCTCCCGGCATCCCGTCGACGTGCTCACGCTCGGGTACGTCGTGGTCGGCGGGGCGCTCGGGGTGGTGGCGCGTGCGGGCATCCTCGCCGCCGTGTCCGACGAGGCGATCGTCCCGTGGGTCACACTGGCGATCAACGCCGTCGGCTCGTTCGCGCTCGGCGTCGTGGTGGGCCTGCTCGACGATCGCCATCCTCACGCGCGCGCCTTCCTCGGCACGGGGGTGCTCGGCGGCTTCACCACGTACAGCGCGTTCGCCGTCGAGACGGCGGTCTGGTTCGCGACGCCCGCGCTCGCGGCCGCGCTGGCCGGGGCATCCGTCCTGGCCGGCGTCACGGGCGCGCTCGCCGGACTCGTCGTGGGACGCCTCCTCACCGGGCGCGCGCCCGGTCGCCCCGAGGCGGGTGAGGCCGAGTGAGCCGGCCGCTGCTGATGCTCGTCGTCGCCGTGGCCGGCGGCGCGGGCGCGGGACTGCGCTATGTGCTCGACCGCGTCATCGGCGCGCGCGACGGCGGTCTGCCGGTCGGGATCCTCGTCGTGAACGTGTCGGGCTCCCTCCTCCTCGGGCTGATCGCGGGCCTCGGCACGCTCGTCGCGCCGGACGTGGCGCTGATCCTGGGCGCCGGACTCCTGGGCGGCTACACGACGTTCAGCGCCGTCTCGGTCGACACCGTGCTCCTCGCCGAGCGACGGCGGTGGAGGGATGCCGCGGCCAACCTGCTCGGCACTCTCGTGCTCGCCGTCGCCGCGGGCGCGGCGGGGTTGGGTGCGGGCCTGTGGATCGCGGCATCCGCTCTGCCCTGACGCCTCCTCCTCGCAGGCGGCGGTCAGGAAGCCGGATGAGATACTGAGTCCGATACATTTCCGTATCCGTCGCGTTCCGGCGCTCATCGCGCGCCCCATTCCTGCGAAGGCATCCGTGTCGAACCTCGCCGTCCTCAGCCTCAAGAACCGCGCACTGATCGCGCTGGTCACGATCGTCGCCGCCATCTTCGGCAGCCTCGCCCTCGTGAACCTCAAGCAGGAGCTCATCCCCTCGATCGAGTTCCCCGCGCTGATCGTCGTCTCCACCTACCCCGGCGCGTCGCCCGAAGTCGTCAACAACGACGTGTCGACGCCGATCGAGACCGCGATCCAGGGCGTGCCCGGTCTCGAGTCGAGCACCGCGACGAGCACGACCAACGCCTCGATCGTGCAGGCCTCCTTCGCCTACGGCACCGACCTCGCCACGGCCGAGCAGAAGATCACACAGGCGATCAACCGCATCAGCTCGCAGCTCCCCGACGGCGTCGAGCCGAACGTCATCTCGGCCAGCATCGACGACTTCCCGGTCATCCAGCTCGCTGTCACCGGCTACGACGACGAAGCGACGATCCAGTCGCAGCTCGAGGCGTCCGTCATCCCCGACCTCGAGGACGTGCCGGGCGTCAACGCGGCGCAGATCGTCGGCGGCGTGGGGCAGCGCATCACGATCACCCCAGACCAGGCCGAACTCGCCGCGACCGGCTACACGCAGCAGGCGATCCGCGACGCTCTCGACCAGAACGGCGTGCTGTTCCCGGGCGGTCAGATCACCGAGGACGGCGAGACCCTCACCGTGCAGACCGGCACGAAGATCGAGTCGGTCGACGAGATCGCCGCGCTCCCGCTCGTGCCGAGCGACCCGGCGCAGTTCCAGGAGGGGACCGTCACGATCGGCGACGTCGCCGCGGTCGAGCAGCAGCAGGATCCCGTCACGACGATCTCGCGCGTCAACGGCGAGCCCGCGCTGACGATCGCGGTGACCAAGCTTCCCGCCGCGAACACCGTGGACGTCTCGCGCGGGGTCCTCGCGGTGCTGCCCGACCTCGAGGACTCGCTCGACGGCGCCACCTTCACGGTGGTGTTCGACCAGGCGCCGTACATCCAGGAGTCGATCGACACGCTCGCCAAGGAGGGCCTGCTCGGCCTCTTCTTCGCGGTGCTCGTGATCCTGATCTTCCTGCTGTCGGTGCGCGCGACGCTCGTCACGGCGATCTCGATCCCGACGAGCGTGCTCATCACGTTCATCGGCATCCAGGCCTTCGGCTACTCGCTCAACATCCTCACGCTCGGCGCGCTCACGATCGCCATCGGGCGCGTCGTGGACGACTCGATCGTCGTGATCGAGAACATCAAGCGGCACTACGTCGGCGATGCCGACAAGCTGCAGTCGATCCTCCTCGGCGTGCGCGAGGTCGCCGCCGCGATCACCGCTTCGACGATCACGACCGTGGCCGTCTTCCTGCCGATCGCGTTCGTCGGCGACGTCACGGGCGAACTGTTCCGTCCGTTCGCGATGACGGTCACGATCGCCATGACGGCGTCGCTGTTCGTGGCGCTCACGATCGTCCCGGTGCTCGCGTACTGGTTCCTGCGCCCGGGCAAGCCGCTGCTCGACGCCAACGGCGACGCGATCGACCCGGAGCACCCCGACGCGCCGCCGAGCCGCCTGCAGCGCAGCTACCTCCCGGTGCTGCGCTGGACGCTGCGGCACTCGTGGATCACGCTGTCGCTCGCCGTGCTCGTGCTCATCGGCACGATCGCCGCCGCGCCGTTCATGAAGACGAACTTCCTGGGCGATTCCGGCCAGAACACGTTCACGATGACGCAGACGATCGGTGCCGCTCCCAGCATCGAGGCCGAGAGCGCCGCCGCGGAACAGGTCGAGGACGCCCTCGCCGGCATCGAGGGCATCGAGACCGTCCAGGTCTCGATCGGCTCGAGCGGCTCGGCGCTGCGCGACGCCTTCTCGGGCGGCGGCAGCGGTATCACGTACTCCATCACCACCGACCCCGACGTCGACCAGGTCGCGCTCCGCGAAGAGGTGCAGGAGGCCGTCGCCGGCATCGACGATGCCGGCACGATCACCGTCGCCGCGTCGGGCGGCGGGTTCGGGTCGAGCGACATCGCGATCGACGTGACCGCTCCCGACTCCGCCACCCTGCAGGAGGCGACGGACGCCGTCGTCGCCGCGGTGGAGGACGCCGACGGCGTCGGCCAGGTGTCGAGCAACCTCTCCGCGTCGCTGCCGTTCATCGCGGTGGTCGTCGATCGCGACAAGGCGGCGTCTCTCGGGCTGTCCGAGGTCGCGGTGGGCGCGCTCGTGTCGAACACGATGCAGCCGCAGTCGATCGGCTCGGTCGAGATCGACGACACGTCGCTCACGGTCTACCTCGCCGCGTCCGAGACTCCGGCGACGCTCGACGAGCTGCGTCAGCTGCCCGTGCCGAGCGCTGCCGGTCCCGTGCCGCTCGAGGACGTCGCGACCGTCGAGGAGAGCGAAGGCCCCACGTCGATCACCACAGAGGGCGGTCAGCGCACCGCGACGGTGACGGTCACGCCGTCGACCGACGACCTCGCGACGGCGAGTGCCAACGTCACGACCGCGCTCGCGGATGCCGATCTGCCCGCGTCGGCCGACGCCTCGCTCGGCGGTGTCGTCTCGCAGCAGCAGGACGCCTTCTCGCAGCTGGGCCTCGCGATGCTCGCCGCGATCCTGATCGTCTACATCGTGATGGTCGCGACCTTCAAGTCGCTGCGCCAGCCGCTGCTGCTGCTCATCTCGGTCCCCTTCGCGGCGACCGGCGCGATCCTGCTGCAGATCATCACGGGTGTGCCGCTCGGCGTCGCCTCGCTCATCGGCGTGCTGATGCTCATCGGCATCGTGGTGACGAACGCCATCGTGCTCGTCGACCTCGTGAACCAGTACCGCGAGAAGGGCCTCACGGCGCACGACGCCACTGTGGCCGGCGGCTCGCGCCGTCTGCGGCCGATCCTCATGACCGCGCTCGCCACGATCTTCGCACTGACCCCGATGGCGCTCGGCATCACCGGTCAGGGCGGATTCATCTCGCAGCCGCTGGCGATCGTCGTCATCGGCGGCCTGGTGTCGTCGACCGTGCTGACGCTGCTCGTGCTGCCCACGCTCTACAACCTGGTCGAGGGTGCGAAGGAGCGGCGCATCGCGCGCCGACGCGGTGACGACGGTGCCGTCGGGGCCGGTGCGGGAGGCCCCGCGGGCGCGCCCGGAGAAGGCGGAGCGGATGCCGCGGCCCAACCCGCGACGGTGGGCGACGCCGCGCCGGTGCTCACCCGCCGCGAGCGCCGCGCACTCGAGGCGGGAGCCGCCCCTGCGTCGGGTGCCGCAGGTGCGGCTGTCGCCGTGGCCGAGGTGGACGTGCCCATGATCGAGGAGGGCCCCGACATCGAGGTGCCCGAGGCGGCCGAGGCTGTCCGCGACGTCCCGCTGGCCGACGCCGATGGCGACCGGCCGTTGCCCGAGGTCGGCGACCCGGTGTCCCTCCCGGAGGCGCCGGTCATCGTCGCCGGGGCGAATCTCTCGCTGAACGAGGAGTACGTGCACTTGGACGGTCATGACACGATTGGGACGTCCGACGATGCCAATCTCGCGGTCGTGAACGATGTCGATGAGCGAAACCCCACTGAGCGACAAGGCGTGGATAGCGAAGAGTCGGATCCCACTGAGACGGTCGAGCACTCTACCGGTGGTGATGGCGAGGAGCCTTCGACGGAGGGTCTGATGGAAGACGAGTCCGCTCACGAGCATCTGCGCGGCGAGGAGCGCCTGTCCGACGACCAGGAGGCCGAGGAGCTCATGTCTGAGCCGCGCCAGCACGTCGAAGCGTCCGATTCGGGCGAACCTTCGACCGAGGACGTCTGAGTCGTATACGAGTCGGACGAGCCTGGCCCGATCATCACAAGGCAGCGAGAACACCACATTCAAGGGGCAGAGATGACGATTCCGACGAGCGCTGATCAGCTCGTCGCGGAACTGACGCCGACGGGCCTTGCCGTCGATTCGTACGTGATCCGCCATCACGATGCGATCGCGCGAGTACTCAATCCCGCTCGCGATGCGAGGGGAGAGCCCCTCACCTGGGCGTCTCTTGCCAGGGACTCGTTCGTGCCTGCGAGCAATTTTCAATGGCGGGACTTGGAAGGCGGCCTGCCGTCGGAGGCGGCGATGTCGCCGCTGACCGGGGGAATAGATGACCGTGTAGCTAGAGCAGCCTTGCTCGGCGTGCTGCCTCTCCCGGCTTCTGAGGAAGTCTTCGTCGGGCAGTGGGACGGCTACGCCGACGCCGAGCAGCCGCATTCGGCACAATCGGTGACCTTCCCTCCTAGCCGGGAGTCTTGGATCTGGTCAGTGCACGTCGAAGAATTGCCACGGCTGGACAGACTGCCCATGCGCTGGTGGCATCCGGATCTTCATTGGGTTGTGGGGAACGACATATATGCGCGAAGCGTTTTCGTGAGTGCGGAGGAGCATGTGATCCAGAGCATCCTGACTTCGCCCGATCTGGAAGCGTTCCGCGTGAACGCCGGAGACCCGGTTGGCGCGGAAGACTTCTAAGAACTTCCGACGTAATTTCGGCCAGTGCTCTGGGCGCGGTTGCCTTCGGGGCTCTCATCTTCCCCGACCGTCAGGCGCTCCGTAAGCAATGCGAGCTCGATATCAAGAACCGCGAACAGAGACATAGCTGACGAGCAACGTCCAGCGATCCGCGCTATCTCGATCCCGTCAGCGAAGGCGCAATCGACGACGGGCTGTCGTCGCCGCCGCGCGTTCCGCCCCGGTTGCTGACGCGCGACTCAGAGGGCAGGAAGGGTCGTCATCGACGTCTTCGACGCCGACCACGACGCCCCGGCATCCCACCCGGAGAGGGTGATGCCGCTTTCCGGCCCCCCGACCTAGGCTCCGAGCCAGAGGTCGGGGGGTCGGCTCATCGGGTCGCCCGCGCGCGAAAGGGGCATTCGATGTCGGCTGGGCGGTTCATGTGGCTGGTGGCCATCCCGTTCATCGCGATCATGGCGATCGTGGCGCTGGTGGTCTACGACGTCGACGGCGACGGCGACGGCGACGCCGAGGCCGAGGCATCCTGGACGTTCATGGTCTACATGATGGGCGACACCAACCTCGAGCCCTACGCCCTCGACGACCTCGCCGAGATGGCCTCGGTCGGCTCGAGCGACGAGCTGAACGTGGTCGCGATGGTCGACCGCAGCCCCGACTACTCGGCCGACGGCGTGCTCAACCTCGACGACTGGGAGGACACCAAGCTCCTCGAGGTGCAGGAGGACGAGCTGGTCGAGGTGGCCGACCTCGGCGAGCGCAACACCGGTGACCCCGAGACCCTCGCCTCGTTCGTCGAGACCGGACTCACCGCGTACCCGGCCGAGCACTACGCGGTGCTGCTGTGGGACCACGGCGGCGGATGGATCGGGATGGGCGCCGACGAGACCGACGGCGAGGACGGCCTCGCGCTGGACGAGATCTCCACGGGCATCGAGCAGGGCATGGCGGCCGCCGGCGTCGACAAGCTCGACCTCATCGGGTTCGACGCGTGCCTCATGGCGACCTACGAGGTGGTGAGCACGCTCGCGCCGTACGCCGACTACATGGTCGCCTCGGAGGAGGTCGAGCCCGGGCACGGGTGGAACTACGGCGAGCTCGCGGTCATCGAGGAGGATCCGGAGACGGATGCCCCGGCCCTGGCCACCGCGATGCTCGAGGGATACACGGAAGAGGCCGAGGCGGAGGGCACCGACTCCGACATCACGCTCGGCCTGCCCGATCTCGCCGCAGTCGGCGACCTGCAGGCCGCGATGGCGGACGTCGCGCAGGCGTACATCGACGACCCCGGCGCCTATACGCCGGAGATCGCGTCGGCGCAGCAGAACGTGCTGGAGTTCGGCCGCGACCCCGACCCGGCCTACAGCACCTACCAGATCGATCTCGGGGGCTTCCTCGACAACCTCGTGCAGAGCGGCGACTCCGAGCTCGCCGGCCACGCGAGCACCGCTCTCGAAGCACTCGACACGGTGGTCGTCGATCATGTCTCGGGGCCGGCGACCTCGGAGTCCACCGGGCTGTCGATCTACTTCCCGCCGCTGCAGACCTACTTCGCCGACGACTACCTCGAGCTCGCGGACGTGCCCACGTGGCCGGCGACGCTGGCGGAGTTCTTCACGAGCGGCTCGCTGCTCGACGAGGGCTCGCGCGCGGTGTTCGATGACGACGCGACGCTCGAGAGCACCTTCGCGGACGACGGGCTGAGCATCTTCGTACCGCTCGAGGAGGGCACCGACGAGTCGATCGTCGAGGCCACGGTCGCGGTCGGCTTCGAGCGCGAGGGTGACGCCGTCTACCTGCTCGAGATGCCGGCGTACATCGAGCAGGACGACGCGGGGCGCACGGGCATCACCGCCGACTACGACCTGACCTACATGACGATCGGCGACGGCCAGGACGAGCACCTCGTCTATCAGAGCATCGGCATCGATCCCGGCACCGGCAACACCGTCATCGACATCCCGCTCGACTATGTCGCGACCGGTGACGACCCCGACGAGTACGAGGATGCGCTGCTGTCGATCGTCATCGACGAGGAGGGCAGCATCGTCGAAGAGGACCTCTACGCCCGCGACGCCGGTGGCACGCTCGGCGCCTTCGATCCGGACCCCGAGGGGCTGCTGTTCCCGGTGGCACTGGTGTCGACGGCCGACGGCGAGTGGGTCTACGAGCGCACCGGCGAGGTCGGGATCTGGGCCGACGTCGACGCGCTGGAGTACACCCTCGAGACCGTTCCGTCGGGCACCGTGCTCGACCTCGACGTGTCGGTGCGCGACTACGCGGGCACCGGCGACTACGCGGTCTTCGCCGTCGACGTGCCGTGACGAACGGGTCCCTCAGTCCCGGCGACCGGCCACCCCGAGGAACCGGATGAACACGGCGATCCAGCCGAAGATGAGGGCGAACACGATGATCTCGAACGCCGTGAGCGAGAAGTACCCGACAGCGGGGATGAACAGGATCACCGACAGCACCGTCGCGGCCAGGAACGCCCAGGACGCGACGAAGTAGGTGCGGGGCATCCCGCGCAGCAGTGCCGGCCCGCTGATGAGGAGCACCAGGAACATCGCCGCCATGCCGGAGGCCGAGATGTTGTGCAGCGCGAGGTTCACGTCGACCGGGAAGATGCCGACGCACGCGAGCATCACGCCCATCACGACGAAGAGCGCCGGGACCACCCTCGGGCCGCGAGCGTTCGTGAGCACGCCGGCATCGGCCAGGTCCTCCATGTCGTTGGCGATATAGACCGCGAACGTCGTGACGAGGAGGCCCCCGGCGATGAGGGTGCCGTTGAAGACCCAGCTCGACAGGGCGTCGAACGAGCCGAGATGGCTGAAGTGCACCATCCACCACTCCGGGTCGGGGGTGGTCACCATGGCGGTGAGGGTGCCGATGACGATGAAGGCCATGAGCAGCGACGACATCCGCTGTGTGGTCATGCTCGAGGCCGAGAGGTAGGCGATGTACGCCGCCAGCCCGAGGGTGACGGCCATGAGCACGACCGCCCAGAAGGTGATGACGGGCAGGCCGATGAATCCGAGGGCCAGCACCCGGTACAGGGCGTAGGTCGCGAGGAAGGCCAGGACGGTGTGGACGATCACGACCGAGATCGTGTTCACGGTGAACTTCCACGGCGCGAGCGTGCGGCGCCACCCCTGATCGGGCTGGTTGCGCGAGCCCCAGTAGCCGACGGTCGAGGCGATGGCCGCGACCACGGCGGCGCCGATCGCCGCCCACACGGCGAAGGGGTCGTCGCCCGTCAGGCCCAGCGACGGAGAGACGAGCGACACGATGAGCCCGTACAGCGCGCCGAGGATGCCGGCGCCGAAGGCCAGGTAGACCGCGAGCGATTCGGCGTGCCGCGTCGGGGTCGGGGCGGTGCGGTCGGGCAGCGTTCCGGCGGAAGGCGAGGTCATGGCGTCAGTGTAGGACCGACGGATGCCACGTCCCGCGGTCCACGCGCCGGTGCGGCGTCCGGCCGCCGCGCGAGCAGCGGGTGGATCGCAGCCGGCCCGGTCAGCCGGCCCGGTGCAGCCAGGGGCGCAGCATCCGTGTCACCCACGGAAGCACCAGGTAGGTCATGACCGGTGTCAGCAGCACAGTTGCGAGGAGGACCCGCACGACGAGCGGCCAGTCTCCGAAACCCGGGACGAAGCCGAGCAGCCATGATGCGAGCAGGTTCGTGGGGAAGAAGCCGAGCCAGATCGTGACGGCCTGCTTCCAGCGCGGAGGAGCCGCGGGGATCGGCTGCTGGATCGGACCGGTCGCGGCTGCGGGATCTGACGGCTGGTCGGAGTGGCGGGTCTCGACGTGTGTCGCGAAGGGAGCGTCGAACCATCCTTCGATGCCGGTGCGGCGTTCGACGCGGACTTCACTCGCGAATGCGCGGCCCGAATCGAGCCACCATGATCGCTGCGGCGATTGCTCCCAGGCTTCGAGGGTCGGGATGTCACGGAAGCGGTACAGCATGTACCAGAGGTCGCTCCCCTCGCCGGCGCGCACCCAGCCCGAGCCGAGGAAACCGGCGAAACCGGTCGCGAGATCCGTGCCGGCCTGCATCCAGCTCGTCGCCTCGACGGTGCGGGACGGGTCGATCCGGCGCTCGATCGCAACGGTGATGGGGTGGGCGAGGGGTTCTGCCATGTCGTCCATTCCACACGATCGGCGGCGTCCTCGGCGGGGAGGTGCTCGATGAGGTGGTGGTGGGGTGGGGCATCCGGGCAGGCGGCGAGCTTGCGGGGGAGCACCGCGAGCCACGCGCCGACCGACGCGAAGCCGAAGAACTCGAAGCACGCGAGGGTGATGATGTGGGCGGTGAGCAGCACCATGCCGGTGGCGAGCAGGATCACGCAGAGCATCGACACGCGCCGGAAGCCGCGCGCGAAGCCGGGGATGCCCAGGCTCCACGCGACGACGCCCAGCAGCGACAGCCCCAGTCCGGCGGCGGCGAGGTCGTGCATGACCGGGCTCACCGGGATCGGGATCAGACCGACGACCATGAGGTGCAATCCGGCCGACACGACCGAGATGCGGAAGCCGCGGGACGTCCGTCGGCCTATGGTGGTCGGGAGCACGGTGACGGCGAGGACGCCGTAGGTCGCGAGCAGGAAGCCCGCGACGATGGCGGTCGAGTTGAAGACGTGTGCGGAGAAGTCATCGAAGGTGCCCAGCTGCGAGAAGTGCAGCTGCCACCACAGAGGGTCGCGCGTGGTCAGCATGGCGACGACCACACCGGCGGCGAGGGCGGCCATGGCACCGTTGCTGAAATGGTGCGCGTGGTGCCCGCGACGGGCCCTCTGCGGCGTGGCCGCAGGGGCGATCGGGATGACGCTCAGGCGTTCGGGATAAGCGAGGAGGGTCAACGGACTCACGTTCTGTGTGTGCGTCGATACTCCGACCACGTCGACCCCCCAAGCCGTACGCCTCGGAGATCGTCGCGCCTAACGCGGACTTTGATCCCCAGATCAGCGAATGAACCGCTGGGCATATAATAGCGCCCCTCGCATGAGAACCTACAGGGTGTGCGGTATTCGTGCAGGCAACTTCGCAGGTTGGTCCGGTACCCTGGTCGCGTCGGCTCTGGACACCGCGTAAATGCGCGGATGGGTTTGTGAGTCCTAGGGGCCGATGGTGGAGACGATTCCGTCTCGACGACCATCCATCGAATGGCCCCCGGCCGACGACAGTCCGGGTTACTCCACGCCGCGAAGCGCGGCGTCGCACGCGTGCGTTCGCACAGGAGTGCTGTTCTCCCAGAACAACCCAGAAGGACCCTTCCCATGCCCAAGAACAAGAAGGCTGCCGGCGGCCGTCCCGCCAAGAACTTCGAGCCGCGCTACGCCGCCAAGACCAGCTACCAGGACCGCAAGCGCCGTCCGGGTGAGGCGTCCGCCGGCAAGCCGGGCAGCAAGAGCCCGGGGCACCGGGGCTATCGTCCCGAAGAGACGACGGATGCCGCGCCCAAGCGCCGCTGGTCGGCTCAGGAGCGCGCCGGCCGCGACGAGGCCCGAGGCATCCGCTCTCACGCTCACGGCGCCCGCGATGACCGCCCGCGTCGTGATGACCGCCCGGCGCGTTCGTTCGACGACCGCCCGCGCCGGGACGACCGCGGCGCGCGTTCGTTCGACGACCGTCCGCGCAGGGATGACCGTCCCGGGCGCCCGTCCCACCTCGACCGGGTCGACCGCGACGACCGCCGCTCATTCGGCGACGCCCGCCCGTCCTACCGCCGGGATGACCGTCCGGCGCGTTCGTTCGAC
>NZ_JSYE01000008.1:61391-110038 GCF_054824025.1 Microbacterium sp. HJ5
CTCGCACGACGACCGCCCGCGTCGCTCGGCTGCCCCGAACCGCTCCGATTGGAACGCGCCGGCGCGGACTGCGGCTCACGAGGCGCACGTCGACGTGGTGCACGAGCGTCTGCAGGCCGAAGCCGTGCAGGCGGGTGAGGTCGCGGACGTGACGTTCGCCGACCTCGGCCTCGGCGACAACATCGTCCGGACCCTCGCCGACCTCGGTGCCTCGTCTCCGTTCCCGATCCAGGCGGCGACGATCACCCCGATCCTCGAGGGCAAGGACGTCCTCGCCCGGGGCCGCACCGGCTCGGGCAAGACCATCGCGTTCGGCGCTCCGCTGGTCGAGAGCGTGCTGCGGTCGCAGGCCGGTCAGCGTCGAGAGTTCGGCCGCGCGCCGAAAGCGCTCATCCTCGCACCCACGCGCGAACTGGCGCTGCAGATCGACCGCACCATCCAGCCGATCGCGCGCAGCGTCGGCCTCTTCACCACCCAGATCTACGGCGGCGTCCCGCAGGGCCGCCAGGTCGGTGCGCTGAAGAAGGGCGTCGACATCATCATCGGCACCCCCGGGCGCATCGAAGACCTCGTGAATCAGGGGAAGCTCGACCTGTCGCAGATCCGCATCGCGGTCCTCGACGAGGCCGACCACATGTGCGAGCTCGGGTTCCTCGAGCCCGTCCAGCGGATCCTCCGCCACACCGCCGAGGGCAGCCAGAAGCTCCTCTTCTCGGCGACGCTCGACCGCGAGGTCGCGGCCCTCGTCGACGAGTTCCTCGTCGAGCCGGCCGTCTACGAGGTCGCCGGCGAAGATCAGGACTCCGGCACGATCGACCACCGCGTGCTCGTCATCGACCACCGTGACAAGGCCGAGATCCTGGCATCGCTCGTCGAGCGCGAGGGCAAGACGCTGGTCTTCGCCCGCACCCGCGCCTACGCCGAGATGCTCGCCGAGCAGTTCGACGACGCCGGCATCCGCGCGCTCGCCCTGCACGGTGATCTCAACCAGGCCAAGCGCACGCGCAATCTCGAGCGCCTGACGTCGGGTCGTGTGCAGGTCCTCGTGGCGACGGACGTCGCGGCGCGCGGCATCCATGTCGACGACATCGATCTCGTGGTGCAGGCCGATGCGCCCGACGAGTACAAGACGTATCTGCACCGGTCGGGTCGCACCGGTCGCGCGGGCCGCTCCGGCACGGTCGTCACGCTCATCACGCGCCAGCGTCGCCGTCGCATGACCGAGCTGCTGGATCGCGCCGAGATCGATGCGCCGTTCGACGAGGTGCGTCCGGGCGACGACCTGATCGAGGAGCTGACCGGCCGTCAGCTCTCGAACGTCGACGCCTGACGCCCTCTGGGGTGGCCCGGTCCCTGCGCGCGGGGCCGGGTCTTCGTCATACCCGTCAGGCCGCCGCCGACACCCGCCGGACGCCCTCGACGACGGCCGGATCCGCCCCGAGCGAGAGCAGGCGCGCCCGCAGCGCCGCCGCTGCCCGGTCGTAGGGCTCGACGCTCGCGTGCAGGAGGGAGCGGGTATTGGCGGCCTCCAGGAACGCGACGGCCTCGAAGGTCAGCTGCCGGGCGTCGTCGAGCGCCGGGAGCTCGCCCGCGTCCATCGCCCGCTCGATCGACAGGGTGAGGTAGTCCTCCCACTCGCTCGAGGCGGCCACGACTGCGTCGCGCACGGGGCCGGGACGTGCGTCGTACTCGACCGAGGTCGCCGCGAAGAAGCATCCGCCACGGAAGACCCGTTCGTCGGAGTACGCGAGCCACGAGCGGATCAGTGCGCACACTCGAGCCAAGCCGCGCTCCGACTCCGCCCGGGCGGGCGTCACCACGCGATCGATGAACACGTCGCGCGCCGCGGCCACGGTGGCCAGCTGGAGCTGCTCCTTCGAGCCGAAGAGGGTCGCGACGCCGCTCTTGCTGTGCCCCGCGGCATCCGCCAGCCGTCCGATGGTCAGGCCCTCCAGACCGTCGACGGACGCCGCGTCGATCGCGTGCGTGAGGATGACCCGCCGGGACTCGTCGCCGCGGAGCCGTCGACCGTCACGTTGCTCTTGCGCCATGCGATCAGATTACCGTACGATCGTTCGTATTAATACGTACGATCGTTCGCACATCTCGGATAGGAGGCAGTCGTGAATCTCGCACTTTCGATGACCCGGGCGGCGGTGCGCGGAGCCGCAGCCGTGTCGCCCGAATTGGGCGCCGCTGTGGCGCTTCCGCTCTTCGGCCGTGTCGCCGGGCCGCGGCCGATCGGCGCTGAGGCCGAGGCGACCATGTGGCAGGCGCACCGCTCGTCCGTCGTGGTCGACGGTCTCGCCGGAGGCGGGATCGACGTGGCCGTGTACGACTGGGGCCGCGGTGACGACGTCGTGGTGCTGGCCCACGGCTGGGACGGGCGCGCCAGCCAGTTCGCCCCGCTCGTGCGCGAGCTCGTCGCAGAGGGCTACCGGGTCGTGGCCTTCGACGCGCCCGCCCACGGAGCGACCGGCGGGCGCGGCACGTACCTGATCGACTGGCTCGACGTGCTCGCCGCCCTGCAGCGCTCCTACGGGCGCTTCCGCGCGGTGATCGGCCACTCCTTCGGGGGCCTGGCCACCCTGCTCGCAGCGGCCGACGGACTCAGCGTCGACCGGGTGGCGACCGTCGCCGCCCCGGCGGACGCCGACCTGCTCCTTTCGCAGTTCCGCGTGATGCTCGGCTACGACGAGCGCACCGCCGTCGCCATGCGGCGCCGCTTCGCTCGCCGCTACTTCCCGGGCGAGGCAGATCCGCTCGCGCGCCTCTCGCCGGTGCTTCGTCCGCTTCCGGCTCGGGTCGGTCTGCTCGCGATGCACGACGAAGGCGACCAGGTCGTGCCGTTCGGAGAGCTTGCGCGCCTCGCAGGCGCCAACCCCCGCGCGCGCGTCGTTGCGACGCGCGGTCTGGGGCACAACCGCATCCTCGCGTCCGACGAGTTCCTCGATGCCGTCGTGGCCTTCGTCGGCGAGCCGTCGGCGGCGGCTGTGGCGTCGGCCGTGACCGCGCCCGTCGTGATGGCGCCCGCCATGACCGCGCCCGCGGTGGCCGCGCCGGCCGTGGCTGCGCCGGACGTCAGAACAGCCGCGGCTCCGCCGGTGTCGTCACAGCGGACGCCCGCCCACGCGAGGTCGTGACGATTTCGCTCGCGCGCGCATCCGCCCGCGCCGCGAGACCCGACATCGGGGTGCCGCGCGGGTGGTCGTCTTCGGCGCGCCCGTCGAGGCCGTGCACGCGCAGCAGGGGTCGCACCCGCTTGGCGAGCCAGGCCCGGTAGGCCTTCGGGGCGGTGGCCGATGCGCCGGGATAGAGCCCGAGGTACGACGAGACGAGCTCGGGATGCTGCTCGCCCAGCCACTGCATGAACCACTGCTTCGCCCCCGGCCTCAGGTGCAGCGCCCCGTAGACGACCCGCGTCGCCCCGGCCGCCTTGATGCGCGTCAGCGCGTCGTCGATGGCGGCGATCGAGTCGGTGAGGTGGGGGAGGATCGGCATCAGGAAGACCGTGACGTGGAATCCCGCCTCGGTCGCCGCGCGCACCGTCTCGAGTCGCGCGGCGGCGGTCGGCGTGCCGGGCTCGATGAGATGCTGGAGCGCGTCGTCGAACACAGCGATCGACATCGCGAGCGAGACGCGGACGGATGCCGCGGCCTCGCGCAGCAGCGGCAGGTCTCGACGCAGCAGCGTGCCCTTCGTGAGGATCGAGAAGGGCGTCCCCGAGTCGGTCAGCGCGCTCACGATGCCGGGCATCAGCCTGTAGCGCCCTTCGGCCCGCTGGTACGGGTCGGTGTTCGTTCCGAGCATGACGGGCTCACGGTTCCATGAGCGACGCCGCAGCTCCTTCTCGAGCACTTCGGCGACGTTTATCTTCACGATCACCTGCGAGTCGAAGTCGCGACCCGCGTCGAGCTCGAGGTACTCGTGCGTCCCGCGGGCGAAGCAATAGACGCACGCATGACTGCATCCGCGGTACGGGTTCACTGTCCAGTCGAACGGCATCGCCGACGCGCCGGGAACATGGTTCAGCGCTGTCTTGGCCAGCACCTCATGGAACGTCACCCCCGCGAACTCGGGCGTGGTCACCGACTGCACGAGGCCGTTCAGATGCTCGAGGCCGGGCAGGGCCGCGGCATCCGCCACCCCCAGCTCCTGACCCTGCCACCTCATCGCTCCATGGGAACAGATATTCGATTATCTGTCAAGGGCGCGCGTACAAGAATCGAACATGACCTGATCCGCAGCCGCGCCTGCGCATCGCGCCCCCGATGTCCGGGAGAGAATGGCTGTCGTGACGGCGCCCGGTTCGTCCGATTCCCCGGTGTCTCGTCGCGCAGCACGTGCGCAGCGCGAGGAGGCCGCTCGGCGCGCCCGCGCGGAGCGGGTCGAGTTCGTCCTCCCCGACCCTACCGCCCCCGACATCGCTGCGGCACCGGTGGCGAGCCCCTTCGTGCTGCCGGCCGACTTCCGTGCCGCGGTTGCGCAGCGCAAGGCGAGCGCACCGCCCGTGGCGCCGCCGCCGGCGGGTCGGCTGAGGCCGCGCATCGGCCGCTCGCGCACCCGCAGCGACCGCAGCGCCGGCCCGAGGCGCGCCGCGCGGGCGGACCGGCTGCTCACCGAGGGGGAGCCGACCCCGGCGCGCCACGCCCGCCCACGATTCGCCCGGACCAGCGTCGTCGTGCTCCTCGTCGCCGGCGGGGCGCTGCTGCTCGGCTCGACCGCGGCGGTGACGGCACTCATGTCGGGCTCTGACGGATCGGGCGCGGACGCCGCGGCGCAGCTCGCGGAAGTTCCGCAGACCGTCGCCGCACTGCCGGTCCCCGTCGTCGAGCAGACGCCGCTGTCGACCGACATCTGCGACGACCCCGCCGTGATGTCGGCGCTCGAGGGGGGCGACGACGCGGCCGCGATCACGGCGGCCGGCGGCGCGGAGGCCTTCCGCATGGCCGTCGCCGAAGGTCTCGCGACGTGCGTCGATCTCGCCGACCCCACGCGGGTGTGGGCTGTCGTGAACAAGGTGCGTCCCTACGATCCGGCCGACTACCGGCCGGCCGATCTCGTCATGCCCGAGGGCGTGCGCAGCCTCGAAGGCGGCGCTTTGAGGTCGGATGCCGCCGCCGCCCTCTCAGCGATGGCGGGCGCCGCCCGGGCGGCGGGCGTGGGTGAGATCGCCCTCGAGAGCGGCTTCCGGTCGTTCCAGACCCAGCAGGACACCTACGGGCGACAGGTCGCCGCCAAAGGCCAGGCCGCCGCCGACCTCGTCAGCGCGCGGCCCGGGTTCAGCGAGCACCAGTCCGGACTCGCGGGTGACGTGGTGGCCTGCGCCGGCGGGTGCGGCACGCTCGACGACCTCGCAGCGACGGCGCAGGGGGCGTGGGTGGCGGCGCACTCGTGGGAGCACGGCTGGATCGTGCGGTACGTCGACGGGTCGACGCCCGTCACCGGCTACTCCCCCGAGCCGTGGCACCTCCGCTACGTCGGTCCGGAGCTCGCCCGGGCCTATCACGACGGGGGCTGGCGGTCGCTCGAGGAGTTCTTCGGCCTCGAGCCCGCACCCGGCTACGCGGGCTGACGACGGGTCGAGCGAGGCCGCCGGTGCGCCTCGGCGCGGGCTGGAGGCATCCCACAAATCGGCGGTACCCAGTTCCAGCATCCTTAGGATTCGATCTCACATGAGCGCCGTCGTGTCGGCGGTGCGCCCCTAGGATCGGATCGGGCCACCGGCGCGATCGCGTGCGATCCGACGCCGACGAATTGCTCGAAGACGAGAGGAAGGCGCACAGATGGAGCGCGACATCTACGACGAGGACCACGAGGCGTTCCGCGACGTCGTGAAGGAGTTCATCAAGCGGTACGCGTCCGACGAGAAGCGCAAGCAGTGGGATCGCGACGGCGAGATCGACCGCGCGACCATGCTCGCGGCAGGCGAGGCGGGCATCATCGGTCTGTCGGTGCCCGAGGAGTTCGGCGGCGCCGGCATGCTGCAGGACTACCGCTTCCGCTCGATCGTCCTCGAAGAGACCATCGGCGCGGGCCTCGGCTCTCTCGCGGGCGCGCTCGGCATCCAGGACGACCTCGCCATCCCCTACATCGTGCACATGGGCACGCAGGAGCAGAAGGAGAAGTGGCTCCCCGGCATGGCGACCGGCGAGATCCTCGGTGCTCTCGCGATGACCGAGCCCGGCGCGGGCAGCGACCTGCGCGGCATCAAGACCACGGCCAAGAAGGTCGACGGCGGCTACATCGTCAACGGCGCGAAGACCTTCATCTCGTCGGGCAAGACGGCAGACATCGTCGTCACCTTCGTCAAGACGGGCGAGGGCAACCGCCCCGACGCGTTCAGCCTGCTGATCCTCGAGGACGGCATGGAGGGCTTCGACCACGGCAAGAAGCTCGAGAAGATGGGCTTCCACGGGTGGGACACCGCCGAGATGTCGTTCAGCGACGTCTTCGTGCCCGAGGCGAACCTCATCGGCGGCAAGGAAGGCCTCGGCTTCATCCAGCTCATGATGAACCTGCCGCTCGAGCGCCTGTCGATCGGCGTCGCCGCCGCTGCCGCCGGCGAGGCGGCGTTCGTGTGGACCCGCGACTACGTGCTCAGCCGCGAGGCCTTCGGCCAGCCCATCGCCGACTTCCAGAACACGCGCTTCAAGCTCGCCGACATGGCCACGACCGTCGACGTCATGTGGGCCTACAACGACCGCGCGATGATGCTCTACAAGGACCAGAAGCTCACGGCCGAAGAGGCGGCGAAGGTCAAGTTCTGGTCGACCGACCGCGAGTGGGAGCTGCTCGACATCGGCGTGCAGCTGCACGGCGGCTACGGCTACATCACCGAGTATCCGATCGCCCGCGCGTTCCTCGACGCCCGCGTGCACCGCATCTACGGCGGCACGAACGAGATCATGCGCGACCTGGTCTCGCGCCAGATCGTGGGCAAGCGGTAGTCCTCCGCGAATCGGATGCCGTGGGTGTCAGTGCTGGCCGGCGGGCCCGTCGCCGCGACCCAGCCCGCGCGCGGCGAGCCCGCGACGGCGCGCGAGGCGCGCGACGCCCGCGCGCTTGAGGCGATCGGCGATGAGGATGCCGAGGCCGACGCCGGCGAGGCATCCGGCGATCGTCAGCGCGAAGAAGGCGACCATCGCCCACACCGGCATGGTCCACAGGTCGAACGACGCCGCGGCGGCGATCGGATAGACGACGCCGACGAAGGCGGCACCGGCGTAGTACTGCCAGGTGCGCCACGACCGGTAGATCGCGAGCAGGAACGGGATCTCGGCGAACAGCGCCCACCACAGCGCCGCACCCAGGAACGGGAACGCGACGAGTCCCGAGAAGAGCCCGACGAGGATGCCGGCGAACGGCCGCTCGAGCAGCCGCAGCGCGACCGTCGCGGGGAGAAGCCACAGACCGGCGAGTGCGACCGAAGCGAACGGCACCGTGGCGAACAGCGCCGACGACACCCAGCCGGCCGCCCACAGGAGCACGCCGCCCGCGACGCCGATCGCGGCGCAGGTCAGCAGGTACGACGTGGCGACGCGGCTCATGCGTGCACCTCGGCCGACGCGACCTGCGACTTGGGGGTCGGCGACGCGGCACCGACGCGCCAGTAGCCGCAGAAGCTCACGAGGTCCTTGGGCACGCCTCGCTCGCCCACCAGGTGGCGGCGGGCCTCGGTCGGAAGCGCCTGCTCGCCGACGATGTACGCGTGGAACGGGGCATCCGGAAGAGTCGCGTCGCGCAGCGCCTGGAGCGCGAGCGCCCCCGGCTTGTCGCCCGGCGCACGCAGGATCCACTGCACCGTCACACCGGCGGGGTGCGCGAACTCGAGGGCATCGTCGGCGGACGGCACCTCGACGATCACCAGCCCCGACGCGTGCGGGGGCAGCGACGCGCACACGCCGGCGATCGCGGGGAGCCCGGTCTCGTCGGCGACGAGCACGACCCGGTCGGTGCCGCGCTCGGGGTTGAAGGCGAGGCCCTCGTCGATGAGCACGACACTCTCGCCGGCCTCGCACGTCTCGGCCCAGCGCGACGCCGGGCCGGCGGTGCCGTCGTCGGCCGAGCCGTGCAGCACGAAGTCGACGTCGAGCTCGGCGCCGTGCTCCGCGGTCGCTGCGCGGTACGCGCGCACGGTGTAGTTGCGCATGACCGGCCGGACGCCGTCGGGGATCCGCAGGTACTTCAGGTAGCCGAAGAGCTTGTTCGCCTTCGCCGGCAGGCGGTCGAGCCCCTCGTCGCCGCCGAGCGGCAGGAAGATGCGGAACCACTGGTCGTACCCCATGGGCCGGAACGCGTCGATCTCGCCGCCGCCCAGGGTGATGCGCATCCAGTGCGGCGAGAGCCGCTCGCTTCGCAGCACGGTCACGTGCACGAGGCCCTGCGTTTCGGGCTTCACGAGTCTGCTTGCGAGTGCCATGGTCCTCCGTCGGTGGTGGTGGGGTGGGATGCCGCGACCCGGCGCTACGCCGGGACCCAGGGGAACAGCGATACGAACACGGCCGCCGAGACCGTCCAGAACAGGACGATGAATACGACGTCGCGAGAGCGGAACGGCACCAGATGCCGTTCGGTGCGGTCGGGGTGGGCGCCGAAGGCGCGGGCGTCCATCGCGAGCGCCACGCGCTCGGCGTGGCGGATCGCGCCGGCCATGAGCGGCACGATGTAGCCGAACCAGCGTGCGAGCGCGGCGAACGGACCGCGCCCTCCGTGCGCGCCGCGCACGCGGTGCGCCTGGCGGATGACGTCGAGCTCGTGACCGAAGCGCGGCACGAACCGGAAGGCCGCGAGGGCGGTGTAGCCGATCCGGTAGGGCACGCGCAGCTGCTGCACGGTCGCCCGCACGAGGTCGGGGCCGGTGGTGGAGAGTCCCGCGATGAGGGTGAGCGCGACGATCGCGGCGATGCGCAGTCCCGTCGCGAGGCCGATCTCGAGGGCACCGCCGTACAGGGTCCACGACCCGATCTGCACCACGACCACGGATTGGTCGACGCGCGCGGCATCCGTCCACAGCGAGAAGCCGAGGCCGACGATCGCCGCGCCCACCGGCAGCGCGACGAGGATCGCCGCCAGCCGTCCGGTGAAGGTGATGCCCACCAGCAGGATCGCGTAGCTCAATGCGAGGAAGGCGATCGGGGTGGCGGCGTCGCGGACGAAGACCAGCAGCACCATCGCGGGCAGCGGTCCGGCGAGCTTGGCGAGCGGATTGATGCCGTAGAGGAAGCGCACCGGCGAGGCGTGCGCGCGCTGCGCGTAGGGGTCGAAGCCCTCGCGCACCGATTGGGTCGTCGTGAGCGGGCCGGTCGCGGTCACGTCGGGATCCCGCCGGGCAGGTCGGCAAGACGCGCGACGCCGGTCAGCTCCGGATGCCCCTCGAGACCGTGGAGCGCTCGCCGCAGGGGAGGCAGCCGCAGGCCGGCGCGCTCGATGAGCTCGGCGTCACCGAACACGTCGGCGGTCGGGCCCGCCGCGACGACGCGACCGCCGGCGAGCACGACGGTGCGGTGCGCGTACTCCGTCACGAGCTGCATGTCGTGGGTGACCACGACGATCGTCGTGCCCTCGGCGTTCAGCTCGTCGAGGAGCCTCAGCAGCTCGTCCGCGCGGGCGCGGTCCTGCCCGAACGTCGGCTCGTCGAGCACCAGCACGGGCGCGCCGGCGACGAGGGCCGTGCCCACCGAGAGCCGGCGCTTCTGGCCCCCGGACAGCAGGAACGGGTGGGCGTCGGCCTTCGCCTCGAGCCCGAAGCGCTCGAGCAGCGCCAGGCTGCGGGCGCGCACCTCGTCGTCGGGAAGGTGCTGGCGGCGGAGTCCGTGCGCGACCTCGTCGAACACCGTGTGTGCGATGAACTGGTGCTCCGGGTTCTGGAAGACGAAGCCGATCCGCGACGACAGGGTGCGCGCGTCGGCCCGGCCGACGTCGACGCCGTCGACGCGCACCGTGCCCTTCGGCGGCGGCACGACGCCCGCGAGCGCCTGGATCAGGCTCGTCTTGCCCGCGCCGTTCGCCCCGACGACGGCGACGAACTCTCCCGCCCCGATGTCGAGGTCGACGCCGTGGAGCACGGCGGTGCGCCCGCGGCGGAGGGTGAGGTCGCGCACGGAGATGAGGGGAGCGGATGCCGCACCCGCCGCCTGCTGCGACGCAGCCGTACCGTGTGCAGGACCGGCCGGCCGTGCGTCCGCGTGGCCCCCCGGAACCGCCGCGCGGGCGCCTGCCGGAGACCCATCCGTCCTGCGAACGGTACGCGCGGGCCGGGCCTCGAGCGCCACGCGCAGCTCGCCCGGCGTCAGCGGCAGCGGGTCGAGCGCGTAGCCGGCCCGTCGCAGCCGCAGCGCGGCGATCGCCGAGACGGGAAGCCACACCCCCATCGCGTGCAGCTCCTCGGCGCGCCCGCGCAGCACGTCGTCGACCGACCCGTCGGCGGCCAGCCGGCCGTCGTGGTCGAGCACGACCACCCGGTCGACGAAGCCCACCGCGGCGTCGAGGTTGTGCTCGACGAGGAGGATGGCCCGATCGCCGCCGGCGACGAGATCGGCCAGTGCGGCGTAGACCTCCTCGATGCCCCGGGGGTCGAGGTTCGCGGTCGGCTCGTCCAGCACGAGCAGCGGGGATCCCATGGCGAGCGCGCATGCGATCGCGAGGCGTTGACGGCCGCCGCCGGAGAGGCGGTCGGGGTTCTCGGTGCGACGCTCCCACAGGCCGACCCGCCGGAGCGCGGCCTCGGCGCGCGCGAGCACGTCGGCCACCGGCATCCGGAGATTCTCAGGGCCGAAGGCCACCTCGTCGAGGAGGGTTCCGGTCACCAGCTGCGCGTCGGGGTCCTGGAACACCATAGCCACGCGCGTGCTCAGCTCGGCGACGGAGGTCGAGGCGGTGTCGAGGCCGTCGACCTCGACCGTGCCCTCGACGTCGGCCGGCACCGCGTGCGGGATGAGCCCGTTCAGCGCCAGCGTGAGCGTCGACTTGCCGGAGCCGCTCGGGCCGAGCAGCAGCACCACCTCGCCGGCGGCGATGTCGAAGGAAGCGGATGCCGGTGCCGGCGTGAGCTCGCCGTCGTGGGTGACCGCGAGGTCGCGCACCCGCACGAGAGGGACACCGGCGTCCGCCGCGAGCGCGGCGGAAGGGTCGCGCTCTGGTGTGGTCACGGGACTTCCTGTTCGGGACGAACTAAGTGTCTCCTAACTTAGCCGACCCTAACCACCGTGCGAAGCGCTGTGTCAGCGGGCGCGCTGTCGCGGGACGCCCGCGCGGCGCAGGGCGCGGCCGATCGCGAGGCCCACCGCGGTCCACAGCACCGGGCCCAGCACGAAGAGCGCGACGTACACGATCTGCCCCCACAGCGGGAACCGGGCGATGTCGGCCGCGAACCAGATGGCGCCGGCGATCACGACGCCGATGATCACGGCGGAGAGGAAGAAGCGCCACGGTTCCCATCGGCGGTAGCGGGATGCTGCGGCGATGAGCTCCTGCAGCCCGCCGATGAGCAGGGCGGTGCCGACGTAGCGCCCGACCCACAGGGGCACCACGGCACTCGCGACGAGCGCCGCGATCATGTGGGTGATCAGCGCGACCCATGGGGCGCGCAGCAGCTCCTGAGCGATGACGCCGGGGAGCACGTGGACCCCGAGGACGAGACCGTAGAGGATCGGCAGGGCGGCCGAGACGGGACCGCTGATCGCCCCTGCGCCCGCCTGCAGAACGCCGGCCGCGACGCCGATCGCCGCGCACGTGAGCAGCACGCTCGTCGAGAGTCGGGATGCGGCGGCCACCAGGCAAGAGTACTGGCCGCGAGCAGGGCGGCAGCCCGGGCGGGACCCGCGTCGGCAGGGGTCTCAGACCCGTCGTCGCCGTCGGGTCAGCCGCACGGCGGGCAGGGGCGGAGCCGGGATGCGCTCGTCGCCGTGGTCGACGACATGACCGAAGCGCTCGCCGCCGGCCTCCCACGCGTCACGCGCCTCCACGATCTCGTCGTGCGTGCGCCCGACGAAGTTCCACCACATGACGATGTCGTCCTCGAACGGCTCGCCGCCGAGGAGGAACACGGTCGCCCCGCCAGTGCTGGAGACCTCGATCTCGTCGCGGGCGATGCCGAGGTACAGCAGGTGCACGTCGTCGAGAACGACGTCGTCCCCCGCGTGCACCGTGAGGTCGCCGTCGACGCCGACGAGGGCGTGCTCCCAGGCAGGGTCGAGCGGCACCCGCAGCCGTGACCCGGCGGGGACCCTGATCTCGGCGCCGACGATCGGCGTGAACGTCGTCGCGGGCGAGGCGACCCCGGCGAAGACGCCGAGAACGACCGCCGCCGCGCCCTCGGCGCCGGAGACGGCGGGCACCGCGACCTGCGGAAGCTCGGCGTGCTGCTCGAAGGCCGGGGCGCCGTGCCGCCGCGACTCGGGGAGCGCGACCCAGAGCTGGAGCGCGTCGAGCGGCGCGGCCTCCTCGCCCAGCGAGTACTCCGAGTGCGAGATCCCCGCACCGCTCGTCATGAGGTTGAGCGCACCGCGGCGCACCATGACGTCGCTGCCGATCGAGTCGCGATGGCGGACGTCGCCCTGGAACGGCCACGTCACCGTCTGCAGGCCGATGTGGGGGTGCGGCTCGACGCGCATGCGCGTGACCTGCGGGCCGAACCTGTCGAGGAAGCACCACGCTCCGACGAGGGGCAGGTCGCGCTGCGGCAGGGCCCGGCGGACCGACATCGCCCGGACGCCGCCGAGCGGAACCTCGCGGGCCTCGAGCAGCAGTGCCCGCGGCCCGTCGCTTCCGGATTCCGGTTCCTGAGCCTGTCGAGGGGCCGTGGCCACGGCGTCGTCGGCGTCGAGTCGGGTCATCGCGCGGTCACTCGGGGTGCGGCGCGGGCGGCCACTCGACCGCGAGGCCGGGCACCTCGTTGTCACGGAGGTACTTCGCCACGACGGGGCAGTGCGGCACGACGGTCTCGCCTCGGGCGGCGGCATCCGTCATCGCATCCGCGACCACCCGCTGGGCGAGGCCCCGGCCGCGGAAGGCCGGGTCGACCTCGGTGTGGGGATACAGGTAGCGCCCCCGGCGGTCGACCCGGAACTGCGTGAACCCCGCCAGCACGTCGCCCACGTGGACTTCGTAGCGGCGGTCCTCGTCGTTGCGGACGACGGTGATCTCATCGGTGGAGGCGGGCATCGGCATCCTTTCGTCCTCTCTCTCAACGTAGGCGCGACGGCGTCTGTTCCGCCACCGCGCCACCCCCCTGGCACGCGCCGCACCGTGGGTCTATGGTCGCCTCATCCGCGGTCGTCGCGGACCGGTTCTGGGGGGACCGTTCGATCCGTGCGTGGATTCGAAGGGGAATCATGAAGAAACGTGCTCTCGCCGCGGTCGCGGCACTCTGTCTCGGCGTCGTCGCACTCATCGGCCCCACGTCTGCGGCCGTCGCCGCGGCGCCCGAAGGCGCTCCCTATGTCGCCGTCGGCGACTCGATCGCGGCCGGCACCGGCAGCCTGCCGTACGTCGACACGTCCTGCCTGCGGTCCAAGAGGGCGTATCCCGACCTGCTCGGCGCTTCTCCCGGGGCTCCTCCGGTCACGATGGCGTGCGCCGGGGCCGGGACGGCCGACGTGCTGCAGCAGATCGCGATGCTCGACGCCGGCGGCGCGCTCGGCGCCGACACCCAGCTCGTGACCGTGACCTCGGGAGCGAACAGCACCGGCTGGCAGAACGCGCTGGCCGTCTGCGCCGGCGGAGACTCGCTCGCGTGCCAGCAGGCGATCGCCGCCATCGGCGACGTCGCGCTGCTGAAGCAGGAGACCCACGCCTTGCTCACCGCACTCCGCGCCGCCGCGCCGAACGCCGTCGTCGTCATCACGGGCTATCCGCGTCTGTTCGGGACGTCCGGAGAGACGTGCACGATCGGCGCCTACGGTGGCTCGCCCGCCAAGGTGACCCCGCAGCAGGCGCTCATCGCGAACAGCATCGTGGACGCGATCAACCTCGCGATCGCGGACGGGCTGCAGCTCTACCAGTTCCAGTACGCCCAGACACACGGGGGCACGCTCGACGCCATCGTGCCCGTCGACGTCACCGGGGCGTTCCTCGGCCACGGCCTGTGCGACGCGGGCGACCGATGGATCGCCGGACTGTCGTCGGGCAAGAAGGCCGACGGAGCCTTCCACCCCACAGCGGCCGGCCAGCAGGCGTACGCGGCGCTGATCGCCGCGGCGCTCGGCGGATAGCCCGCCGTCCGTGCGGGAGAGGACGGGCCGCGGCATCCGGCCCGTCCTTGCTGGCAGACTCGGGGGATGCCCCTCTCGCTGCTCGACGCCGTGCCGCGCGGCGCCGACGACGACGCCGTCTACCTCGGCTTCGTCGAGTGGGCCGCAGACCGTGGACTCACGCTCTACCCCGCCCAGGACGAGGCGGCGATCGAGATCGTCTCGGGCTCGAACGTGATCCTGTCGACGCCGACGGGCACCGGCAAGTCGCTCGTCGCCGTGGCCGCCCACGCGGCCGCGCTCGCCCGCGGCGGGCGCACGTACTACACGGCCCCCATCAAGGCGCTCGTGAGCGAGAAGTTCTTCGCGCTCGTCGACATCTTCGGCGCCGCGAACGTCGGAATGGTCACGGGCGACTCGTCGGTGAACCCCGACGCGCCCATCATCTGCTGCACGGCCGAGATCCTCGCGAACCTCGCGCTGCGTCAAGGAGCGGATGCCGCCGTCGACCAGGTCGTGATGGACGAGTTCCACTACTACGGCGACCCCGACCGCGGGTGGGCGTGGCAGGTGCCGCTGCTGCTGCTGCCCCGCGCCCAGTTCGTGCTCATGTCGGCCACCCTGGGCGACGTCACCGGCATCGCCGACGACCTCTCGCGCCGCACCGGCAGGCCGAGCGCCCGGATCACCGGCGTCGAGCGCCCGGTGCCGCTGCACTTCTCGTACGCGCGCACGCCCGTGCACGAGACTGTCGAGGAGCTGCTGCAGACGAACCAGTCGCCCGTGTACATCGTGCACTTCTCGCAGGCCGCGGCGATGGAGCGGGCGCAAGCCCTGTCGTCGATCCGCGTGGTGTCGCGCGAGCAGCGGGATGCGATCGCCGAGGCGATCGGCGGCTTCCGGTTCACGACGGCCTTCGGGCGCACGCTCTCGCGGTACGTGCGCGCGGGGATCGGCGTGCATCACGCCGGGATGCTGCCCCGCTACCGCCGCCTCGTCGAGACGCTCGCGCAGCGCGGACTGCTGCGGGTGATCTGCGGCACCGACACCCTGGGCGTCGGCATCAACGTGCCGATCCGCACGGTGCTGATCACCGCGCTCGCCAAGTACGACGGACAGCGGATGCGCCAGCTGAGCGCGCGCGAGTTCCACCAGGTCGCCGGGCGCGCGGGCCGGGCCGGGTTCGACACCGCCGGCACCGTCGTAGTGATGGCGCCCGACCACGAGATCGAGAACGCCGCCGCGGTGGCCAAGGCGGGGGACGACCCGAAGAAGCTCAAGAAGGTCGTGCGCAAGAAGGCGCCGCAGGGGTTCGTGAACTGGAGCGAATCGACCTTCGAGCGCCTCGTCGACGCCGAGCCCGAGCCGCTCGTGCCGCAGCTGCAGCTCACCGCCGCGATGCTGATCAACGTGATCGCGCGCGGCGGCGACGTGTTCGGCAATGTGCGGTCGCTCGTGCGCGACAACCACGAGCCCCGCGCCCGGCAGTTCGAGCTCGCCCGGCGCGCGCTGGCGATCTTCCGCACGCTGCTCGCCGCCGACGTGGTCGAAGTAGGGCCCGACGGCACCGTGCGGCTCACCGTCGATCTGCAGCCGAACTTCGCCCTGAATCAGCCGCTCTCCCCGTTCGCCCTCGCCGCGATCGGGCTGCTCGACCCCGAGGACGAGGGCGCGCCTACCGCCGCCGCCGCACGCGCGCACTTCGCAGAATCCGACGAAGATCGCAGGATTTCGCCGGAATCGTCCGAATCCGGCGCGATTCTGCGACGCTCGAGCGCCGAACGCACGAGCGCCGGCACGGGCCACTACGCCCTCGACGTGGTCAGCGTCATCGAGGCGACCCTCGACGACCCGCGGCCGGTGCTGTCGCAGCAGCAGTTCCTCGCCCGCGGCGAGGCGGTCGCCGCGATGAAGCGCGACGGCATCGAGTACGACGAGCGCATGGAGCTGCTCGAGGAGGTCACGTACCCGAAGCCGCTCGAGGAGCTCCTGGCCCAGTCGTACGAGGTCTTCGCGTCGAGCCAGCCGTGGGTGCGCGACTTCGAGCTCAGCCCGAAGTCGGTGGTGCGCGACATGTTCGAGCGCGCCCTGTCGTTCGCCGAGCTGATCAACCACTACCAGCTGGCCCGCAGCGAGGGCCTCGTGCTGCGGTACCTGTCCGACGCGTACCGGGCCATTCGCCAGACGGTGCCCGCCGAGGCGCAGACCGAGTCGCTGCACGACCTCGTCGCGTGGCTCGGCGAGCTGGTGCGGCAGGTCGACTCGAGCCTCGTCGATGAGTGGGAGGCGCTGGTCAACCCGGCCGCCGACCCGGATGCGCCGGTCGTGCCGCCCGCCCCGCCGTCGGTGCTCACCAACCGCCGCGCGTTCCTCGTGCTCGTGCGCAACGAGCTGTTCCGCCGTGTGCAGCTCGCCGCGCTCCAGCGCGACGACGAGCTCGTCGCCCTCGACCCCGACGTCGACTGGCCGGCCGCCCTCGACGCGTACTTCGACGAGCACGACGAGCTGCTGACGGGCGGGTCGGCCCGCTCGCCGCGACTCGTGACGGTCGATGAGGCGGATGCCGCGGCATCCGGTCTCTGGAATGTCGAGCAGACGATCGACGACCCCGAGGGCCACCACGACTGGCGCATCCGCGGAGTCGTCGACCTCGCCGCCTCTGAGGAGGCCGGCACGGCCGTGGTGCGGATCACCGAGGTGGTCCGGCTCTAGCGCAGGGCTGGCCCTCCCCGCGTTCAGTGCCGAGGGGTCGCGAATCACCGGTTTAGGGGCGTCGGGACGGTCATTTGCAACCTCTCGGCACGGGTGAGGGTCGGACGAGGCCGCTCGACCGAGGGCTGTACCGCAACTCCGCCTCGCCCGGCCGGAAGCAGCCGCTGGGGACCGATCCCGGGGCGCCGGCGGAACTCAGGCGGATTTAAGGTACGGGTGAGGGTCGGACGAGGACGGTCAGCCGAGGCTGAACCCGCCGTCCGACGTCAGCACCTGGCCGACCACCCACGCGCCCTCGTCGGTCGCGAGCCAGGCGATGAGGTGCGCGGGATCGGCGGGGCGACCGACGCGGCCGAACGGCGTCGTGCCAATCCATTCCTGGATCTCCTCGAGCGGCCGGTCGGTCGTCTCCGGATCGAGGTATCCGGTGTTGACGGGGCCGGGGTTGATCGTGTTCAGCACGATGCCGAGGTCGAGCAGCTCGGCGGCGACCGTCGGCGTGATCCCGGCGAGCGCCGCCTTGCTGGTCGCGTACGCGACCTCGCCGCGCATCGGGCCGTGGAGCTGGCCCGACGTCATCCAGAAGACACGGCCGACGGGTTCGGCGAAGGGCTCCGAGCGGCCGATGCGCTCGCCCGGCCGCGCGGCGGGACCGTCGGGGCGGTGGAGCGCCGCGAACGCCTTCGTGAGCAGCAGCGTCGAGCGCGCGTTCGAGGCCCAGAACCCGTCGAGCGTCTCGGCGGTCATGTCGAGGACCGACCCGTCGCCGCCGGAGCGCGCGTGGTTGCACACGAGGATGTCGAGACTCCCCGTGAGGGCGCGCGCAGCCGTGATGACGCGGTCGATCTCGGCGGGCTCCTGCAGGTCGGCGTCGAGGTCGCCGAACGCCGCGCCCGGGGTGATCGCGCCGCGAAGCTCGTCCCGAACGGCGTCGAGGTCGTCGCCGCCCCACGGAAGTTCGACGTCGTGGCGCTGGAAGTGGTGGATGAAGACGCTGGCGCCGAGGGCGGCGAAGCGCGAGGCGACGGCGAAGCCGATGCCACGGCGGCGGGAGACGCCGGTGACGAGGGCGGTCTTGCCCTTGAGGGGGAGGGTGGCGGTGGAGGGGAACATGCGATGCCTTTCGGATGCCTCGACCCGGTGGCCCGTCGGTGGGGCGCCGGTCGAGCGGCGCGCTGCGGGGCGCCGGGCTGACGGTGGCGGAAGCAGGTCAACGGCATTGCATAAGCCCGAGGATAGCCGGGCGCGCGCGCTCGCGGATCGCGCGAGGCGGGGTGTGCGTCCGCTCCTCCCCAGAAGCGGGTGGCGGATGCCGCTCCCCACCCTCCCTCGAGCCGCCGACGCCGTCGGGGGGCCGGGCTAACCTGGATCCGATGAGCATTCCGCAGGGCGACCCGTACGCCGACCTCGTGTGGAGCCCCGACGACCTCGCTCCGCCGCCCGAGTTCGACGAGCCGCCCTACTTCGAGCCGCCCGGCCGATTCGCGGCGTCGTCGCCGACCTCGGGCCCCGTTCCCGAGCCGGCTTTCGCTGCGGCGCCGCGCCGCGACTTCGTCGGCTCCGATCCCCGCGCGGTGCTGCACGAGGTCTACGGGTACGACGCGTTCCGCGGCGAGCAGGGCGCGATCGTCGAGCACGTCGTCGCCGGCGGCGATGCCGTGGTGCTCATGCCGACCGGTGGCGGCAAGAGCGTCTGCTACCAGGTGCCGGCGCTGGTGCGGCCCGGCACCGGACTCGTGGTCAGCCCGCTCATCGCCCTCATGCACGATCAGGTCGACGCACTCGTCGCCAACGGCGTGCGCGCCGCCTACCTCAACTCGACGCAGTCGCCGCCCGAGCGCGCGGCGGTCGAGCAGGCCTACCTCGCCGGCGACCTCGACCTGCTCTACGTCGCGCCCGAGCGGCTCAACACCGAGGCCACGCTGCGCTTCCTCGCGCGCGGACGCCTCAGCGTCATCGCGATCGACGAAGCCCACTGCGTCTCGCAGTGGGGCCACGACTTCCGTCCCGACTATCTCGCCCTCGGCGACCTCGCCGACCGCTTCCCCGACGTTCCGCGCCTCGCCCTCACGGCCACGGCGACGCCCGCGACGCATCGCGAGATGACCGAACGCCTGCGCCTGCCCGCCGCGCGGCATTTCGTCGCGAGTTTCGACCGCCCCAACATCCAGTACCGCATCGATGCCAAGACCGACCCGCGCCGGCAGCTCGCGGCGTTCATCCGCTCGCAGCCCGAGGGTGCCGCGGGCATCGTCTATGCCCTCAGTCGCAAGTCGGTCGAGCAGACCGCCGAGTTCCTTCGCACGCAGGGCGTCGACGCCCTGCCGTACCACGCCGGGCTCGAGGCATCCGTCCGCGCGGCGAACCAGTCGAGGTTCCTGCGCGACGACGGCGTCGTCATGGTCGCGACCATCGCTTTCGGCATGGGCATCGACAAGCCCGACGTGCGCTTCGTCGCCCACATCGATCTGCCCAAGTCGGTCGAGGGGTACTACCAGGAGACCGGGCGTGCGGGCCGCGACGGCGAACCCTCCGTCGTCTGGATGGCCTACGGCCTCGGCGACGTCGTGCAGCAGCGCCGCATGATCGATCAGAGTCCCGGCGACCGCGCGTACAAGACGCGCCTGGGGCAGCACCTCGACGCGATGCTCGGCCTGTGCGAGACGATCGGATGCCGCCGCCAGAACCTTCTCGCCTACTTCGGCCAGGACTCGTCTCCGTGCGGAAACTGCGACACGTGCCTCGAGGCGCCCGAGACGTGGGACGGCCTCGTGCCCGCGCAGAAGCTCCTCTCGACGATCGTGCGGCTCCAGCGCGAGCGCGGTCAGGCGTACGGCGCCGGTCACCTCGTCGACATCCTTCGCGGATCCTCCTCCGACCGCATCCGTCAGCAGGGTCATGACGCCCTGTCGACGTACGGGCTCGGGGCCGATCTGTCGGAGCAGGACTGGCGGAGTGTGATCCGGCAGCTGCTGGCGCGCGGCATCCTCCTCTCGCGCGGTGAGTACGGCACCCTCGCACTGGGCGAGCCCGCGGCCGGGGTGCTTCGCGGCGAGACGCCCGTTCCGTTGCGCCGCGATGTGCTCGGCCGCTCGACGACGCCGCGCGTGCGCAAGGTGTCGGCGTCCGACACGCTGGCCGACGGCGATCGCGGATTGTTCGACGCGCTGCGCGAGTGGCGGGCGGGGGTGGCGAAGCAGCTCGGCGTGCCCGCGTACATCGTCTTCGGTGACGCCACGCTGCGCGCGCTCGCCGAGGTGCGTCCCGCCAGCCTCGCAGACCTCGACGGGGTCACCGGTATCGGAGCGAAGAAGCGCGAGGCATACGGCGAGGCCGTGCTCGAGGTCATCGCGGCGGCGTAGCACGCCGGGTCGCGATGGGGACCGCAGGCGAAGCCCGCGCGAATCCGATCCGCGTGCCGTGCCGTCGGCGCTAACCGCCCAGCTCGCGCGAGAAGTAGAAGGCCCGCTCGCCGCTGTCGGGTTGCACGAGATGGAAGCCGTGCCGCTCGTAGAAGCGCATCGTGTCGACGTCGCTCTCGTCGACGTTGATCTCGATGAGCTCGACCCCGCGGGCGGCGCACTCGTCGACCAGCAGTTCGATGAGGGCGCTGCCGATCCCTCGGTCGCGCAGCGCCGGAGCGACATACAGCTCATCCAGCAGCGCGACCGGGCCGTCGAACCAGACGTTCGGTCGCAGGGTGACGAGCGCCGTCGCGCACGCGGGGTGGCCGGCGAGGAGCGCGAACGTCGACGTGTCCGCGAGCAAGCTGCGCAGGCGATCCGCGATCGCGGCCGGTCCCGGCGATTCCGTGTCGAACTCGACATTGAAGTCGTGCAGCAACCGCGCGACGGTGTCGGCGTCGTCGATCGTCGCCCGACGCGCGCGGGCCGAGGCATCGCTCATGACCGTCACTGTACGAGCGGCGGACCTCGAGCGGTAGCGTCGCCGCGCCTCAGGCCGGTGGGAACGACCGGACGCGCTCGACCCGCAGCACGTGGGGCAGGGCCGCGGTGTCGCGTGTGCCGTCGGCCCGCGGGAACTCGTACACCTCGAGCATGAACTGCACGGGATAGTCGATCGACTGGGCCACCGTCTTCACCCAGCGCCCGTCGATGAAGAACCGCACGCGGTCGGGCGTCCACTCGACGGCGTAGTCGTGCATCGCGGTGAGGTCGCCGTCGATGCGCACCTTCTCGAAGTCCTCGCGCAGGCGCGGGTCGTTCTGCGGCTTCACGCCCACCCCCACCCAGCCGCCCGCGTCGTCGAGCTCGCTGCCGAAGATCTCGGCGATGCACAGCTCGCCGCAGTCGTCGGGCTCGGCCTCGAAGCCGATCGGCCAGAACGCGACCATGACATCCGGATGCCGGATCGCACCCATCCGCACCTCGATCACGCCGTGCTGCACGAGCCACCCGCGGTGCTCGGGCTGCTCCTCCGTCACGCGCAGCCCCGCGCGGAACCGGTGCTGGCCGACGCCGCTGCCGAGCGGGCCGGAGCGCTGCCCGGTCTGGATGTGCGACACCCGCAGGTCGGCGTCGAGCGCCGGCGCCCACGGCTCGGTGTCTTCGTCGATGCGCAGCTCGAGCCCGCCCGCGCCGACGGACCACCGTGCGGCCGAGGCATCCTTGGACGACCAATGCGGAGTGTAGAACGGCCACCAGCGCGACTCCTCGAGCGCCGGGCCGTCGAAGCGCTCGTCGACGTCGGGCGTGCGGCCGTCGAGGTCGAGCGGCGAGACGTCGAGCACCCAGGCGTTGTAGGCGAGCTCGCCGCCGCGCCACGGGATCGTCCCGGAGCCGCGCTGCTCGAACCCGGCGCCGCGGCAGAGTGCGTTGGAGCCGGGATTGTCCACCCCCGGATAGGCCACGAGCAGTCGTCGCCGCCCGTCGGCGGCGACGAGGTGCGTCAGCTGCCGCAGCGCCTCGCGCGCCACCCCGCGACCCTGCCACGCCGGCTCGACCGCCCAGCCGGTCTCGAACGCGGGCACGCCCTCGTGGTCGGTCTGCCAGTAGCCGATGCTTCCGGCGGGCACGCCGTCGACGTCGATGCGCAGCATGCACGCCTCGCCCGACGCGTTGAGCCGCAGGTAGCGCTCATGGCGCTCGCGCACCTGATCGTGGGGCTCGGGCCCGCCGAGGTGGGCCGTCATCTCAGGGGTGTTGGCCCGCGTCAGCACGCCCAGGTCACCGTCGTCCCACCGTCGCAGCTCGACCTTCACGCGCCACCCTTCGTTCGGGCCCATTCTCCCCGCCCGGCCCGACATGCTCGCCGAGTTGCCCGTTGCGGCGGGCTCCGGCGCGCGAATCCCCGCCCCAACCGGCAACTCGACGCGCGCCGGCGACGCCGGCCCGCCCCTCAGGGCCGGATCACCCAGACGTTCACGGGAACCGGCGGGCCGCCGTCCTCGGCGGGGAACGCGCCGGTTCCCTCCAGCGTGAACCCGACGCGGCGGCAGAGGGCGTGGGATGCCTCGTTCGCCGCGTTCCCGTAGCCGACGATCGCACGCCCGCCTCCGGCCGCGGTCGCGCGGCGCACGACCTCGCCCAGCGCAGCCGCCGCCACGCCCCGTCCCTGGAACCCGGCCTCGACGACGCATCCGACCTCGTACGCGGGCTCCCCCGCGTGGTCCTGCTCCCACCATCCGGCGTATCCGGCGACCGCGTCGTCGACGACGATGCGGAACATGCGCACGGACTCGCCGCCCGCCAGGTACTCCGCATGACGGGCGATGAGCGCGTCGTCGGTCTCCGGGCCGCCGAGGTAGCGCGTCAGCTCCGGCGTGTTCGCGCGGCGGAGCACGTCGAGGTCGGCATCCGTCCACGGCTCCAGCGTGACCCTCACCTGCGCTCCCTCCGCCTCGGCGCCCCATCGTACGGCCGTCGGATCTCCTGATCTCGCCGAAGCGCCAGCCACCCGACCCACAGGCCACGCGACCCGCCCGGTGTGGAGTGCGCACAACGCGCCACCGACCCGGGGCGCAGAGCAACTGTCGAGAAACGCCAATCGGTTTGAGGACGTGTTGTGGGAGTCCTACCGTCGAAAGTGACTTTCCTGTCCTCCGACACCGAGAGGTGACGCCATGGCCGACGCCGCCGTCCGCTCCCACAAGCCCGCCACCAGCAAGCGCACGCCTGCCGGCGGGGCCCCGACCGCTCCGCACACCGCGGCCGAGGCATCCGATCCCCGCATCGACATCGCCGCGGTCACCGACCTGCTGCTTGGCACATGGGCCGAGACGCGCCGCGAGGCCCGCGAGATGATCAAGGACCCGGCGTTCTGGCGCATCGAGGGCCAGCCGATGCCGGAGCACCGCGAGCGCACCCTCACGCAGCTGCACCTGCTCGTCGAGCACGGCGGCTCGCGCCGCGCCTTCCCCGCCGAGTACGGCGGACACGGCGACAACGGCGCGAACCTCGCCGGGTTCCAGGAGCTCGTGCTCGCCGACCCGAGCCTGCAGATCAAGTCGGGCGTGCAGTGGGGCCTGTTCGGCTCCGCGATCTACCAGCTCGGCACGAAGGAGCACCACGACCGCTGGCTGCCCGGCGTGATCGACATGAGCCTGCCGGGCGCGTTCGCGATGACCGAGACCGGCCACGGGTCGGATGTCGCGGCCATCGGCACCACCGCCACGTACGACGCCGACACCGAGGAGTTCGTGATCCACACGCCGTTCCGCGGCGCGTGGAAGGACTACCTCGGCAACGCCGCCCTGCACGGCAAGGCCGCGACGGTCTTCGCGCAGCTCATCACCGGCGGTGTCAACTACGGCGTGCACTGCTTCTTCGTGCCCCTGCGCGACGAGGACGGCGCCTTCCTGCCCGGTATCGGCGGCGAGGACGACGGCGTCAAGGGCGGGCTCAACGGCATCGACAACGGCCGCCTCCACTTCGACCAGGTGCGCGTCCCCCGCACGAACCTTCTCAACCGCTACGGCGACGTCGCCGCCGACGGGTCGTACTCGTCCGACATCCCGAGCCCTGGCCGCCGCTTCTTCACGATGCTCGGCGCCCTCGTGCAGGGTCGCGTGTCGCTCGACGGCGCGGCGACGACGGGCACCGCCCTCGCGCTGCACATCGCCCTGACCTACGCGAACCAGCGCCGCCAGTTCGACTCCGGCGCCGGCACGGCCGAGGTCGTCCTGCTCGACTACGGCAAGCACCAGCGCCGCCTGCTGCCGCTGCTCGCGCAGAACTACGCGCAGTTCTTCGCCCACGACGAGCTGCTCCAGAAGTACGACGGCGTCTTCTCGGGGCGCTCCGACACGGCGGAGGAGCGCGAAGACCTCGAGCCCCTCGCCGCCGCGCTCAAGCCGTTGTCGACCTGGAACGCCCTCGACACGATCCAGGAGGCGCGCGAGGCGTGCGGCGGTGCGGGCTTCCTCGCCGAGAACCGCATTGTGGGCCTCCACCAGGACCTCGATGTGTACGTCACGTTCGAAGGCGACAACAACGTGCTCCTGCAGCTGGTCGGCAAGCGGCTGCTGGCCGACTTCGCCAAGCAGTTCAAGGGTGCGGATACTGCGACCCTCGCCCGCTTCGCGGCTCGCCAGACCGCCGGCAAGCTGTTCCACGGAGCGGGCCTGCGCCAGCTCGGCCAGTCCGTCGCCGACCTGGGATCGACCGCGCGCTCGGTCGAGCTCGGCCTGCGCGAGGACCAGCAGCACGACCTGCTCGCCGGCCGCGTGCAGCAGATGGTGGCGGATGTCGCCGCCGCGCTGCGCCCGACCTCGAAGCTGTCGCCCGCCGAGGCGGCCGCGCGGTTCAACAGCCACCAGGCCGAACTGATCGAGGCGGCGCGCGCGCACGGCGAGCTGCTCCAGTGGGAGGCGTTCACCGACGGCATCCGCCGCATCGAGGACGCCGGCACCCGTCACGTCCTCACGTGGCTGCGCGACCTCTTCGGACTGCACCTCATCGAGAAGCACCTCGCGTGGTACCTCATCAACGGACGCCTGTCGGCCCAGCGCGCAGCGTCGGTCTCGCGCTACATCGACCGCCTGGCCGCCCGCCTGCGTCCGCACGCGCAGGACCTCGTCGACGCCTACGGCTTCGCCCCGGAGCACGTGCGTGCCCCCATCGCCTCGGGAGCCGAGCTCGAGCGTCAGAACGAGGCGCGCGAGCACTACGCCGCGCTCGCCGCGTCGGGGCAGGCGCCGGTGTCGGAGAAGTCGCTCAAGAAGAAATAGGAGCCGGATGCCGCGACCCGCGGCCCTGGACGCGAGAACGCCTCCCCGGTGCACCGGGGAGGCGTTCTGCGTCGAGACGTCAGTTCAGCGTGAACTCGATCGTCCGGGCGTTGCCGGCGACGTCGAAGACGACGAGCGTGTTGACGCCCTGCACCGCGCCGAAGACGCCCGGCTTCACGAAGTTGACGTCGGACCACTTGTCGTCGGACAGGTCCTTGACCTTGCCGTTGAGCTCGATCCGGTCGATCTTGCCGGCGTCCGAGAGCTTGAAGCTCACGAGGTCGTAGCCCGCGGCGTCGCCGCGCGTGAAGGCCGTGCCGTTCTTGACGGTCGCGACCGGCGCCGTCGCGTCGAGCGACACGTCGAAGGTGCGGGTCTTCGAGGTGTTGCCGGCGAGGTCCTGCGCGTTGTACTTGATCGTGTAGTCGCCGTCGGGCAGCGCGACGGTCGCGGCGTGCGTACCGGCGAGGGCCCCGCCGATCGCCGACTGGGTGCTCTCGACGAGCTTGCCGCCCTTGTAGACGTTGGCCACGATCCGCTGCAGCCCGCGGTCGTCGGACGCGTCCACCTGGATCTGCAGGGCCCGCAGCGGCCCGGCGGAAGCCGGCGAGACGAGGGTCGTCTCGGGTCGGGTGGTGTCGGGCAGCTGCTCGAGCACGACCGAGAATCCGGCGCTGAAGAAGTAGAGCGGCACGTCGGTCGACGACACCCAGTAGGCGCCGTCACGCTCCGTGACCGTGAGCGGGATGTCGGGGTAGCTCAGCGGGGCGCTGCCGGTGGCGGCCGTCACCGACGCGACGCGGTACCCGGCGGGGGCGGCGATCTTCATGCCGAGGTCGCCCGGCAGGTGGCGCACGCCGGTGTAGCCGACGAGGGCTTCGTAGCCGCCGACGAGCCCGGCGTACTCCGACCCCGTGAACCATTCGCCGCCCGAGCCGAACGAGATCGAGGCGCCGCTCACGGGGCTGCCGTCCGCGTACGCGACCTCGGCGACGATCCCCAGCGCGGTCATGCCGATGACGCGCTCCCCGGTGCCCTCGCCGATGACCAGGTCGAGGGCGCCCTGCGGCCCGAAGTACTCGCGCGTCGCGAGGCGCTCGATGTCGGCCGAGCTCTGCGCGCCCGTCGCGTCGAAGAAGACCTCGTTCGCCGGGTTGTTGGGGTGCGAGAGATAGAGCGTGGCGGGCCCCACGGGCACGCCTGCGAAGCGGTACTTGCCGTCGGCGTCGGCGCTGAGGTACCAGCGCTTGCCGTTCACGTCGACGAGCTGCGCCGGCGACGAGCTGTTGAGGCGGTCGGCGTCGCCGCCCGTCGTGGTCTTCGACGGGTCGAACACGCCGTCGGCGTAGCGGTCGTCGAAGCGCGTGACAGTGAGCGCTCCCGTGGCCTCGGTCTCGTCGGCCAGCGCGGGCAGCGGCGCGGCCACGATCGCCGCGGCGACGCCCGCCGCGGCCAGTCCGAAGGTGGTTGCAGATCGCATGGTTGATTCCCCAGTTCGTAGGTCGGGTGGTGGTGGCGAGGAGTCGGGTGGTCCCGCGCTCTCGACGCTAGATCGGGCCATGACGGCTCCCGGACCGGATCGGCCGATGTTCACCGAGCCGTCAGACGCTCGTCATCGGGGGCCGGAGGGGCGGGCGGATGCCGCGCTGTCGGGGCGGGCTCGTAGGCTGGCGCGATGACCACCGACGTTCGCATCGGCCCCGACGGCATCGCGCGGTGCGCGTGGGTGGGCGACGACGCGGAGTACCGCCGCTACCACGACGAGGAATGGGGCCGCCCGCTGCACGGCGACCGCGCGCTCTTCGAGAAGATGAGCCTCGAGGGCTTCCAGGCGGGGCTGTCGTGGATCACGATCCTGCGCAAGCGTCCGCGGTTCCGAGAGGTGTTCGCCGGGTTCGAGCCCGAGGTCGTCGCGGCGTTCGGCGAGACCGACGTCGAGCGGCTCATGCTCGATGCGGGGATCATCCGCAACCGCGCGAAGATCCTCGCGACGATCTCCAACGCGCAGCTCGTGACCGGGATGGCGGAGGGCGCGCTCGATGCGTTCATGTGGTCGTTCGCGCCCGCGACGTGGCCGCGGCCGACGTCGTTCGCCGAGGTCGCCGCGACGACCGCCGAGTCCGACGCGATGAGCAAGGCTCTCCGCAAGCGCGGATTCCGGTTCGTCGGCTCGACGACGATGTACGCGCTGATGCAGTCGTCCGGCATGGTCGACGACCACGTCCACGGGTGCTGGCGCGCGATCTGAGCGGCGTCGGCCGACCTGGGCCCGAGGTGGGGGATTCTCCCCATCGCCGCGCCGTCGGCACGCCCCTAGGCTCGGCGGCGACGCGATGAGACGGGGGAGCCGATGACCGATGTCGACCTTGATCTGACCTCGCTGCGGCTCGCTCGCAGTCGCGTCGCATCCGCGCTCGACACGTTCCGCAGCGCCGACCGGGTGGGCGACGATCTCGCCGACCTGACGGGCGAGCATCGCCTCGCACGGAGGGTGCGCGACTTCGCCGGCAACTGGGATCGCAATCGCGCCCAGCTCGAGGAGCAGCTCGTCGCCGTGCGCGACCGGCTCGATGCGATCGCCGAGACGATGACCGACCTCGACCGGTCGATGGGCGACGGCGTGACGATCGGCGGGTCGGCGCCATGACCTCCGGGCTGGCGATCGAGTTCGAGGACCTCTTCGAGGGGCGCCCTGCCGACCTGGAGTCACGCGCCCGCCGGCTCCAGACGACGGCCGATGCCATCTCGCGCGCCGCCGACGCGCTGCGCGATCTCGTCGACGACCAGCGCAGCCGGGCGACCGATGCGCTCGACGAGTCGGCGGTCGAGGCATCCGCCGGTCTGCGCCGCGCCCGCAGGCGGTACGGGGGCACCGCCACCGCGCTGACCGCCTACGCGGTCGAGCTCGGCCCGATCCAGGCCACCGCACGGGCAGCCGTCGACGATGCCGACTTCCACCAGGCCCGGTCGCACCGGCTGCAGGGCGACCTCGACGACCTGCGCAATGACATCACGCGCGCCGAGGCGGAGGGCTCGTCGCCCGACGCGCTGTACGACGAACTGTGGTCGGCGAGCGAGGGCGCCGCGTACTCCGCGGGTCGGGTCGAGGAGGCGCGCCGCACCCTCAACCAGGCGCGGCAGGACATCTGGGATGCCGCGGACCGCGCGATCGACGCGATCGAGACCGCCATCGAGAACGGCGCAGATTCGTTCGGCGACGACTGGGACCAGTTCTGGGACGGGGTCGGCGACTTCTTGTCGATGGTCGGGGAGTGGGCGTCGCAGGTGCTGTCGGTCGTGGTCGACGCCCTGCAGGAGCTGCTGAGCGCACTGGTCTCAGCGCTGGTCGTCGCGCTGCTGCTCGTCGTCGGCCTGCTGCTGGTGGGTCTCGTCTTCGTCGCGCTCGGTGTCATCGGGCTTCTCGTGCTCGGCGCCGTGCTCGCCATCGCGCTGCTCGCCCTCGCGATCGGCGAGGCGCTCGGCCGGCCGCAGCAGCGTCGCGGCGACACGACGAGCACGGCCCCGACGGGCGACGACGAGGCCGACGCGCTCGCCGACGGTGCGGAGGCTCGCGACTACCAGGACCTCATGGACCAGCTCGCGCTGCAGGACAGCCAGGCCAACGAGGCTGCGACGCAGATCCGGGTCGTGGCGATCCGCAACGCGGACGGCGAGATCGTCTCGTGGCGCGTGCAGCTGCCCAGCACGCAGAACTGGAATCCGCTGAACACCGACGGGGCGCTCAACGACGCGCGCACCGATGCGATGCTGTCGCTGTTCCCCGGTGTGCCCACCCAGTACGAGCAGGCCGTGTGGGACGCCATGACCCAGGCCGGCGTCTTCGAGAGCGACGCCCCCATCATGTTCACCGGCTGGTCGCTCGGAGGGATGATGGCCGGCGAGCTCGCCACGAACCCTCGCGTCGCCGACCGCGTCGAGTCCGTCTTCACCGCAGGCTCGGCGATCGACAAGCACTACAGCGACATGCCGCCCGATGTGCGGGTGACGCAGATCAACAACGGCATCGATCCCGTGCACACCCTCGAGTTCCTCGGCCTCGACCCGATCGACTACGTGCGGTTCGACGGCGACTGGCAGACCTACCGTCCGCTGACGTGGCCGATGCACGACGCCGGCATGTATGGTGCGGAGGCGGAGCGCTACCTGCCCGAGCCCCGGCCAGGAGACGGCATCTTCTTCGCCGAAGAAGGCTCGGGCTCCTATGAAGAGACGTATATCGCCGAGTACACGCGAGGTTCATGATGCGACGGATGCGGGCACTGGTGGCGGGCGGCGTGGTCGTCGGCCTGCTGGCGATGGCGGGCTGCGCGGCCCGCCCCGACCTCTCCGGCCTCGAAGACGACCTCGGGCAGGTCGACGGCGTCAACGGCGCGATCGTGTGGACGACGCATCCCGGCGCCCCCTGGAACACGCAGGTCAACGTGACGCTGTTCCTCGACGAGGCGTCCTCCGACGCGGTGATCGATGCTGCGCGCGCCGCCGGCCCGGTGCTCGCCGCCGACCCGTCCGCCTCGCGGCATGACGTGACGATCGCGTTCGCCGACGCCCAGCGTGCCGATTACACGCGCGACAGCATCTCGTCGGCCCCCTCGGTCACCGTGATGCCCGAGGTGTACGAGGAGCTAGGGCTCCAGGACACCGGTGCGCACATGATCCTCATCCGCGCGGGAGGGCTCGGCCCGATCGCCGACGCCGGATGACGGCGTCGGTCACCGCGCCCCGGCTGACCTTCCAGCTGCCCGGGCGATGGCTCGCGCTCGACCCGCGAGCCGAGGACGAGGCATCCGCTCGCATCGATCAGGTGGTGCGCGAGCTCGCCGGTCCGGCCGACGACGCCGCGATCGCGCGGCGTCGCCTCCGGGCGGGATTCCAGCGGGCGGTCGACGCGGCGCGGGATGCCTCGGCCCACGCGCTCTTCCTGTGCATCGAGGTCGTTCCCGGCCTCTCGACGCCCGCGTCGCTGACGGTCCACGCGCCCGCCGGCATGCGCATGAGTCCCGCGATCGGCACCTCGCCCGACGCCGTGCTCGGTGTGCTGCAGGAGAGCCTCAGTGCTATCGGCGCGGACGGCGCTGCCACTGCGCAGCGCCTCGACGGCCCGCGCGCGAGCATGCTGCGCATCGACCGGCTGCACGAGGACACCGTCGAGGAGGACGGCGCCACGGCCGTGGCAACGCGCCTCGAGGCCGAGTACTGGTTCGCGGTTCCGGGGTCGAAGCAGGTCGTGCTCGCGAGCTTCGCGACCCCCCTGGGCGAGCTGCGCCACGCGATGCTCAGCCTCTTCGACTCGATCGCGCTCGCCGCGTCGTTCGGTCCGGAGCCGCCCGCGGAATGATCCCGCGGCGGCGCGCGTTCGAGGAAGCGGAGGACCTCCATGGATTACGGCCACGCGCTCGAGTTCGGCGCGTTCATCACCCCCACCGCCACCACCCCCGACGCCCCCGTCCTGCTGTCGCAGGCCGCCGAGGCGTCGGGCCTCGATCTCGTCACGTTCCAGGACCACCCGTACCAGCCGGCGTTCCTCGACACGTGGACGCTCATGTCGTTCGTCGCGGCGCGGACCCGCAGCATCCGGATCGCCCCAAACGTGCTCAACGTTCCGCTGCGCCCGCCCGCCGTCGTCGCCCGCGCGGCGGCGAGCCTCGACCTGCTGTCGGACGGCCGGTTCGACCTCGCGCTCGGCGCCGGCGGCTTCTGGGACGCGATCGAGGCGATGGGCGGCGGCCGGCTCACGCCCGGCCAGGCCGTGACCGCGCTCGAGGAGGCGATCGACGTCATCCGCGAGCTGTGGGACACGAGCGAGCGGCGCGGCGCGTTCACCGACGGCCGCTTCCACCGCGTGCACGGCGCGAAGCGCGGTCCCCGCCCGGCGCACGACATCCCGATCTGGATCGGCGCCTACAAGCCGCGCATGCTCGCCCTCACCGGCCGCAAGGGCGACGGCTGGCTGCCGTCGCTCGGGTACATGAAGCCCGGCGACCTCGCACGCGGCAATGCGGCGATCGACGACGCTGCCGCCTCTGTGGGCCGTGACCCGCGCGAGATCCGGCGCCTTCTCAACGTCGGACAGCTCGCCGCCGACCCCGCCGAGTTCGCCGAGCGCCTGGCACGGCTCGCGCTCGAGGACGGCATCGGCACATTCGTCCTCGCCGGAGACGACCCGCGCCTGCTGCAGGAGTTCGGCGGCGAGGTCGCCCCTGCCGTGCGCGAGCTCGTGGCGCGCGAGCGTGGGGCGCGCGGCACAGCCGCCGCCCCGGTGCGCTCGTCGGCCTCGCTCGCTGCGCGACGCGACGGCATCGCGTACGACGACGTGCCGGCGGGGCTGCACGCGATCGAGCCGGGCGACTTCGGCTACGGCGATGTGCGCTCGACGTACATGCGCGGAGGCTCGCCCGGCATCGTGCTGGAGCCGTCGTCGCCCGCGCAGGTCGCCGAGGCGGTGGGGTTCGCCCGCAGGCATCCCGAACTCCCGCTCGCGGTGCGCAGCGGCGGCCACGGCATCAGCGGTCGGAGCACGAACGACGGCGGGATCGTGATCGATCTGCGGCGCCTCAACGGCATCGAGGTGCTCGACGAGGAGCGGCGTCTCGTGCGGATCGGTCCCGGCGCACGCTGGACGCAGGTGGCGGAGGCGCTCGGCGGCCGCGGCTGGGCCCTCACCTCCGGCGACTACGGCGGCGTGGGCGTGGGCGGTCTCGCGACGGCGGGCGGCATCGGCTTCCTCGCCCGTGAGCACGGGCTGACGATCGACCACCTGCGGGCTGCCGAGGTGGTGCTGGCCGACGGGAGGATCGTGCGGGCTTCCGCCGACGAGAACGCCGAGCTCTTCTGGGCGCTGCGCGGCGCCGGGGGCAACGTCGGCATCGCGACGGCGTTCGAGTTCGAGGTCGACGAGGTCGGCGAGGTGGGCTGGGCCCAGCTGGCGTTCCAGGTCGACGACCTCGCCGCGTTCCTCGAGGGGTACGGGCGCATCGTCGAGGAGGCCCCGCGCGACCTGACGATGTTCCTGCTCGCGGGCGGGCCGCGGCCGGGCCAGTCGCAGGTGGTCCAGCTCTACGGCGTGGTCGACTCGGACGACCCCGACACGATCATCGAGCGGCTGCAGCCCTTCGCCGAGCTCGCGCCGCTCGTGCAGCAGTCGGTGCAGCTGGCGTCGTACCCGCAGATCATGGCGAATGCTGACCTCGGTCCGCAGCACGGCGCCGGCGAGCCGCACTCGCGGTCCGGTCTGGTCGAGCACGTCACGCCCGCCTTCGCCGGCGCGGTCGAGCGGATGCTGGCCTCCGGTGAGATCCCGTTCTTCCAGCTGCGCGCGGTCGGCGGCGCGGTGGCCGACGTGGCCGAGGAGGCCACGGCCTACACGCACCGCTCGGCGAACTTCTCCGTCGTGGCCCTCGGGTCGCGCCCGGACCGCCTCGACGCGCACTGGCGCACGCTCGCCGCGCACACGGCGGGCATGTACCTGAGCTTCGACTCGTCCCAGCGCCCCGAGCGCATCGCCGAGGCCTTCCCCCCGGCGACCCTCGCGCGGCTGCGCACGGTCAAGGCCGCGTACGACCCGACGTGCGTCTTCCGCGACAACTTCGCGGTGGAGCCCGCCGAGTCCGACGCGGCCTGACCGGGCCCGACGCGACCCGAAGGCGATCGAGCAGGATCGAGGAAGCGGGATGTCCTCGATGGTGGGCACAATGTAGCGTCGCCTTCCATCGAGAGGACCCCTGCCGTGGCATCCGAGACCCATATCGCCGACTCGCACGAGAAGATCCGCGTCGTCGGGGCCCGAGAGAACAACCTCAAGAACGTCGACGTCGACATCCCCAAGCGGCGTCTGAGCGTGTTCACCGGCGTCAGCGGGTCGGGCAAGTCCTCGCTGGTCTTCGGCACCATCGCCAACGAGTCGCAGCGGCTCATCAACGAGACGTACCCGACGTTCGTCCAGCAGTTCATGGGTCAGCTGAGCCGCCCCGAGGTCGATGCGCTCGAGAACGTCAGCCCGGCGATCATCGTCGACCAGGAGCGCATGGGCGCGAACTCGCGGTCGACCGTGGGCACCGCCACCGACGCCCACGCGATGCTGCGCCTGCTGTTCAGCCGGCTCGGCCAGCCGCACGTCGGCTCGCCGCAGGCCTTCTCGTTCAACGTGCCGTCCGTGTCCGGTGCGGGGGCCGTGACGATCGCGGTCGGCAAGGACAAGGGCAAGAAGGAGCGCCGGTCGTTCGAGATCACCGGCGGCATGTGCCCGCGGTGCGAAGGCCTCGGCGAGGTGAGCGACGTCGACCTCGACGAGCTGTTCGACAAGACGAAGTCGCTCGCCGAGGGCGCGATGACGGTGCCGGGCTACAACGTCGACGGGTGGATGGTGAAGGGGTTCACCGAGTCCGGCTTCATCGACGCGGACAAGCCGATCCAGGACTACACCGAGCAGGAGCGCGCCGACTTCCTCTACAAGGAGCCGACGAAGGTCAAGATCAACGGCATCAACATGACCTATGAGGGTCTCGTGCCGAAGATCACGAAGTCGTTCCTGCAGAAGGACCGCGACTCGCTGCAGCCCCACGTGCGCGCGTTCGTCGACCGTGCCGTGAAGTTCATGGCGTGCCCCGAGTGCGGCGGCACGCGCCTCAACGACGGCGCCCGCTCGTCCAAGATCAACGGCATCAGCATCGCGGATGCCGCGGCGATGCAGATCACCGATCTCGCGACCTGGCTCGACACGGTCGACGCACCGGAGGTCGCACCGCTCATGGTGAGCCTGCGCCACCTCATCGCCTCGTTCGTCGACATCGGGCTGGGCTACCTGTCGCTCGACCGCGCCTCGGGCACCCTCTCGGGCGGCGAGGCGCAGCGCACCAAGATGATCCGACACCTCGGCTCGGCGCTCACCGACATCACGTACGTGTTCGACGAGCCCACCGCGGGGCTGCACCCGCACGACATCCAGCGCATGAACGCGCTGCTGCGCCTTCTGCGGGACAAGGGCAACACCGTGCTGGTCGTCGAGCACAAGCCGGAGGTGATCGAGATCGCCGACCACGTCGTCGATCTCGGGCCGGGAGCGGGCCGCAACGGCGGCGAGATCCAGTACGAGGGCGATGTCGCGGGTCTGCGCACCTCGGGCACGATCACCGGCCGTCACCTCGACGACCGGGCGCGGCTGAAGGAGTCGACCCGCACCCCGAAGGGCGCGATCGAGATCCGCGGCGCGACGCAGCACAACCTCAAGGATGTCGACGTCGACGTGCCGCTCGGCATCCTGACGGTCGTAACGGGCGTCGCCGGATCCGGCAAGTCCTCGCTCATCCACGGCAACGTGCCCGGCCGCGACGACGTCGTGGTCGTCGACCAGTCCCCGATCAAGGGCAACCGCCGCTCGAGCCCGGCGACGTACACGGGCATCCTCGACACGGTGCGGGCGGCGTTCGCGAAGGCCAACGGGGTCAAGCCCGCGCTTTTCAGCGCGAACTCCGAGGGTGCGTGCCCGGCGTGCCGCGGCCTCGGCGTGATCATCACGAATCTCGGGTTCACGCAGACGGTCGAGACGCTGTGCGAGCTGTGCGAGGGGTCGGGGTTCAGCGACGCGGTGCTCGAGTACACGCTCGACGGCAAGAACATCGCCGAGGTCCTTGCGATGTCGGCGGGCGAGGCGGCCGAGTTCTTCACGAAGGGTCCCGCCCACACGACGCTCATGCGCATGATCGACGTCGGGCTGGGGTACATCACCCTCGGGCAGGCTCTCAACACCCTCTCCGGCGGTGAGCGTCAGCGGCTGAAGCTCGCCATCTCGATGGCGAAGAAGGGCGCCGTGTACGTGCTCGACGAGCCGACCACGGGACTGCACCTCGCCGACGTCGACAACATGCTCGGGATGCTCGATCGCCTCGTCGACGCGGGCAACAGCGTCATCGTCATCGAGCACCACCAGGCCGTGATGGCGCACGCCGACTGGATCATCGACCTCGGCCCCGGCGCCGGGCACGACGGCGGGCGGATCGTCTTCGAGGGGACTCCCGCCGACCTCGTCGCCTCGGGCGCGGGGCTCACCGCGCAGCACCTGCGGGATTACGTCGCCGGCTGAGGCGGCATGGGTCTTTGTCCCCATGGCCGACCGGCTCTGCATCGGAATACGATCTCCGAGGCGGAGTCGACCACCGGGGTGTCCGGATGCCGGGGTTAGGCTGAGACGTCCTGCCACTGCGCTCGCCACGCATGCACCGACCACCCGGAGGAGGCCGAGGGTCCGATGAAGTCGTTCGCGTGGCTACGCTCGCGCCCGCGCGCCGTCGCATCGGCAGGCATGCTGACCGCCGCCGCCGTCGCCATCACGACCCTCGCGTTCGTGTACGAGGGCAACCCGACGACCGAGGTCGATCTGCACGACGGCGGGGTCTGGGTGACCAAGCAGTCCGCGCTCCTGGTCGGCCATTTCAACCACGAGTCGAAGGTGCTGGACGGCGGCCTGCGCACGACGAGCGGCGACTACGACATCCTCCAGTCCGGCCAGAACGTGCTCGTCGTCGACGGGACCGACTCGACGGTGACGGCGGTCGATCCCGCGATGGTCGCGCTCAGCGAGTCGGCCGACGTGCCCGGCGGTGCGAAGGTCGTCCTCGGCGGATCGACGGTCGCCATCCTCGACCCGTCGTCCGGTGACCTGTGGGTCGTCCCGTCGGCGGGTGTGGGGTCGTTCGAGGTCGAGGCGACGGAGCCGCTCGCGAACGTCGGCGAGGGAGCGGATGTCGCGGCCGGCGTCGACGGCACGGTCTACGCGGTGTCGTCCGAGGACGCCGAGCTGCTGACCGTGCGCACCGACCCGGAGGGCGCGCCCGAGGAGCCGTCGCGCTCGCGCGTCGACGGCCTCGAGCCGAAGGCGGCCGTCACCGTGTCGGCGGTCGGCGAGCGACCGGCGATCCTCGACGCCGACAGCGGCACGCTGTTCGTCGACGGGCGTCGCACGGTGGTCGACGGCGGCAAGACGGCGGCGCTTCAGCAGCCCTCCGCCGAGAGCGACGCCGTGGCCGTCGCCACCTCGTCGGCACTCGTGCGTGTGCCGCTCGACGGTTCCGAGCCCGTCGTCCTTCCTGCGGGCGGAGACGGCGAGCCCGCGGCGCCCGTCTACCTCGAAGGCTGCTCTTACTCGGCGTGGACCGGGTCGGCCAAGTTCGTGCGGGACTGCGTCGGGGACGCCGACGATTTGTCCACCGATGTCGAAGGCGTAGATGCGGCATCCGTCCTCCGCTTCCGGGTCAACCGCGACGTTGTCGTGCTCAACGACGTCATCGGCGGCGCCGCCTGGATGGCGAGCGACAGCATGCAGCGCGTCGACAACTGGAACGAGATCACCCCGCCCGAGGGCGAGGCGGAAGAGGACGAGCAGACCACGGAGGAGACCGTCGAGACGACGCTCCCGGAGCGCTCCGAGGTGAACACGCCTCCGGTCGCCACCGACGACGATTTCGGCGTGCGCCCGGGCCGCACGACGCTCCTGCCCGTGCTCGACAACGACAGCGACCCCGACGGCGACGTGCTCATCGCCGCTGTCGCCGACGAGGGGCCCGCCTTCGGCGAGGTGACCGCCGTCAGCGACGGCGCCGCGCTGCAGATCGCCGTGCCCGAGAACGCGAGCGGGACGACGTCCTTCACGTACGGCATCGACGACGGCCGCGGAGGGACCGACACCGCGACGGTGACCCTGAGCGTGCACGACTGGAGCGTGAACGCGCCGCCCGTGCAGAAGCGCGTCACGAACGTCGTGGTCGAGGCGGGCGGCGTCGTGTCGTACAACGTGCTCCCCGACTGGATCGACCCCGACGGCGACGAGCTGTTCCTGCTCGGCGTCACCCCGGCGCCGGGCGACGAGGCCGACTTCACCGCGGACGGCCGCATCACCTACCGTGCGGTGGGCGGCACCCAGGGGCGCAAGGACGTCCAGATCAGCGTCTCCGACGGGAACGAGCCCGCCGCGGGCGTGGTGCGCTTCGACGTTCGACCGGTGGGCTCGACCGACCCGGTGACCAACGCCGACCGCGTCGTCGTGCAAGCCGGCCAGGTCGCCACCATCGCCCCGCTCGCCAACGACACGAGCTCCGGCCGGGAGCCGCTGCGCCTCGTCCGCGTCGACGAGGTCACGGGTGCGACGATCGTGCCCGACTTCGCCAACAAGACCTTCAGCTTCCGCTCTGATGTGCCCGGCGACTACTACGTGCAGTACCTCGTCGCTGCGGGGCCGAAGAACGCCGAGGGCCTCGTCCGCGTTCAGGTGCTCGCCGAGGCCGACACGACCTCGCCCCCGATCGCCGTGCGCGACGTCGCCCTGCTGCCCAGCGGCGGCGAGGTGCTGGCGAACGTGCTCACGAACGACTCCGACCCGGCCGGCGGCATCCTCGTGGTGCAGTCCGTGACGGTCGAGCCGAACTCCGGCATCTCGGTCGCGGTGCTCAATCACGAGACTCTCCGCATCGCCGACCAGGGTGCGCTGGGCGCGCAGGTGCGCATCTCCTACCGCGTCTCCAACGGCGCGCAGGCGTCCGAGGGTGAGGTGGTGGTGATCCCGATCCCCGCCCCGGCGAAGCTCCAGCCCCCCGTCGCGAACGACGACCAGATCGTGGTGCGGGCGGGCGACGTGGTCAACATCCCCGTGCTCGACAACGACTACCACCCGAACGGCGACGCGATCCACGTCGCACCCGACCTCGTCGAGCCGCTCGTCGACCCTGAGGACGGCGAGATCTTCGTCTCGCAGGACATCCTGCGCTTCCGCGCGTCCGACGAGCCGGGCACCGTCTACGCGACGTACGAGGTCATCGACAGCACGGGGCAGAAGGACGCGGGCTACGTCACCATCCAGGTGCTCCCCGTCAACGAGGAGACCAACGCCGCGCCGCGGCCGCGCGACATCGTCGCCCGGGCGCTCGCCGGCAGCCAGGTGCGCATCGCGATCCCGCTCGACGCGATCGACGCCGACGGCGACTCCGTGCGGCTCGAAGGCATCGCGTCGCCGCCCGAGAAGGGCCGCGTGGTCGAGATCGGACCCGATCACCTCGTGTACGAGGCGTTCGACGAGGTTGCGGGCGTGGACGCCTTCACCTACCGCGTGCGCGACAGGCTCGGAGCCGAGGCCACCGGGTCCATCCGGATCGGCATCGCTCCCGCCGAGACGGCGAACCAGGCGCCGTTCGCCGCCAAGGACGCCGTCGTGATGCGGCCCGGCCGCACGGTGGCCGTCCCGGTGACCGCCAACGACTCCGACCCCGACGGCGACCGGTTCTCGCTGCAGCGCGGCGGTCTGATCCTGCCCGACGTCGACGGGCTCGAGGCGAAGGTGACGGGCGACCGCGTCATCGTGACGGCGCCGGACGAGGAGCTCGAGACCTCGCTGCAGTACACGATCCGCGACGAGCGCGGCGCGACCGCGAAGGCCGTGCTGCAGATCACCGTCGACGAGGACGTCCCGCTGCTGCGCCCGATCGCGCGCGACGACCACGTGCAGCCGGCCGACGTCGACGGCACGAGCGTCGACGTCGAGGTGCTCGCGAACGACGAGGACCCCGACGGCACCGTCGAGGAGCTCGAGGTCTCGGTCGCCGGTGCCGGCGCCCGCGTGCTCGCCGACGGCACGGTGCGCGTCGAGATCGACGACACCGACCGCCTGCTGACCTACACGATCACCGACCGCGACGGGTTCGAGGCATCCGCCTTCCTCTACGTTCCCGCGCTGTCGTCGCTGCCGCCGACCCTCCTCTCCACCGATCCGGTCGAGGTCGACAGCGGCGAGACGATCGAGCTGCCGCTCGACGAGTACGTCGGCGTCGCCGGCGGCGGCCGCGTCGTCATCACCGAGGCGGCCAAGGTGAGCGCGGTGAACTCCGACGGCGCGAACCTGGTCAAGGACCAGTCGACCCTCGTCTACACCTCCAAGCAGGGCTACTTCGGGCAGGACGCCCTCACGTTCGAGGTGACCACGGGCAGCGGTCCCGACGATCCGGACGGCCGCAAGGCGACGCTGACGATTCCCATCACGGTGCTGCCGCCCGACAACCAGCAGCCCGAGTTCACCGACGGCGCGATGGATGTGGCGCCCGGCGAGGACCCGACGACACTCGACCTGCGAGCGCTCACGACCGATCCCGACGTCGAGGATCTGGACGGCATGCGCTACGAACTCGTCGGCGGGGCGCCGGACGGGCTGTCCGCCTCGGTCGACGACCAGGAGCTGCGCGTGAGCGCGGCGTCCGACACGGCCAAGGGCACCGTGGCGCGGCTCACGATCCGCGTGTCGGACGGCGAGACCGACCCCGTCGAAGGCACCGTGACCGTCCGGGTCACCGCCTCGACGCGGGAGCTCGCGACCGCCAACGACGACATCGTCGAGGAGGCCCACCAGGGCGACACCGTCACCATCCCCGTGCTGCGCAACGACGTGAACCCGTTCCCCGAGACGCCGCTCGAGATCATCAACGTGCAGACCGAGACCGGGTCCGGCGTGCCCGAGATCGCCGGCGACCAGGTGCGGGTGACCCCCGACGCGAGCTTCTTCGGGACCATGGTCGTCCGCTACCGCGTCAAGGACGCCACCGGAGACGCCGAGCGCGAGGTCGAGGGACGCATCCGTCTCACGGTGCAGGGCAAGCCCGATGCGCCGGGCACGCCCACGGTGTCGAGCGTGCAGGACCGCACGGTGGTGCTGTCGTGGACGCCGCCCGCGAACAACGGCGCCGACATCACGCATTACGAGGTGTCGTCGACAGCTCCGGGCTACAAGAAGACCTGCACGTCGACCACCTGCACGCTCGACAACCTGACGAACAACGTCGAGTACAACTTCACGGTGGTGGCCGTGAACCGGGTCGGCTCGTCCGACCCGTCGGCCCCGTCCGAGACGGCCCGTCCCGACGCGCGCCCCGACACGCCCAACCCGCCGACCCTCGTGTTCGGCGACCGCAGCCTGCAGGTCTCGTGGGTCACCCCGACCACGCCCGGCTCGCCGGTCGAGTCGTTCTCGCTCGAGATCTCGCCGGCCCCGCCGTCGGGCATCGTGCAGAAGACCGGCCTGACCGGCAACTCCACCGTGTGGGACGGCCTCGAGAACGGCGTGGCGTACCAGGTGCGCGTCCAGGCCCACAACCGCGCCCCTGAGCCCTCGAGCTGGAGCGCGTGGTCGGCGACGGAGATCCCCGCACGGGTTCCGGATGCCGCCGGTCCGCCGTCCGTCGAGCGGCTCGACCCCGTCGGCACGCAGGCCCAGATGCGCGTGTCGTGGGGTGCGCCCCCGAACAACGGCGACGCGATCGCGGAGTACCGCCTCAACGTCATCCGTGGCGGCGCCGTCGTGAACACGCTGAGCGTGCCCGGCGGCCAGACCTCGCAGGCGCTTGCCATCGACGCCTCTACGAGCGACTACACGTTCACCGTCGCGGCCCGCAACAAGGCCGGGTGGGGCGCCGACAGCCCGCCGTCGGCCCCGCGCCGCGCGTTCACCGCGCCCGGCGCGCCGACGAACGTGCAGGCGTCGACGCCGCGCGGCGACTCGGCGATCGTCGTGACGTACAACCCGGCGCCGGGCAACGGCGCGAACGCCGGCGAGCTCGCCTACGAGTACTCGCTGAGCGGCGGCGGCTGGCAGGCGAACTGGGACGGCCGCACGATCCCGAACCTCAACAACGGCCAGCAGTACACGGTCCGCGTCCGGGCGTACACCGCCCTCGACGGCGTGCGCTACAACGGGGCAGAGTCCGCGCCCTCCAACCAGGTGACGCCGTACGGTCCGGTGCGCAACCCCAGCGTCGACGCGCAGCGCAACGGCCGCGACATCACCTTCACGTGGAACGCCCCCGCTCCCAACGGCCGCAACATCGCCCAGATGCAGATCCGCATCGACGGCGGCAACTGGCAGAACGTGAGCAACAACGGGTCGCGCACGAACACGTACGCCTACAGCACGACGCACACGATCGAGGCGCGGGCGCAGGACGCCGAGGGCCAGTGGTCGGGAGTCGTCTCGGCCCAGGCCCGCACCGTCGACGCCCCGCAGCCGTCCGCGCAGACGGTGAAGGGGGCGTCCGGGAACTGGGGCGACTGCGGCTCGGCGTCGTGCGCCTACATGGCGGTGTCGGTGAAGAACTTCCCCGCCGGCAACTACCACCTGAGGTGCAACGACAACTCCGGTTCGTGGGGCGGCAGCAGCCTGACCTACGTGCCCGAGAACGGCACGGCGCGGGCCAACTGCTACTACGGCTTCCCCGGCAACCGGGCGTGGGTGACCATCGAGGGCTGGGGCAACGCCGATCCGATGAGCTGGTACTGACCGTCGCCTCCCCACCGGCGACACGCAACGAGAGAACGAGACCGACATGACCATGACCCCCGAACAGGCCGCCTGGTTCCAGGGGACCTTCGCCCGCCTCGTCGACAATGTCGACCGCGCGCTGCTGGGCAAGCGCGAGGTGGTCGGCCTCGTGCTGTCGTCGATGCTCGCCGAGGGCCACGTGCTGCTCGAGGACGCTCCCGGAACAGGGAAGACGAGTCTCGCGAAGGCGCTCGCCGCGACGGTCCAGGGCACGAGCAGCCGCATCCAGTTCACGCCCGACCTGCTGCCGTCGGACGTCACGGGCGTCACGATTTACGACCAGGCGTCGCACCGCTTCGAGTTCCACAAGGGGCCGGTGTTCGCCTCGATCGTCCTCGCCGACGAGATCAACCGTGCGTCGCCGAAGACCCAGTCCGCGCTCCTCGAGGTGATGGAGGAGTCCCGCGTCACGGTCGACGGCGTGACGCACGAGGCGGGCCGGCCGTTCCTCGTGATCGCGACCCAGAACCCCATCGAGCAGGCCGGCACGTACAAGCTGCCCGAAGCGCAGCTCGACCGCTTCCTCATCCGCACCTCGATCGGGTACCCCGACCTCGATGTCGCCGAGCGCATCCTCGCCGGCGCGGCCGACCGCAACCCGTCGGCCCACCTGCCCGCCATCATCACGACCGGCGCGGTCGCCGACATGGCCGACCTCGCGTCGACCGTGCACGTCGAGGGCGCGGTCCTGCGGTACACCGCTCAGCTCTCCGAGGCGACGAGGACGGATGCCGCCACCCGGCTGGGCGTGTCGGTGCGAGGCTCGCTCGCCATGATCCGCATCGCCAAGGTGTGGGCCGCCGCGCAGGGCCGTCACTTCGTGACGCCCGACGACATCAAGGCGCTGGCCGCGCCCGTGTGGACGCACCGTCTGGTGCTCGACCCCGAGGCGGAGTTCGCCGGCACGACCGCCGAGACGGTGATCTCGCGCGTGCTCGAAGACATCGCGGCGCCGCAGGCGAGGTCCGCCGCCTGATGACAACGGAGGCACTCGCACCGGCGCCCGCCACGGCGGACCGCTGGGACCGGTGGGGCGCGATCGCCGCACGTGCGGCCCGTGCGGCGCGCGGCGTGCTCGGCGTCGTGCGACCCGCTGCCTGGGTGCTCATCGCGGGAGCGGTCGTCCTGTGGATCGCCGGCGCGACGCTCGGCTGGTGGGAGCTGACGGTCGCCGCCGTGGTGCTCACCGCCCTGCTCGCGCTGTGCGCCCTGTTCCTCATCGGCCGCACGGCGTACGACGTGACGCTCGACCTGACCCGCACCCGCGTCATCGTGGGCGAGCGGGCCGTCGGCGCCCTGACCCTGTCGAACTCGGGCAACCGCGCGATCCTCCCTTCGCGCGTCGTGCTGCCGGTCGGCGCCGGTCGCGGCGAGTTCGAGGTGAACCGCCTGGCCCCCGGCGCGTCGGCCGAAGAGCTCTTCGCGATCCCTACCACCAAGCGCGCGGTGGTCGAGGTCGGCCCCGTCAGCGTCGTGCGCGGCGACCCGCTCGGTCTCTTCGAGCGCGTGCACCGCAAGGACGAGCCGGTGGACCTCTTCGTCCACCCCCGCACCGTGCTGTTCGAGGGCCAGTCGCTCGGGTTCCTCCGCGACCTCGAGGGGCTTCCCGCCACCGACCTCTCTCGCGACGACGTCTCGTTCCACGCCCTGCGCGAGTATCAGCCGGGCGACGACCTGCGGCACGTGCACTGGAAGTCGACCGCGCGCACGGGCACGCTCATGGTCCGGCAGTACGAGGAGACGCGGCGCTCCCACTTCGTCATCGGCCTGTCGACGCATCCCGGCGACTATCGCGACGAGGACGAGTTCGAGCTGGCAGTGTCGGCGGCGGGCTCTCTCGGCCTGCGGGCGCTGCGCGACTCGCAGCGCGTCGAGGTGCGCGTGCAGGAGCGCGCGCTGCCGTCGGCGACCGGCAAGCAGTTCCTCGACTCGCTCTCCGGCGTCGTGCACTCGCGGCCCCGCGCGGGTGGCATCGTCGACCTGGCGGGCGTCGTGGCGGCCACTCTCCCGCTCGCGAGCGTGGTGGTGCTGGTGTGCGGCAGCACTGTCGACCCCAACAGCCTGCGCGCCGCCTGCGCGCGCCTGCCCTTCGGCGCCCGCACCCTTGCCGTGGTCGCCGAGTCCGGCGCGGCCCCTGCGCTCCGCCGAATCGGCGATGCCGATGTCGTCTCCGTCGGATCGCTCGAGCAGCTCCCCGCCGCCCTGCGGAAGGTGCTCTCGTGAGCGCGGCGCCGGCCCGCACCCTGTCGCGGCGGCGATGGGTGCTCGACCTCAGCGCGGTCGCCGCGCTCCTGGCGGTCCCGATCGTGGGCTTCTGGCCTACGTTCGGCGACGCCTCGTACCTGCCCGCCGCCGTCGGCGGGGCGCTCCTCGGCATGGGGCTCGCCGCCCTGTGCGCGTGGCTGCGGTGGGGCATCCTGCCCCTCGCCGGGCTCACGACGCTCGCCTACTTCCTCTTCGGCGGCGCGCTCGCCCTGCCGCATACGGCGGTGCTCGGCGTCATCCCGACCTTCGACACGCTAGGCCGGCTGGCCCTCGGCGTGGTGACGTCGTGGAAGCAGCTGCTGACGACGGTGGCGCCGGTGGCGGCATCCGATGGCCATCTCGTCGTGCCCTTCGTGCTGTCGCTCGTCGCCGCCGTCCTGACCACCTCGCTGGCGCTGCGCCTGAGCGCTCCCGGCTGGGCGCTCCTCCCGGCGGCGGCGTTCCTCGCGGTGCAGATCGCGCTGGGCACGTCGCAGCCGGCCGTCCCCGTCGCGCAGGGGATCGTGTTCGCCCTCGTCGCGGCGGTGTGGCTCGCGCTGCGCCAGAGCTGGGAGCACGGCACCGGCGCTGTGCCGCTCGGCGACGACGCGACGCCGGTGCGCGGTGTCGCCGTGCGGCGCCTGGTCCTCGGCGGCGCGGTGGTCGTCGTCGCCACGCTGATCGGCGTGGGCGCGACCGCGTTCGCCGCTCCGCAGAGCCCGCGCTACGTGCTGCGCGACGTCGTCATCCCGCCCTTCGACGTGCGCGAGTACCCCAGCCCGCTGCAGTCCTTCCGAGCCTACGTGCGCGACTTCCCGGACGAGCCGCTTTTCTCGGTCTCGGGCATGCCGAAGGAGGCGCGGGTGCGCCTGGCCAGCATGGACGCGTTCGACGGCACGGTGTACAACGTGTCGGACGGCGGCGCCGGCAGCTCGAGCGCCTTCAGCCCCGTGCGCGGGAACATGTCAGCCGAGGCGGACGGCACCCCGGCGACCGTCCGCGTCGAGATCGCGGCGCTCGACGGCGTGTGGATGCCCGAGGTCGGCGCCGTGCAGACCGTCACGTTCGACGGCGACCGCGCCGACGACCTGCGCCGCTCGGCGTATTACAACGAGGGCACCGCGACTGCCGTGGTCACCCGCACGCTCGGCGAGGGCGACGCGTACACGCTCGAGACCGTCGTGCCGTCCACGCCGAGCGACGACGCGCTCGCCGACGACGACTTCGCGCCGGTGTCGCTGCCCGACCAGGAGGGCGTGCCGCAGGAGTTCGCCGAGATCGCCTCGAAGGCCGTCGCCGAGGCGTCCACCCCGGTCGAGCAGGTACGGGCGCTGCAGACGATGCTCGCCGAGGGCGGGTACTTCAGCCACGGTCTCGAGGGCGAGGTGCTCTCGCGCGCAGGGCACGGCTCGGAGCGCATTTCGACCCTGCTCGGCTCGGACCAGATGGTCGGCGACGACGAGCAGTACGCGACCGCGATGGCGCTGCTCGCGCGCGAGATCGGGATTCCGGCGCGCGTCGTGATGGGGTTCTACCCCGAAGAGGATGCCGCGGGCGACCCGGTCTTCACCGCGACGGGCGACACGCTCCACGCGTGGGTCGAGGTCGCGTTCGCCGATCACGGCTGGGTGACGTTCGATCCCACGCCGCCTGAGGACCAGGTTCCGAACGACCAGACGACCAAGCCGAGGGCCGACCCCAAGCCGCAGGTGCTGCAGCCGCCGCCCCCGCCGCAGGAGCCGGTCGACCTTCCGCCGACGGTTCCCGACGACCGCGAGTCCGAGGACGAGAGCGGGTTCGACGCCGCGCTCCTCGCGCTGATCGTCGTCATCGTGCTGTGCCTGCTGAGCTTGCTTGCCCTCCTCGCCACCCCGTTCGTCGTGATCGGCGCGCTCAAGGCCGCGCGCCGTCGGCGGCGGCGCGAGGCGGAGCGCGCGGCCGACCGCATCAGCGGCGGCTGGGACGAGCTCGTCGACCGCGCGACCGACTTCGGCACCCCGGTGCGTCCCGGGGGGACGCGCGCCGAGGACGCCGGTGTCGTGGGCACCGCGTTCGCCGAGCCGCGGGTGACGACGCTCGCCGCGCGCGCCGATCAGGAGGTCTTCGGACCTGCCGACCCGACGCCCGACGACGTCGCCGAGTTCTGGCGACAGGTCGACGAGATCGTCGGCGGCATGGGCGACGGCCGGTCGCTCTGGTCCCGCCTGGGCGCGCGGCTGAACGTGCGCTCGCTCCTCGCCGGAACGCGCTTCGCCCTGCCCGCTCGCGCACCACGCGCCCCGCGTACGCCGCGCGCTCCGAAGGAGCCGCGCCCGCCCCGCGAGCCGCGCCCCGCGCGCGGACGCCGCGACGAGCCGTCCCGCACGGCATCCGATCCCCTCGCCCCCCAGGAGACCGAATGACCCCCCGTCCACCTCTCGCCGTGACGTCGGCGTCACTCGGCAGGCGCGCCGCCGCCTACGCGATCGACGTCGCCGTCGCCTCCGGAGTCGGTCTCACCTCCGCCGGCGTGACGCTCGGCATCGCCTTCGGGCTCGGGGCCGCGGGCGCCCCCGGCACGCTCACGCTCGCCTTCGTGCTCGCGGCCACGGCCGGCTGGGCGACCCTGCTCGTCTGGACGCTCGTGTACACGGCGATGCAGGGCGGCGGGGGTTCGGTCGGCCAGCGCGCGCTCGACCTGCGCGTGCTCGACGCGACCGCGCCCGTGTCGATCGGCTTCTGGCGGGCGCTGTGGCGCAACGTCGTGTGGGCGCTGTCCTGCGCCATCGTGGTCGGCTGGTTCACCCCCCTCTTCGATGCGAGTCCGCGCCGCCGCGGCTGGCACGACCGGGCAGCGGGCGCGCTCGTCCTCGTCGAGCAGAGGGTGACGGATGCCGCGTCCCGCGCGGCCCGGCCCGCCCGCGTGCCCGCACCCGCACCGGGCACGTTCGCCGCTCCTCCCGCCCCGGTCGCGCCCTCTCGGCCCGCGATCGAGCCGCAGCCGTGGTTCCTCGACCGCCCGGCCCCGGCCCTGGCCCCGGCTCCGGCTCCGGCGCCGGCCCTGACCCTCCCCGCGCCGGCACGGGCGCCGATCGTCCCGGTCACCGCGCCGGTCACCCCCGCCCCTGCCGCTGTATCGCCCGCCGCCGCCGGCGCCGTCGCCGCGTCGCCCGCCGCCGCAGTCGCCGTGGCCGAGGCATCCGCTTCCCCCGTCGAGGCCCTGCCGCACGCGCCCGCGACCCGCCCCTTCGCGCTCACCGGCCTCGACGTCACGCGCACGACCGTGCCCCTGCCCCCGCCCGCCCAGCGCGCGGCGCTCTTCGACGACGCGCCGGTCCTCGCCGTGCTGACGTGGGACGACGGAACCCGCATGGCCGTGTACGGTCGCACGCGCTACGGCCGCAACCCCGCGGTCGAGCCCGGCATCGTCAGCGTCCCGGTGCGCGATGAGACGCTGTCGCTGTCGAAGACCCACTTCGAGATCGGCGGCGGCGCGCAGGGCGCGTGGGTCGTCGATCGTCACTCGACGAACGGCACCGTCCTCGTGCGCGACGGGGTGAGGCATCCGCTCGTCGCGGGCGTCGCGACCGCTCTGCGGCGCGGCGACACGCTCGAGCTCGGCGACCGGTCCCTGTCGGTGGGCGGCGCGTGATGAGCGCGCCGATGAGCCTGGTCTACGGGTCGGCGAGCGATCCGGGTCTTCGGCGTCGGATCAACGAGGACTCGCTCCTCGCCGTGCCCCCGCTGTTCCTCGTCGCCGACGGCATGGGCGGCCATCACGCCGGCGAGGTCGCGAGCGCGACCGTCATCGAGGAGTTCGCAGCCTTCGCCGGCCGCCCGAGTCTCGGCATCGACGACGTGAGGGCGGCGCTCGCCCGCGCGCGCCGCCGTGTCGAGGCGCTGCCGCCGGGCAACGGCGCCGGGGCCGGCACCACGCTCACGGGCGTCGTGATCGCCGACGTCGACGGCGAGGGCTACTGGCTCGCGATCAACCTGGGCGACTCGCGCACCTACCGGCTGAGCGAGGGCGTGTTCGAACAGGTGAGCGTCGACCACTCCGTCGTGCAGGAGCTCATCGACGCCGGACAGCTCGATGCGGACGCGGCGTCGCGCGACACCCGCCGCAACGTCATCACGCGGGCGATCGGCGCGGGGAGCGACGCCGACGCCGACTACTGGCTCATCCCCGCCGAGACCGGCGACCGCATCCTGGTGTGCTCGGACGGCCTCTCGAGCGAACTCGATCGCGAGGCGATCCACGGCATCCTGCTCGCCGAGACGAATCCGCAGGCTGCCGCGACGCGGCTCGTGCACGAGGCCATGCTCCGCGGCGGACGCGATAACATCACGGCGCTGGTGGTGGATGCCACGGCCGTCACATCTCGCACTGACCGGCCCGGCGAGCACACGGCGCCGTCCGCGGAGGTCGCGGACGAGATCGACGGCGACACGCTGCCCCGCGTCGTCGCCGCAGGGGGGTTCTGATGTCCGTCCACTACTCGCCCGGCGCGCACCCGGTCGCGGTGACGCCGCAGGGGTTCGCCGTGCTGGCGGACGACACCTCGCCGGCGCTCCTCGCGCGCGTGCACGGGCTTCTGGCGGACGGTCGCGGCCTCGGCGGCGTGCTCGAGGCTCTGACCGGGGCGTACGGCACGTCGCTCTCCGCTGTGCCGCCGTTCGCCGTCGCCCTCGCCGAGAACGGCGCCGTGCGGCTGATCGTGCGCGGTGCGTACGCGCTCGAGGTCGAGGCCGCCGCCGCGGAGCGGGTGTCGGGGGAGGGCGTCACGACGTGGACCGAGCGGGTGATCGCAGGGGCTTCGCGCGTCGCGCTGGTGAGTGAGACGGATGCCGCGCCCACCGAGTTCCCCGTGACCGATGGCGTCGTGCTCGCCGCCGGACTCGTCTGGGTGCCCGCGGGCGGGGGCGGCGCCGCACGCACGGTCGCCCCGAGCGAGGAGCCGGCCGAGCC
>NZ_JSYE01000009.1:0-137496 GCF_054824025.1 Microbacterium sp. HJ5
ACAGGCCCGGTCCTTGACATCCACACACGGCAGCGCGATGACGTACGTCATGTGCGGATCAGCGCCCCGGACCGCGAGATGGCGACCTGCTCGTCTCGCGGCACGACCTTGACGCGCTCGCGGGTGTGCACGTGGCCGGCGCCCAGCGCGCGCTCGTGCGCGTCGAGGGCCAGCCAGCCGTCCCATGTCGTGTACGCGACCTCGCGCTCGTCGAGCACGTCGAGCACGTCGCCCTCGACGGTCGGCGCCGACAGCCGTCCGGCCGCGGCGTCGGCGACGAGGTGCGCGATCGTCTCCATCGCGTCGGACTTGGTGTGGCCGATCAGGCCCACCGGTCCGCGCTTGATCCAGCCGGTGGCGTAGAGGCCGGTGACGACCGGGGCGTCGACGTCGCCCGTGGTGGCGGCATCCTTCACCCGTCCTTCGACGTTCGAGACCACGCCGGCCTTCTCGTCGAACGGTGCGTCGATGACGGGCGTTCCGTAGTAGCCCACGGCGCGGTACACCTGCTGCACGGGGTACTCACGGAACTCGCCGGTGCCGCGCACCCGGCCGTCGCCCGCGGGCTCGGTGCGCTCGAAGCGGAGGCCTTCGACGCGCTCGGAGCCGAGCACCTCGACGGGCGAGTGGTAGAAGTGCAGGTGCAGCCGCCGGCTCGCGCCGGTCGCCTCGCGCGTGCGCCAGCTCTCGAGGATGCGCAGCATCACCTTGAGCTGGTTGGTGGCCGGTGTCACGCCCTCGAGATACGCGAAGTCCTCATCGTCCACGACGATGTCGACGTCCGGCACCTCGCCGAGCTCGCGCAGCTCGATGGGCGTGAACTTGATGTCGGCGGGCCCGCGACGCCCGAAGACGTGCACGTCGGTGACGGCGGACGACTCGAGCCCGGCGAGCACGTTGTCGGGGATCTCGGTCAGGCGCAGGTCGACCGAGTGCTTGGCGAGCATCCGTGCCACGTCGAGGGCGACGTTGCCGTTGCCGATGACCGCGACCTCGCGCTGGTCCAGAGTCCACGCGGTCGGCACGTCGGGGTGGCCGTCGAACCACGCCACGAAGTCGGCGGCGCCGTACGAGCCGGGAAGGTCGATGCCGGGGATGTCGAGCGCGGCGTCGCGGATGGCGCCGGTGGCGAGGATCACCGCGTCGTAGCGCTCCTTCAGCTCGTCGATCGAGATGTCGCGGCCGACCTCGACGTTGCCGATGAACCGCGTGGTGCCGGCATCCAGCATCTCGTGCAGCGAATTGACGATCCCCTTGATGCGCGGGTGGTCGGGCGCGACGCCGTAGCGGATCAGGCCGTAGGGCGCCGGCAGCGTCTCGAAGAGGTCGATGCCGACCGTGCCGCCGGCCTCGACGACCGCGTGGGTGAGGATGTTCCCCGCGTAGATGCCCGCGGGGCCGGCGCCGACGATCGCGACGCGGAGGTGCTGGAGGGTCGAAGAGGTCACAGGGCGGGGGCCTTTCCGGTGGCGTCCCCGCGCGAAGCCGGCGGGGTGAGGGGGTCGAAGTCCGCGAGGGCATCGATGGCCAGCTCGACGGGGGCGTAGGGGCTGAGGCGCACGACGTCGCCGACGACGACGACGGCGGGGGAGCGGATGCCGCGCTCGGCGGCCTGGTGCGCGATCGTCGCCAGGGTGCCGACGGTCACGCGCTGGCGCGCGCCGTACCCGTCCTCGACGATCGCGACAGGGCAGTCCGCGCCGCGCTCGCCGCGTGCGAGCGTGAGGGCGGAGTGCGCGAGCGTGCCGACGCCCATCAGCAGGACGACGGTGTGGTCGCGGCCGCCGCCGAGGTCGCGGATCTGGTCGTGTCCGGTCGCGACGGTGAAGGCCGTGGCCACACCGCGGTGTGTCAGCGGAATCCCGGCGATCGCCGGCACGGAGATCGCGCTGGTGATGCCGGGCACGACCTCGACCTCGACGCCGGCCTCGTGGCAGAACGCGAGCTCCTCGCCGCCGCGGCCGAACACGTACGGGTCTCCGCCCTTGAGGCGGACGACGCGCTTGCCGTCGTGGGCGAGCTGCACCAGGAGCGCGTTGATGGCGTCCTGGGGCACGGCGTGATGGCCGGGACGCTTGCCGACGTCGACGACCTCGGCGGTGAGCACGACGCCGTCGGCGGCGAGCCCGTCGAGCACCGCGCGGGCGCCGAGGCGGTCCGCGACGATCACGTCAGCGGCCTCGAGGGCCCGGAGCCCTTTCACCGTTAGCAGGCCAGCATCGCCGGGGCCGGCGCCGACGAGCCACACCTTGCCGGTGCGCTGCGCGAGCGCGCTCATCGCGTCGCCCCCGTGATGAGCAGACCGCGGCGGGTGAGCAGCCGGCGCTCGAGCGGGCCGAAGAAGACCAGCTCGATGAGGATGCCGATCGCGAGGATGAGGATGATCGTGGCGAGCACGCCCGCCAGGTCGGCCAGCTCGCGGGACTGCTGCAGCATCGCGCCGAGGCCGAAGCCGATGCTGCCGCCGGTGGCGATGATCTCGGCGGCCATGAGCGAGCGCCACGAGAACGCCCAGCCCTGCTTGAGACCCGCGACGTAGCCCGGCAGCGAGGCGGGCAGGATGACCGAGGTGGCGAGCTGCCAGCGGGAGGCGCCGAGCACGGTGCCGACGCGGCGCAGCTGCGGGGGCACCTGGTCGACGCCGGCGACGAGCCCGTTGACGATCGAGGGGATCGCGCCCATGAGGATCACGAAGTATACCGTCGCGTCCGAGAGCCCGAACCAGATGATCGCGGCAGGAACCCACGCGACGGAGGGCAGCACCTGCAGGCCCGAGATGAGCGGTCCGACGGCGCGGCGGATCGGCCGCACCTCGGCGAGCAGCAGCCCGAGCGGGGTGCCGACCACGATCGCGATGAGGAAGCCGACGACGCCGCGCTCGAGGCTCGTCCACACCGCCTCCTGGAGGCGGCCGGTCTCCCACGCGAGGCCCAGCGCGTTCCACACGTCGACGGGGCTCGGCACCTTGTCGGGCCGCGGGTCGGCGATGACGACGTACAGCTGCCACGCCACGATCAGCAGGACGAGGAACACGACGGGAGGGATCACGCTGGCGGCGATGCGCCGCCACCGGCTCTGGCCGGTCTGGGCGGTGGTCTGCAGACGGTCGAGGCCCGCGGAGAGGCTGCGCAGCTCATCGCCCTGCGACGACGCGCCCTCGTTCGCGCTTCGCGCGGGGGCGGTGGGGGTCTCAAGCGGCATTTCGCCGGATCTCCTTCCGCAGCTGGTCGGTGATCTCCACCGACAGTGCCGCCACCTCTGGGGACTCGATGCGCCGGCCGTGCGTCTTCGCGATCGTCCACTCCTGCACGATGCGTCCCGGACGGCTGCCCATCAGCACGACCCGCTGGCCCAGCCGGGCCGCCTCGCGCACGTTGTGCGTCACGAAGACGATGGTGCGGCCCGTCGCGCGCCACACGCGCTCCAGCTCCTCGTGGAGGAGGTCGCGCGTGATCGCGTCGAGGGCGGCGAAGGGCTCGTCCATGAGGAGCACGGGCCGGTCCTGTGCGAGCGCCCGCGCCAGGGCGACACGCTGGCGCATGCCGCCCGACAGCTCGTGCGGGCGCTTGTCGGCAGCATCCGTCAGGTTCACCGCATCGAGCAGGGAGAGGGCCTTCTCTCGGCGCTCGCCGCGCGGCACGCCGCGCAGCCGCAGCGCCAGTTCGACGTTCCGTCGGGCGGTCAGCCACGGCATCAGCGCGGACTCCTGGAACATGACCGCCGAGCCGGCCGCCGGCGTGCGGATGTCGCCCGCGGACGCGGCGTCGAGGCCCGCGATCAGGTTGAGCAGGGTCGACTTGCCGCAGCCCGAGGCCCCCAGCAGGCACACGAACTCGCCCGGGGCGATGTCGAGCGACACGTCGTCGAGCACGACGGGGCCGTTGCCGAACCGCTTCGAGACGTGCTCGATGCGCACCGCCGGCTCGGGCGCGGCAGCCGGCTGCACGACGGGTGCGACGCCGTCGAAGCTCGGCCCGAGATGGTTCGGGATGCCGCGGCCCGGTGCCGCGTGGCCGACGGGCGACGACGCGACACCGGCACCTCGGCGGCCGGAGGTCGTCACGGCGAGTCCTCACCGAGCCCGGCGGCCGAGACCGTCTCGGCACCGGACGCCTCGAGCAGGCCGTTCAGCAGACGCAGGTCGAACAGGCCCTCGATCGAGCCCTCCTTCTGCGTGCCCGCCTCGAGCCCGTTCGCGACCAGCGTCTCGAACGTGTCCGCGTGCGGGTCGGCCGAGAACGTCACGTGCTCGAGCGCGCGCTGGATCACCTCGTCGGAGAGCGGCTTGCCCGTCTCCGCCTCGATCGCGCCATTGATCACCGCGGGCGCCTCGTCGGGGTTGTCGGCGATCCACTGGACCGCCGCGAGGTGCCCCTCGAGCAGGTCCTCGACGACGTCGGGGTGATCCTCGAGGAACTCCGCACGCACGAGCAGCACGGTGGTGGGGAACTCCCCGTCGGGCCACAGGTCCGCCTCGTCGACCAGCACCTCCGCGCCCTCGTCGATCACGAGGCGCGAGACCCACGGCTCCGGCAGCCACGCGCCGTCGAGCTCCCCCTCCTGGAAGAGCGTGAGCGTCTGGGCGTTCTCGGTCGGAGTGACCGCGACGTCTCCGCCGCCCGACGTGTCGGTCTCGTAGCCCTGGTCGGCGAGCCACACGCGCAGCGCGACGTCCTGCGTGTTGCCCAGCTGCGGCGAGGCGAGGGTGGTTCCCGCGAGGTTCTCCGGGCTGTCGATGCCGGGCGCGACGACGAGCGCTGCGCCGCCGGTCGCGGCGCCGGCGATGATCCTCGCCGACTCGCCGCCCGACTGGATGAACGTGTTGATCGACGGGTTCGGCCCGATGTAGGTCGCGTCGATCGCGCCGGCCGTGAGAGCCTCGATGGCGGCCGGCCCGGCGTTGAAGACCGAGGTGGTCACGTCGACGTCGCCGAGCGACTCCTCGAAGAGCCCCTCCTCGAGCCCGACGAGCGCCGGAGCGTGGGTCACATTCGCGAAGTAGCCGAGGCGCAGCTCGGTCACGTCCTCGACCTCCGGTGTGCTGGCGCCGGCGGAGGCGCAGCCCGCCATCATCACCGCCACGAGTCCCAGGGTTGTGATCGCGGTCGCGGTGCGGATGTTGTTCACGGTGTCGCCTCCTTCAGTCGGTGGTGCTTCGGTGGATGGGTGCGCGTCAGTCGCGCGCGATGCCGGCGGCGAGAGTCGCGCCGTCGGACGGATGGATCACGAGGAACGAACCCCCGTGGCGGCTCGTGCCGTACGGCTCGAGCGGAAGGTCGGCGGCCAGGCGCAGACGCACTCGGCCGATGTCGTTGGTCTCGAGGATCTGCGCCGGCTCGTGCGTGAGGGCGTCGAGGTCGTAGCGCGACTCGATCTGGGCGACGATCGCCTGCACCGTGGCGGTGCCGTGCTTGACGAGCACGCGTCCGCCCGGGGTCAGCGGCCGGGCGTCGAGCTGGAAGAGCTCGGCGTCGATCTCGCGACGTCCCGCGGGCAGCGTGCCCTCGGCGACGATGACGGCGCCGCGCGCGGTGTCGAGGTCGTCGGCGAACTCGAGCGACACCGACTGCGGAGCGGCGGCCTCCTCGACGGGCGCGCCGGCCGAGCGGATGCCGGTGACCGACGTCGCGATGCCGGACGGGAAGATCTGCACCCGGTCGCCCACGCGCACCGTGCCCGACGAGATGCGTCCGGCGACGGCGCGGTAATCGCGCAGGCGCTCGGCCTCGGCAGCGTCGGACGCGAGCTCGGGCGACAGTCCGCCCTGCGGACGGACAACCAGCTGCACGGGTACGCGCAGCGGCTCGAGGTCCTCGGCCTCGTCGGCCGCCGGCAGCGTCTCGAGCAGCTCGAGGAGCGCCGGACCCTCGTACCAGGGCGTGCGCTCAGAGCGCTCGACGATGTTGTCGCCTTCGAGCGCCGACACCGGCAGCACGTGCAGGTCGTCGATCCCCAGCTCGGTCGCGACCGCCTCGGCCTGGGCCGCGACACCCGCGAAGGTCTCCTGCGAGAACCCGACGAGGTCGATCTTGTTCACCGCCACGATGACGTGCGGTACGCGCAGCAGCGCGACCACCGCGAGGTGCCGGCGGGTCTGCTCGAGCACGCCCTTGCGGCCGTCGACGAGCACGACCACCGCGTCGGCCGTCGTGGCGCCGGTGACCATGTTGCGCGTGTACTGCACGTGACCGGGGCAGTCCGCGAGAATGAACGACCGCGTGCCGGTCGAGAAGTAGCGGTAGGCGACGTCGATCGTGATGCCCTGCTCGCGCTCGGCGCGCAGGCCGTCGGTGAGCAGGGCGAAGTCGAACTCGCCGTGCGCGAACCCGCGGTCGGCGCTCGTTCGGGCGACCTGCTCGAGCTGGTCGGCGAGGATCGCCTTCGAGTCGTGGAGCAGACGCCCCACGAGCGTCGACTTGCCGTCGTCGACGGATCCCGCCGTCGCGAACCGGAACAGCGTCGTCTGGGTGGTGAGCGTCGTGCTCATCAGAAGTACCCGTCCTTCTTGCGGTCCTCCATGGCGGCTTCGCTCAGCCGATCGTCGGCGCGCGTGGCGCCGCGCTCGGTGAGGGTCGAGACGGCGACCTCGGCGACGATCGCGGCGAGGGACGAGGCATCCGATTCCACCGCCCCGGTGCAGCTCATGTCGCCCACCGTGCGGTAGCGGACCGTGCGCACCTCGACCGTCTCGTCCCCGCGCGGCGGCGAGAACGGGCCGACAGGGCGCCACATGCCGTCGCGGGCATACACCTCGCGCTCGTGCGCGAAGTACAGCGGCGGAAGAGCGATGCCCTCGCGCTCGATGTAGCGCCAGACGTCGAGCTCGGTCCAGTTCGAGATCGGGAACGCGCGCACGTGCTGGCCCGGCGTGTGGCGGCCGTTGTAGAGGCTCCACAGCTCGGGACGCTGGTTGCGCGGATCCCACTGCCCGAACTCGTCGCGGAGCGAGATGATGCGCTCCTTGGCGCGGGCCTTGTCCTCGTCTCGGCGCGCGCCGCCGAAGACCGCGTCGTGGCGGCCGGCGGCGATCGCGTCGAGAAGGGGCAGCGTCTGCAGCGGGTTGCGCGTGCCGTCGGCCCGTTCGTGCAGACGTCCGTCGTCGATGTAGTCCTGGACCCGCGCGACCTCGAGGCGGATGCCGAGGCGCTCGACGGTCGCGTCACGGAAGGCCAGCACCTCGGGGAAGTTGTGGCCGGTGTCGACGTGCAGCACCGGGAAGGGCACCTTGCCGGGCGCGAAGGCCTTCGTCGCGAGGTGCAGCACGACGACGGAGTCCTTGCCGCCTGAGAACAGCAGCACGGGGCGCTCGAACTCCGCCACGACCTCGCGGATCACGTGGATCGCCTCGGCCTCGAGCAGGTCGAGCGTCGACAGGGCGGTGCCCTCTGCCGCCGATCGAGTAGCCGAGGAACGAGGCGTATCGAGATCGAGGGTCATTCGTGGAGCCCGCATTCCGTCTTGGCCGAGCCGGACCAGCGGCCGGACCGGGGGTCTTCGCCGGCCGCGACCGGCTTCGTGCACGGCTCGCAGCCGATCGAGGGGTAGCCGAACCCGACCAGCAGGTTCACGGGCGCCTTGCGGTCGGCGGCGTACTCGAGCACGTCGTCGAAGCTCCACGCGGCGACCGGGTTCACCTTGACGAGGCCGTTGCGCTCGTCCCACGTCACGAGGGGCGTGTTCGTACGGGTCGGCGCCTCTTCGCGGCGCACCCCGGTGAACCACACCTCGTACCCGCCGAGCGCGTCCTGAAGGGGCGCCACCTTCCGTCGTGCGCAGCACAGGCTCGCGTCGCGCTCGAACAGCTTCGCGCCGAACTCGGCGTCCTGCTCGGCGACGGTCTGGTCGGGCGTGATGTCGACGATCCGCACGTCGAGCGCGCGCTGCACCTCGTCGCGCGTCGCATACGTCTCGGTGAAGTGGTAGCCGGTGTCGAGGAACAGCACGTCCACGCCGGGGAGCTGCTCGGCGACGAGGTGGGGCAGGGCGGCGTCGGCCATCGAGCACGCGACGGCAGTGGCCGTCATGGAGAAGTTGCGGGCCACCCACGCGACGACTTCTGCGGCGGATGCCTCGTGCCCGGTCAGGCTGGCGAGCTCGAGGTTTCCGCGCTCGGCGAGGGCGCGCAGCTCGTCGGCCGAGCGCTTGACCGCGACACGGGGTGCGAGGGAGACACTCACTGCAGGGCCTCCTCGTCGGCCCGGTGCGCCCACTGCGCGAAGGTCTCGTCGGTGGCGGCATCCCGGTCCGTCAGGAAGCGGCGCACGACGCGGTCGACGTAGTCGGCGATGCCGTCGGCACCGACCTTGAGGCCGCGCACGGTGCGGCCGAGGCCGGCTTCGTCGCGGTCGGCGCTCACCAGGCCGCCGCCCAGGTGCACCTGGTACCCGGGCACCTGCTCGCCTTCGATAGTCACGAGCTGGCCCTTGAGCCCGATGTCGGCCGTCTGGATGCGCGCGCACGAGTTGGGGCATCCGTTCACGTGGAGCGATATGGGATGCGGCAGGTCGAACTGCTCGAGCCGCTTCTCGAGGTCGAGCACCGCGGCCGTCGCGTACGCCTTCGTCTCCACGATCGCGAGCTTGCAGAACTCGATGCCGGTGCACGCGATCGTGCCGCGGCGGATGAGGCTCGGTCGGGCCGAGAGGCCGAGCTCGTCGAGCCCCGCGACGAGCGACTCGACGCGGTCCTCGGGGATGTCGAGGATCACCAGCTTCTGGTGGGGCGTCGTGCGCAGGCGGGTCGACCCGTGCGCCTCGACGAGATCGGCGAGCTTCGCGAGCGTCGGACCCGACACGCGCCCGACGATCGGCGTCACGCCGACATAGAAGCGGCCGTCCTTCTGCCGGTGCACGCCGACGTGGTCGCCGTGGGCGAGCGGCTTCGGCGCCGCCGGGCCGTCCGGGAGCGCGTAGCCCAGGTACTCGTCCTGCAGCACCTGTCGGAACTTCTCGGCGCCCCACTCCGCGAGCAGGAACTTGAGGCGCGCCTTGTTGCGCAGGCGCCGGTAGCCGTAGTCGCGGAAGATCTGGGCGACGCCGTGCCAGGCATCCGACACCCGATCGGGCGACACGAAGACACCCAGGCGCTCAGCCAGACGCGGGGTCGTCGACAGGCCGCCGCCGACCCACAGGTCGTAGCCGACTCCCAGCTCGGGGTGCTCCACCGCCACGAACGCGACGTCGTTGATCTCGTGCACGACGTCCTGGCTCGGGTGGCCGGTGATCGCCGACTTGAACTTGCGGGGCAGATTGGCGAGCGTCGGGTCGCCGATGAAGCGCGACGTGATCTCGTCGATCTGCGGTGTCGGGTCGATGAGCTCGTCGGCGGCGATGCCCGCGACGGGCGAACCGAGCACGACGCGCGGCACGTCGCCGCACGCCTCGGTCGTGCCGAGGCCGACGGCTTCGAGGCGGCGCCAGATCTCCGGCATCGACTCGACCTCGACCCAGTGCAGCTGGATGTTCTGCCGGTCGGTCAGGTCGGCGGTGTCGCGGCCGAACTCGTGCGAGATCCCGGCGACGACACGCAGCTGCTCGGTGGTGAGCTGCCCGCCGTCGATGCGCACGCGCAGCATGAAGTAGGCGTCCTCGAGCTCGTGCGGCTCGAGCGTCGCGGTGCGGCCGCCGTCGATGCCGGGCTTGCGCTGCGTGTAGAGACCCCACACGCGGAAGCGCCCGTGCAGATCGGTCGGGTCGATGCTCGAGAAGCCGCCCTTGGAGTAGATCTTCTCGATGCGCTCACGCACGGCGAGGCCGTTGTCGACCTGCTTCCACTCCTCGTTGCCGTTGAGCGGCGCGGTGCCGTCGATCTTCCACTGCCCGTTGGGCTTGGACGAGGGCCGCGGCGGGCGCGCGGTGGCGCCGGCGCTGCGCTCGGGACGCGGCGCCGCGGCGCGGGTGTCGGTGTCGCTGATGGTCACGGTGGCCTCCGGGTGACCCCGGACGTCTCCGGGGCGGACTCTATCGAGCCCATGCCGCGAGATTAGGAGCGGCGCGACGGGGGACCTAGGCGCGCGTCAAGCGCCGTCACCGTGCGTAACGGGGCGTCACACAGGTTGCGGCGCGGCAGGTTTGCGGGCCGGGTGCAGAAATCAGAGCGCGGCGCGATACCGGTCGACGACGATGTCGACGAGGGATGCCGCGGGAGCGTCGTCGTCGAGCAGCGGACGCGCCACGGGCGAGCCGTCGGCCAGCCGGACGGCGAGGTCGTGGAAGTAGCCCGGCGCCAGAAGGTAGTTCGCGACGACCACCCGCGCCGCTCCCTCTGACCGCGCGGCGGCGACCGCGGCTCCGACGCGGGGATCGGCGGCGGCGAGGAATCCGACCGCCACCTCGCGCGACAGGCGGTCGGCGAGCATGCCGGCGATCACGCGGCAGTCGTCGTTGGCGCGTTCGTCGCTCGACCCGGCCACCGCGATCACGAGCGGCTCGCCCGGCTGGAGGTCGAGCGGCGAGAGGCGTTCGACCATCGCATCGACGAGGCGCGGATCGGGGCCCAGGGCGGCGGCGATCGTGACGCCCTCGCGGCCGGCGGTCTGCTTCTTCAGGTCGACGCGCACGTGGTACCCGGCCGACAGCAGGAGGGGGACGATGACGACCGGCTGCCCGTCCGGAAGAGCGTCGAGGGAGGCCGCGACATCGGGCTGCTGCACGTCGACGTGCCCGAGCCTGACGGTGACGTCGGGCAGACGTGCGGCGACCGCGTCGACGAGCGCGGCGACCGCGGACTGTCCGGCAGGCGAGGCGGTGCCGTGGGAGATCGCGAGGAGCGCGGGCGTGGTCATCGCGTCCATTGTGCTCCCGTCGTGTGGCGGGCGTGTTACGTCGCGGACGACGGGGCCCGGATGTGTCGAAGCGGCGGGAGATTCCGGACCGAGGGCGTCGTGTGACGCCGTCGGGGCGCAGAATCTCCCGGCGCTTCGACGGAGGGACGGGTCAGGCGGCGCCGGCCTCGCGACCGCGCCGGTAGCCGGCGTCGAAGCCGCGCTCGTACGCGCGCTGCCGGCCCTGGCCGCCGTGACGCGGGTGGCCGTGGTGGCTGCCGTGTCGGTGGTCGCCGTGGGGGCCGTGGCCCTCGCCGTGGTGCCCGAGGCCGTGGTGGCCCTGGCCGTGGTCGCCGTGGTGCCCGCGACCCTCGCGGGGGTGCCGCTCGCCGTGCCCGGCGTGGCCCGGGTGCCCGCGGTGGCCGTGATGCCCGTCGAAGCCGTGGCGGCAGTCGTCCTCGTCGCGTCCGTACGCCCAGGCCTCACCCCGCGACATGCCGTGTCTCGGACCGAAGCCGAAGCCGGCGCGCGGTCCGAAGCGCGGGCCGAACCCGAAGCGGGCGTCCGGGCCGAAGGCGGGCGGTCCGCCGAAGCGGCGCCTCCACCCGCGCCCGCTCCGCGGCGTGCTCTCGTCCCACCCGAGCTCGCGCGCGATCGCCTCGAGAGAGGTCATCGTGATGGCGAAGTCGTCGTCGGAGACGGCGCCGGAGACCCGGGAGCGGATGCCCGCGACGGTCTCGCCGAGGCGCACGTGGGCCTCGCGTCCGGCGTCGGTGAGGGTCCATGTGCCGTCGCCCTGCTCCTCGGCCCAGCCGAGGTCCTCCAGGCGCCGCAGGCGCTTCCCCTTCGGTGCGGGGCCTCCGGGGGTTCCGGCGGAGGGGGCGCCGGCCAGCGTGTTCAGCAGCATCCAGTCGCGGCGCGTCACGCCCTCGTCGCGGAAGGCCGCGGCGAACTCCTCGGTCAGGAGCGCGTCCACGGCGCGGAGCCAGTAACCCAGCGGCAGGCCTTCGGTGGGGGCGCCCGTCGTGTCGTCGTTGCCGTCGAAGTCGATGTTCTCGTCGTCGTTCATGTGAAGTCCTTTGGTCGGGGGCAGCGGGTCGGCCGCCCGATTACATGTCGAAGTGCATGTATATGTAGCATGACATGCGTTCCGGATGTATGTCAAGTCGCATGTAAATTGGACGCATGCCAAAGGATTCCGCCGAGCCCGCCGAGGCCATCGCCGCCGCACTCGTCCGGCTCCGAGGGCGGCGCCCGCCCCGCCCTCCCTGGGAGGGCGGGGGCCCGCATCCCCATTCCCCGCACCCGGGTCCGCACGGCCACGGAGACGGACCGTGGGGGCGCGGCGGTCCGCACTTCGGCCACGGCGGTCCGCCATGGGCCGCATCCGGTCGCATGGGCGGCCCGGCACGCATGCGCCTGCTCGAGGCCCTGGCTGCAGCATCCCACCCGCTGTCCGTGGGCGAGATCGCGGATGCGGTCGGCGTCGATCAGCCGCGTGCGTCGCGACTCGTGCAGCAGGCGGCTCAGCTGGGGCTCGTGCGCCGCGAAGCGGACCCTGACGACGCGCGGCGTACCAGGGTGGCGCTGACGGATGCCGGCACCGCCCTCGTCCGCGGGTTCCGCGGCGAACGGCGCGAGGCGGTCGACACCGCGCTGGCCGGCTTCACCGACGACGAGCGCGCCGAGCTCGCGCGGCTGCTGACGAAGCTCGCCGACGCCTGGCCCCGGTGAGGCGCGGAGCCGGGGTCAGTCCGTCAGCTGAGGCTGGCTGGCCCGCACCGGAAGCAGCAGGATGAGGCCGAGGACAAGCACGAGCACGATCCCGAGGATGCCGTAATAGGCCTCGCCCGAGAGCCCGACGAACAGCGCGAACATCGTGGGCGCCAGGAACGAGACCGCGCGACCGGTCGTCGCATACAGGCCGAACACCTCGCCCTCGCGGCCCGGCGGGATGATGCGGGCGAGGAATGTCCGCGACGCCGACTGCGCGGGTCCGACGAAGAGGCACAGCGCGAGGCCTGCCGTCCAGAAGACGATCTGGCCGCCGTCGTGGAGGAAGAACACGAGCAGCCCGGAGATGACCAGCCCGATCAGTGCGCTGACGATGACGGGCTTGGCGCCGAGCCTGTCGTCGAGCGCGCCGACGGCGATCGTCGAGACGCCGGCGACCACGTTGGCAGCGATCGCGAAGATGATCACTTCGCCGGCGGAGAAGCCGAAGACCGAGGCGGCGAGCACCCCGCCGAAGGTGAAGACGCCGGCGAGTCCGTCGCGGAAGACCGCGCTGGCGAGCAGGAACCACACGGTGTGTCGGCTCTCGCGCCACAGGCGCCGGATGTCGCGCCCGAGCCGTGCGTACGAAGCGAAGAAGCCGATCTTGTCGCGCTTGGCGCCGACGCCCCGGTATTCGGGGACGGCGAAGAGGACGGGGAGCGCGAAGAGGCCGAACCACAGCGCCGAGACCACCATCGCGATGCGCACGGGCCAGCCGTCGCCCTGCGGCACCCCGAAGAGCCCCTGGATGAACCCGAAGTAGACGATCAGCAGCAGCACGATGCCGCCGACGTATCCCATGCCCCACCCGAAGCCGCTCACGCGGCCGATCGATCGAGGTGTCGAGACCTGCGACAGCATCGCGTTGTAGTTGACGCCCGCGAACTCGAAGAAGATGTTGCCCGCGGCCACGAGGAAGAGTCCCAGCCAGAGGTAGGACGGCTCGGGCGCCACGAACACCATCGCCGCGGTGAGCGCCACGACGATGTAGGTGTTGACCGCGAGCCACAGCTTGCGGCGACCGGAGGTGTCGGAGCGCTGGCCGGTGACGGGCGCCAGCACCGCGATCAGCAGCCCGGCGCCGGCGAGTGCCCAACCGAGCTGTGCCTCGACCACACCTGCCGAGCCGAAGCTCTCGCTCGTGAGGTAGACCGTGAAGACGAACGTGGTCACGACCGCGTTGAAGGCCGCCGAGCCCCAGTCCCACAGCCCCCACGCGAGCACGGCCTTGCGGCTCGTCCGGGCGGGAGCCTCCGTCGTGTGCGCCGTCGCGGCGACCGCCGCCGTCGAGAAGCGGGGCTCGGGCTGAGGGGAGGCGGGAGGTTCGGTCGCGCTCATGTCCGTCACGCTATGGCCCTTCGGTGAACGGCGGATGGCGCCGGCGGGCGCGTCGCCTCATCGCGACGCCAGGCAAGAGTACCGGCCGCGCGAGTGCGCGCAATCTTCACCCGGGTGATCCGTCGAGAGAGGGATGGATGCCTCGCCCCCGGTGTGGTTTGCTTCGCTCATGTCGGACGTGCCCTCGCCCGCCGCGCCGTTCAACGGCCGCCTCGCGATCCTGCTCGCGATGGCGATGTTCGTGCTCGTGGTCGACACGTCGATCATGAACGTCTCCATCTCGGCGGTGGTGAACGAGCTCGGAACGACGGCCAGCGGCGTGCAGGGGGCGATCGCGCTCGAGGCGCTGGTCTCGGCCGCGTTCATCCTCATCGGGGGCAAGACCGGCGACCTCATCGGACGCAAGCTCGCGTACGTCCTCGGGCTGGTCGGCTACGCGGTGGGCGCCGTCGCCATGACCTTCGCGCAGAGCCTCACCGCGGTCATCATCTTCTGGGCGGTGATCGGCGGGATCGGGGCATCCCTCCTCCTGCCGTCGATGCAGTCGCTCATCCACGGCAACTTCGCCGGAGCCCACCAGAAGCGGGTCTACGCCCTGGTCGGCGCGTCGGCGGCGATCGCGGCCGCCGTCGGCCCGCTGCTCGGCGGGCTCATCACGACGCTGTGGTCGTACCGGGTCGCATTCGCCCTCGAGGCCGTCATCATCGCCGTCGTGCTCCTCGGCGTCGGCCTCGTCAAGGACGTCAAGTACACGGGCGACCGTTCGATCGACCTGGTCGGCGCGGGCCTGTCGGTGATCGGCATGGGCGGTGTAGTGCTCGGCATCCTGGTGTGGCAGGAGGGCGGCGGCTACGTCGGGCTGATCATCGGCCTTGGCGCCGTGGCGCTCGGCGGCCTGGCCTGGTGGCTGAACTCGCGCAAGAAGCGCGGCAAGCCGGTGCTGCTCGACCCGGCGCTCTTCTCGTCGAAGCCGTTCCGCACCGGTGTCAGCGGGCAGCTGCTGCAGCAGATCGCCCTCGGCGGCACGATGATCGTGCTGCCGCTGTATCTGCAGATGGTGCTCGAGTACAACGCGTTGCAGGCGGGGCTCTCGATCGCCCCGCTGTCGCTCAGCATGTTCGCCGTGGCGATCGTCGCGGGCCGTCGCGGCAGGGGGCGCCCCGCGAACCTCATCCTCGCCGGGTTCGCCCTCGCCCTCGTCGGCCTGATCGCGATCGTCCCGCTCGTGCCCGTCGCCGACTCGGGCTGGTACCTGGTGGTCCCGCTCATCGTCGCCGGCGCCGGCCTCGGCCTGCTCGTCTCGCAGCTCAACAACTACACGCTGTCGCCGATCTCCGACGAGCGCGTGAGCGAGGCGGCCGGCGTCAACTCCGCCGCGGGGTCGTTCGGGCTGTCGTTCGGTCTCGCGTTCGCCGGCGCCATCATGCTCGCCACGCTCGCGGCATCCTTCACAGCGCTCGCCGATTCGAGCGCCGTGCTCGACGCGCAGCAGAAGGAGCAGGTCTCGACCGTGCTCGAGGAAGACGCCCAGCTCATGTCGAACACCGGTCTCGCCGAGCTTCTCGCCGATGAGCCGCCGGATGCCGCGGCCGAGGTCCTGCGCATCAACACCGAGGCGCGCCACATCGCGCTCCAGGTGGCGCTCCTCATCCCGATCCTCGCCGCCGGGCTCGGCGTGCTCAACGCGTTCCGAATGCGTCGCCTGCCCGACCCGAAGGCGTCGTCGGCGGAGACGCTGCTGGGGTAAGGGCGTCAGCCGCGCCACTCCCGCTCGAGGATCGCGTAGTGACCGGTGTCGGTCCACTCGCCCTTCAGCCACATGTGCTCGAGGTGGTGCGCCTCGTGGCGCATGCCGAGCCGCTCGCAGATGCGCACCGAGGCGGTGTTGCGCGGGTCGAGCTCGGCGTACACGCGGTGCAGGCCGAGCTCGCCGAACGCCAGGTCGAGCAGCACGCGCGCGGCCTCGGTCGCGTACCCGCGCCCCTGCGCGTGGGGCGCGATGATCCAGCCGATCTCCGCCGTGCGGTCGTCGAGGCTCGCGAGGTTGAGGTACATGGTGCCGATGAACGCGCCGTCCTCGTCGCGGATCGCAGGCTGGAGGTAGCTGTCCTTCTCGTCGAGGCGCGTGGCTGCGGCATCCCGCGTCAGGATCTTCGCCACCTCGTCGCGCGGCCTCGCCTCGTGCAGCAGGTAGCGGCAGACCCCGGGGTCGCCCTGCAGAGCCGCCAGAGCGTCGAGGTCGTCGGGGTCGCGCAGCGGATCCAGGGTGATGCGCTCGCCGCGCAGGGGGCGGAACTCCCAGGGAAGTGGCACCCGTCCATCCTGCCGACCCCGCCCGGGAACGCAAGCCACGCGCTCACGCTCCCTCTTGACCCGGCACGCTCCCTCTTGACCCGGCACGCTGCCGGGACGAGGATGTGCGGGTACGCCGGAGCAGGGGTGCTCCGGTCGGCGGAATCAAAGGGGCTTCCATGTACCGTCGCTTCGTCGTTGTCGCAGTCTCCGCCCTCGCCCTGGCCGGACTCGTCGCGAGTCCGGCAGCCGCAAGTCCACCTCCGGAGACCCCCTCCGCGGGCCCCTCCGTCTACTCGGGGACCGTGACGCCAGCGGGTCTGCAGTCGATCGTCGAGCTCGGGGTCGACCGGCACGAGCTCGTCGTGGAGCCGGCGACCGAAGGCGAGCTGGAGGTGAAGGTCATCCTGAACGCGGCCCAGGCCGCTGAGCTCGAGAAGCAGGGAACGGCGCTCGAGCAGGCGCCGCCGTCGGCGCAGCGCCGGACGCTGCTGGCGGCCGAGGGCGTCTACCGCACCTACGGCGGCGAGGGCGGCATCCTCGAAGAGCTCAAGGCGCAGGCCGCCGCTCACCCCGAGATCGCGCAGTACCGGGTCATCGGCACGACCTGGCAGGGGCAGGGGATCGGCGCGGTCCGCGTGACCGGCGACATCGCCAAGCAGAAGAAGGAGGGCAAGCGCCCCACGACGGTCTACGTCGCCGCGCAGCATGCCCGCGAGTGGATCACGCCCGAGATGGTGCGACGCCTGCTCGATCTCTACCTCACCTCCTACGGCAGCGACGAACGGATCACCGACATCGTCGATCAGACCGAGGTCTGGTTCGTCCCCGTCGCGAACCCCGACGGCTACGACCACACGTTCGTGGAGGGCAACCGCCTGTGGCGCAAGAACCTGCGCGACAACGACGGCGACGGCGCGATCACCGACGCCGACGGCGTCGACCTCAACCGCAACTCGGCGACGCGCTGGGGGTACGACAACGAGGGCTCCTCGCCCAACCCCGTCAGCGACACCTACCGCGGGCCGAGCCCCGGCTCGGAGCCCGAGACGCAGGCGCTCGACAACCTGTTCAAGAAGATCACGCCCGAGTTCCTGATCAACTATCACTCGGCGGCCGAGCTGCTGCTGTACGGCCTGGGCTGGCAGGTGGCGACGCCGTCGCCCGATGACGTCATCTACGAGGCGATGGCCGGAGACGACGCCACTCCGGCGGTGCCGGGTTACGACCCCGACATCTCGGCGGAGCTGTACACGACCAACGGCGACCTCGACACGCACATGCAGGAGGAGTACAAGACCCTCGGCTTCACGCCCGAGATGTCGACCTGCGAAGCGGCCGCCGACTCGGTCCCCGACGACGAGTGGGTGGCCGCCGACGACTGCGTCGCGCTCGGCTTCGACTTCCCCGACGACGAGTCGCTGATCCAGACGGAGTTCGAGAAGAACATCCCGTTCGCGCTCGCCGTCGCCGAGTCGGCTCTCGATCCCGACGACCCGGTCTCGGTCGTGGGACGGGATGCCGAGGACTTCCGCGTCGACTCGTTCAGCGTCTCGTACGGCGACCCGCAGACGGTGGCAGTGTGGGCCAAGCGCAGCCTGCGCGCCATGACGATGTACTACTCGATCAACGGCGGCCGCACCGAGAAGACCAGCCCCGACGAGTGGGAGGGCGGTGAGCGGTACGGGTTCGAGAACACCGACTACTACGCCGAGTACCGAGGCGTCGTCGAAGGCGCCGAGCCCGGTGACTCGGTCGAGGTCTGGTTCGACGCCAAGACCCGCAGCCGCGACCTGCCGAAGGGTGAGAAGGCCGGCAAGGTCGAGAGCGAGCACTTCACCTACGAGGTCGCGCAGGACACCGGCAACTCGGTCCTCATCATCGCCAACGAGGACTACACCGGCGCCCGCAACGGCGGCGAGCCTCCGCTGGCCTCGGGACCGAAGTACCTGGACGAGCACATCGCGGCGCTCGAGGCGAACGGCGTCACGCCGGACGTCTGGGACGTCGACGCGCAGGGCGTGCCGCACGACCTCGGCATCCTGAGCCACTACGACGGCGTCGTCTGGTACCTCGGCGACAACCGGCTCACACAGGATCAGGAAGACCTTCTCACCGAGACCTACGCGGGTCCGTTCACCGACCTGTCGGTCGCCGAGCGGCAGCAGTACCTGACGATCGCCGTGCGCGACTACCTCAACGACGGCGGCAAGCTCGCGCTCGCCGGGGAGACGACGGCGTACTACGGCGCTCTGGCGAGCACTCTCGGCGGGATCTACTACGGGCTGGACGGGGCACCCGACGAGCAGTGCGTCGTCTCGTCGGACATCTTCTCGGACTGCCTCATCCTGGCGGACGACTTCACGCAGTACTGGCTGGGTGCCTACGACCGCTCGATCATCAGCGGCAGCGGCGTCGTCGGCGTGGATGAGCCGCTCACCGGCCTGGAGGCCCTGTTCGGCGGTCCGGCGGTCGAGGACAACCCGCTCGACGAGGCGGGGGCGTTCACCGCGACGAGCGACGTGCTCCCCGTCGACGAGTTCCCGCAGTTCGAGAGCTGGCCCGCAGCGGAGTACACGGACCCGTCCGGTCCGTTCGTCCCGGTGGAGGGGGAGTGGGCCGCGTTCGCCGGTCACGTCGACGAGGGCTACCTGCGGCTGGGTCGCACGTTCGACGTCCCCGACGTCGCCGACGGCGAGTCCGTCACCTTCGACGCGCAGCTGTCCTACGCGACGGAGGGCGGCTACGACCATGTGATCCTCGAGGTCCGGCCGGTCGGCACGGACGAGTGGACGACGCTGCCCGACCTGGGCGACGCGACGAGCTCCGCCCCGTCGGCGGAGTGCGAGGCGGGCTACTACGTCGACATGCACCCGCAGCTGGAGCACTATCTGACGGTCGGCGATCCGTGCCTCTCGACCGGCACCATCGGCGAGTGGAACTCCTTCACCGGATTCTCCGGCGGGTGGATCCCGGTCTCGTTCGACCTCAGCGCCTACGAGGGCGAGGAGATCGAGCTCGTGCTGAGCTACGTCACCGATCCGTTCACGGGCGACACGGGAGCCATCGTCGACGACACCCGCTTCACGGTCTCCGGCTCCGAGGTCGAGGCGGAGGGCTTCGAGTCCGGATTCGGCGACTGGACGGTGCTCGGCGCGCCGGAGTCGAGCCCCGGCAACGGCGGCGACTGGGAGCGCGTCTCTGTCGGCGGGCCCTACTACGGCGCGACGGCGACGCCCGACAGCGTGCTGTTCGGCTTCGGTCTCGAGCAGCTCTCCACCGACGCCGAGCGCGCCGCGGTGGTCGCGCGCCTGCTCGACCACTTCGAGGGCTGACGCGGGCATGCGACGCAGGGGCGGCGATCGATCGGGATCGCCGCCCCGACGTCGCGCCCCGACGTCGCGCCCGATTCGGGGCCGCGAAAGAAGTTGACACGGGTCGACTCAACTTCATTTGACACGCTCGCACACCCCGGGTAGCCTTGAGTCATCGCGACTCAACCTCGTCGTCGAGTCGCCTCCAGACTTCCCATCACCCCCCAGGGTCGAGGCATCCGCCCCGCCCGCGAGAAGGAGAGATACACATGGCACGTGCTGTCGGAATCGACCTCGGTACGACCAACTCGGTCGTCAGCGTCCTCGAAGGCGGCGAGCCGAAGGTCATCGCCAACGCCGAGGGCTTCCGCACGACCCCCTCGGTCGTGGCCTTCACGAAGGACGGCGAGGTGCTCGTCGGCGAGACCGCCAAGCGCCAGGCCGTCACCAACGTCGACCGCACCGTCTCGTCGGTCAAGCGCCACATGGGCACCGACTGGAGCTTCGACGTCGACGGCAAGAAGTGGACGCCGCAGGAGATCTCCGCGCGCATCCTCCAGAAGCTCAAGCGCGACGCCGAGCAGTATCTCGGCGACACGGTGACGGATGCCGTCATCACGGTTCCCGCGTACTTCAACGACGCCGAGCGCCAGGCCACGAAGGAGGCGGGCGAGATCGCCGGCCTCAACGTCCTGCGCATCATCAACGAGCCCACCGCGGCGGCGCTCGCCTACGGCCTCGACAAGGGCAAGGAGGACGAGCTCATCCTCGTCTTCGACCTCGGTGGCGGAACGTTCGACGTGTCGCTGCTCGAGGTGGGCAAGGACGACGACTTCTCGACCATCCAGGTTCGCGCCACTGCGGGCGACAACCGCCTCGGCGGCGACGACTGGGACCAGCGTCTCGTCGACTACTTCATCAAGCAGTTCAAGGACACCACCGGCGTCGAGGTCTCGGGCGACAAGATCGCCCTGCAGCGCCTCAAGGAGGCCGCTGAGCAGGCCAAGAAGGAGCTCTCGTCCTCCACGAGCACGAGCGTCAATCTTCCCTACCTCTCGCTGACCGACTCCGGCCCCGTGTCGCTGTCCGAGACCATCACGCGTGCCAAGTTCGAGGACCTCACCAAGGACCTCCTCGACCGCACGAAGAAGCCCTTCGAGGACGTCATCCGCGAGGCGGGCATCAAGGTGGCCGACATCGACCACGTCGTGCTCGTCGGCGGGTCGACCCGCATGCCCGCCGTGAGCGAGCTCGTGCAGCGCGAGGCCGGCAAGGAGCCCAACAAGGGCGTGAACCCGGACGAGGTCGTCGCCGTCGGCGCCGCCCTGCAGGCCGGTGTCCTCAAGGGCGAGCGCAAGGACGTCCTGCTCATCGACGTGACCCCCCTGAGCCTCGGCATCGAGACCAAGGGCGGGATCATGACGAAGCTCATCGAGCGCAACACGGCCATCCCGACCAAGCGCTCGGAGACCTTCACGACCGCCGACGACAACCAGCCGTCCGTCGCGATCCAGGTGTTCCAGGGTGAGCGCGAGTTCACGCGCGACAACAAGCCGCTCGGCACCTTCGAGCTCACCGGCATCGCGCCCGCTCCGCGCGGCATCCCGCAGATCGAGGTCACCTTCGATCTCGACGCCAACGGCATCGTGCACGTGTCCGCGAAGGACAAGGGCACCGGCAAGGAGCAGTCGATGACCATCACCGGCGGCTCGTCGCTGCCGAAGGAGGACATCGAGCGCATGGTGCGCGAGGCCGAGGAGCACGCCGCCGACGACAAGAAGCGCCGCGAGTCGGCCGAGGTCCGCAACCAGGCCGAGACGCTCTCCTACTCGATCGAGAAGCTCATCAAGGAGAATGACGACAAGCTGCCCGAAGACGTCAAGACCGAGGTCCAGGCCGATGTCGACGCTCTCAAGACGGCGCTCGCCGGCGACGACGACGACGCGGTGAAGACGGCTTTCGACAAGCTCAACCAGAGCCAGGGCAAGCTCGGCGAGGCCATCTACGCCTCGAACCAGTCGGCGCAGTCGGCTCCCGACGCGTCGGGCGAGCAGCCCGCCGAGGGCGACGCCGGCCAGGCCGGCGCCGACGAGGACGTCGTCGACGCCGAGGTCATCGACGACGAGGACGAGAAGAAGTAACCATGACCGACAAGGACTTCGAAGAGCCCCAGGGCGCCGAGGTCCCCGGCGGCGAGGACCCGGAAGCGCAGGCTTCCGGGTCCGACCCGCAGGAGGGCCAGGACGACGAGCTGACCATCGACGACATCCTCGGTGCGAAGCAGAACGCGGATGCCGCGGCCGAGGACGCGGTGATCGCCGACCTCGAGTCGCAGCTGCTCAACGACCTGAAGCGTCTGCAGGCCGAGTACGCGAACTACCGCCGCCGCACCGAGGAGCAGCGCGAGATCGAGGTCGAGCGCGCTCAGGGCGCGGTCGCCAAGGGCCTCCTGCCCGTACTCGACGACCTCGACCGCGCCGACAAGCACGGCGATCTCGAAGAGGGCACGCCGTTCGCCGCGATCGCCGACAAGCTGCGCGGCGTCGCCGAGCGCATCGGCCTCACGACCTACGGCGCTGCGGGCGAGCTGTTCGACCCCCAGCACCACGAGGCGATCTTCCAGGCTCCGACCGCGGGCGTCGAGGCGCCGACGATCCTCGAGGTCGTCGAGGTGGGCTACCGCCTCGGCTCCGTCGAGCTCCGCCCGGCGAAGGTCGTCGTCGCGGTGCCGGCCGAGTAGGGGAATCCATGGCCAGTCAGGACTGGTTCGACAAGGACTTCTACGCGACCCTCGGCGTGTCGAAGGACGTCAGCGACGCCGATCTCAAGAAGACGTATCGCAAGCTCGCCCGCAAGTACCACCCCGATTCCAATCAGGGCGACGCGAAGGCCGAGGCGAAGTTCAAAGAGGTCAGCGAGGCGTATTCGGTGCTCTCCGACGCCGAGCAGCGCAAGGAGTACGACCAGATCCGGGCGATGGGCTCCGGCGCCCGCTTCACGGCGGGCGGTCAGGGCGGCAACGGCGGGTTCGAAGACGTCTTCAGCATGTTCAACCAGAGTCGCGGCGGCAGCCGCTACCAGGCTGAGGACTTCGACGACATCTTCTCGATGTTCAACCAACAGCAGGGCGGCGGCTTCGGCACCGGCCGGTTCGGCCAGTCGACCGGCGGCTACCGCGGCTACGGCGGTCCGACGCGGGGTGCCGATGTCACCGCGCGGACGACCATCGACTTCCTCACTGCGACCAAGGGCGAGACCATCACGCTCCAGGGCGAGGACGGGAAGCCGTTCAAGGTGAAGATCCCCGCGGGCGTCTCCGACGGGCAGAAGATCCGGCTGCGCGGCCGCGGCCGTCCGTCGCCCGACGGCGGCGAGGCCGGCGACATCGTCGTGCAGGTCGCGGTGCGTCCCCACCCGGTCTTCACGCGCGACGGCCTGAACCTGCGGGTGACGATCCCGGTGACGTTCACCGAGGCGGCGCTGGGAGCGACCATCGAGGTGCCGACGCTCGGCGGCGACCCGGTCAAGCTCCGCGTCGCCCCCGGCACACCGTCCGGCCGCGTGCTGCGGGTCAAGGGCCGGGGGGTGGAGACCGCGAAGGGCGTCGGCGACCTCCTCGCCGAGGTGCAGGTCGCCGTGCCGTCGCACCTCGACGACGCGGCGCGCGAGGCCCTCGAGCGCTATCACGAGCTCGAGCCGAAGGAGAACCCGCGCTCCGACCTCATGGCGAAGGCGCGCGGCTGAGAGGATAGGGCGCGAGGAGGGTGATCCGGATGGGCGAGCAGCACGACATCGACGACGACGCGCCGATCTTCGCGATCGCCGTGGCCGCCGAGCTGTCGGGCATGCATCCCCAGACCCTCCGTCAGTACGACCGGCTCGGTCTGGTCGTGCCCGCCCGCACCCCGGGCGGCTCCCGCCGCTACTCGCTGCGCCACGTCGCCCAGCTCCGCGAGGTGGCGCGCATGTCGTCCGACGGCATCGGCCTCCCCGCGATCGCGCGCATCCTCGAGCTCGAAGACCGCGTGCGCGAGCTGCACGGCCGGGTGCGCGACCTCGAGGAGCGCGTGCGCACCGAGCTGGAGCGCCGGCCGGGCGCCCGCGTCTTCGCCGCCGGCGCGACGGGCTCCGTCGTGACCCTCCGCTCGGGCACGCGGGTGCGCCGGGCGACCGAGCTCGTGGTGTGGCGTCCGCGTCATCAGCTCGAGCGCGGCGACGAGGGGCCGGATGCCCCGCCCAGCCGTCCCGGCAACGGCTGAGCCGCGGCATCCCACTCCCCGGACTCACAGCCCGGGCGCGCGCGGTCCCCAGGTCAGGACGCGTCGACCCCGCGATGCGTGCGGAACAGCTCCCAGTCCGCGCGGGAGAGGTCGGCATAGGCGTACGACCACTCCAGGATCGCCTCGCCGGCGACCCGCCCGCCGCCGACGTAGCCGGCGACCACCGAGGCGTTCGGCGACTGCCCGTGGGCGCGTGCGAGGGTCGTGGCACAGGCATCCGCGTACCAGCCGAAGGCGGAGTCCTCGAGCGTGTCGACGTCGAACCCGCCCTTCTTGTCGTGGAACTGCCGCACGTAGAACGAACGCACCGGGCCGTCGACGGACGGACCCGTGAGGTGCCCGAGGAACGGATCGGACACGGCCTGCAGGATGCGCTGCATCGCGACGACGCGGCCGCCCTCACCGCTGCGCTCGATGAACCGGCCCACCGCCTCGGGCTGTTGGACCTGACCGTACTCGATCAGCACGCTCTGGGCGGCCTCCTTGGCCTGCAGGATCAGCGCGTTCCCGTCGCCGTCGGCCATCGACACGAGGTAGCAGCGGGTGCCGACGCTGCCGACGCCCACGACGCGCCGTGCGATGTCGGTCACGTGGTACTTCTGCAGCAGGACGCGGATGTCGATGTTGGCCGACTGCTGGTACTCGCCCACGAACTCGTTGATGCGCAGCTCGATGCGCGGGTCGACGTGCGTCATCGTGGGCGGCTGCTCGATGAACACGAGGCGACCGTTCTCGTCGACGTGCGTCAGCTTGCGCACAGCCCGCACAGCGGTGCGCTTCTCGGCGTCCTTCACGGCCTTGCGCAGCGCCTCCTGCGACTCGGGGTCGACGGAGTCCGAGCCGGCGTCGGCGTCGAAGTGGTCGTAGTAGCGCTTGAGAGGACTGCGCTTGGCGCCGCTGCCCAGGGCCCGCGCGTACGTGCGGACCGCGCCGAGCGCGGCATCCCTCACCACCCCCTCGTCGCGCGAGGTCGACTGACCGGCGATGACGATGCTGGTCACGAGACGTTTGACGTCCCACTCCCACGGCGCCCACGCCGACTCGTCGAAGTCGTTGAGGTCGAACACGAGCGTGCGCTGCGGTGAGGCGAACAGGCCGAAGTTCGACACGTGCGCGTCGCCGCACGACCCGACCGTCAGGCCGCTGCTCGGCGAGCGCGCGAGGTCGGCGGCCATGAGCGCGGCCGTGCCCCGGTAGAACGCGAACGCGCTCTCGGCCATCCGCTGCGTGCGGATCGGCACGAGCTCGGGCACGCGCGTCGAATCCTGCCGGTCGAGGATGCCCATCGGGTCGCGCTCACCGTCGGGGAGGACGGCGAGGGACTCGCGCGGAGCCGACTCGCGCGCTGCGCGGCCCTCCGCGAGGTGGTCCTGAAGGGTGGGCGGAGCCGACCAGGTCTCCGCCAGCGGTCGCGCATCTGTCGCTGACATGTGGACAGTGTGGCATCGCGCGGCGGCGCGCGGGGGTGAGTTCGAGGATGAAATCCGGCGCGGCCGACCGCCCGCTGGATACCCTGGCCGCGTGACCCGCGCCGCAGCCCCGCCCCCGCCCCCGGCGCTGTCGCCGAGCCTCCGCACGCTGATCGGCCTGGCCGCCGCCGCGGTGGTCCTCGCCGGGGTCTACTTCGCGCGCGAGATCGTCGGCCCGCTCGCCCTGGCGATCGTGCTCGTGGTGATCTGCGAGCCGGTCCGGCGGCCGCTCGAGCGGCGCGGCTGGCCGCGCTGGACGGGGACGACGGCGGTCATCGTCGTCGCCTACCTCGTGCTGGTCGTCATGGGGGCGCTGCTATGGCTCGCCGGGAGGCAGTTCGCGGCGCTGGTGGGCGAGTTCGCCGACCAGCTGCAGGCGAGCGTGCAGAGCGTGCTCTCGTGGCTCCAGTCCGCGGGCCTCGACGACCAGGCGGCGGATGCTGCGGCCTCCGTCCTCGATCCCGAGACGCTCGTGGGGCTCGCCTCGAGCCTCGGCGGCACCGTCCTGGGCATCGCGACGGCCCTCTTCTTCGTCTTCGCGTACATCATCTTCATGGCCGCCGACGCGGCGCGCTACCGCGACGCCCGCCGCGTCTTCGGGGCTGCGAAGGCGCCCGTGCTCGCGCGCATCCGCCACCTCAACTCGGGGGTGCGGCGCTACTACGTCGTCAACGCGAGCTTCGGTGCGATCGTCGCGATCATCGACGGTTTCGCGCTGCTGTGGCTCGGTGTTCCCGCTCCGCTGGTGTGGGCGATCCTCGCCTTCGTCACGAACTTCATCCCCAACATCGGCTTCGTGCTCGGACTGGTGCCCCCGGCTGTGCTGGCCTTCGTGGTGGGCGGCTGGCCGCTCCTGCTCGCGGTCATCGCGATCTACTGCGTCGTCAACGTCGTGCTGCAGGTGCTCGTGCAGCCGAAGTTCGTCAGCGACGCCGTCGACTTGAGCCTCACGCTGAGCTTCTTCTCGGTCATCTTCTGGACGTTCATCATCGGTCCGCTCGGGGCGATCCTGTCGATTCCGCTGACGCTGTTCGTGCGGACGCTGGTGCTCGAGGGCGATCCCGGCGGGCACTGGCTGCGCTGGCTGTCCGGCGACCGCACCGCCGTCCCGCCACGCGACCCCGATCCCTCGCCGAACCACACACGGAGGTAGCGCCATGGCCCAGACCCCCCTCGCCGAACCCGAGACCCGCCGCGGCCGCGCGGCATCCCGTCTCGTCGACACCTCGAGCGAACGGTCGCTCGAGTCGCTCGCGCTCGGCATCGGCGCCATCGCGTTCGTCGTCGCCGCGGTCGTCGCGGCGTTCGCCTTCCGTCTCGAGGCCGCGCCGATCGCCGGACCGGACTCGGTCGGCCAGTTCGCCGCGATCGCGTCGGCGGTCGCTGCTTTCCTCGCCGTGCTCGCGGGGCGCTGGCTGCTGCACGAGAGGGGGCCGCACGGGCGCCTCGGCGCGCTCGACTACTTCGACATCATCGCGCTCGCGATCGCGCACGCCGTGATCGCGCTCCTCGGCTGGACCCTTCTCGCGGTGATCCTCGAGCAGGCGTTCATCGGCGCAGAGGTGTTCGCGCTGCCGGTGCTCATCCTCGCCGGCGCCACGGCGGCGATGAGCGCGTACCTCGCCTTCTTCTCGGCCACGCACATGGATCTGCAGCTGCTCGCCTCGGTGCTCGCGGTCTTCCTCGTGCTCGGCGTGCTGGCGAGCATGCTCACCGCGAGCGACCCGACGTGGTGGAAGGACAACCTGAGCGCCCTCGGCATGACGACGAACGTGTCCGCCCTCGCCTTCAACCTCACGCTGATCGTGGCCGGGTTCCTGGTGACCACGCTCGCCCGCTACGCCACCCGGGGGATCCCGACCGACAACCCCGTCGGCGTCGGGCGCGTGCGGGTGTGCCTCATCGTCGTCGGCGTCTTCCTGGCGCTCGTGGGCCTGTTCCCCGTCAACCTCTTCTTCGGCATCCACACCGGCGTCGCCTCGGGCATGGTCGTCGCGTACGGCGTGCTCGTCATCGGCCTGCCGAGATGGATCACCGGGATGCCGCGTCCCTTCGTCCTCCTCGGATGGCTGTTCCTCGCCGTGACGCTCGTGCTCGCCGTGTTCTTCGCGATCGGCTACTACACCCTGACGGCGGTGGAGCTCGTCGCGGGCATCCTCGTCTTCACGTGGATCGTGCTGTTCATCCGCAACGCCGCAGCCCTAGAGCAGGACTCCCGCGCCGCCTGATCCGCGTGCCCTCGCCGGACTCGCCGCCGACGTGCGGGATGATTCGGCTGTGGACGAGAAGACGTGGCATCGCCGGACGCAGGTGCCGCTCATGCTGGCGTCCCTCGCCTACCTGGTGGCGTACTCGTGGCGCGTGATCGGCGGCCTCGAGGGCGCGGCCCACGTCGTCATGACGATGATCATCCTCGGCACGTGGGCGCTGTTCATCATCGACTACCTCGTGCGGCTCTTCCTCGCGAAGAACCGGGCGCGGTGGTTCCGCACGCACCTCGGCACGCTCGCGATCGCGCTCATCCCCGTGTTCCGCCTCGTGCTCCTGCTGCAGGCCCTCACCCGTGTGCCGGGGATGCGCCCGTCCGCGGGCATGCGGCTGCGCACCCAGATCATGGTCTACGGCGCCGGTGCCGGGGTCCTGCTCATCTACATCGCCTCGCTCGCCGTGCTCGAGGCGGAGCGCCTGTCGACGGAGGCGAACATCACCACCTTCGGCGAGGCCGTGTGGTGGTCGTGCGTGACGATCACGACGACGGGGTATGGGGACTACTTCCCGGTGACGATACCCGGGCGCCTCGTCGGCATCGGCGTGATGTTCAGCGGGGTGGCGCTCGCGGGCATCATCACGGCCACCCTCGCCTCGTGGATCCTCGAACGGGCGACCCGCAACCACGACGACGCCGAGCCTGCGACGCGTGGTCAGATGCGCCAGCTCCTCGAGAAGATGGACGCCCTCGGCCCTCGCAGCGGCGAAGGCGATCAGACCGGAAGCTGACGGCCGTCGGGGTCGGAGGGCGTCCGCGACGACGAAGGCCGCACCCTCGCGGATGCGGCCTTCGTGCGTCGGCGATCAGGACAGGAGCTTGGCCTTCGCGGCCGCGAACTCCTCGTCCGACAGGATGCCCTGCGCGTGCAGGTTCGACAGCTGGGTGAGCTGCGCCATCATGTCGGAGCCACCGCCCGCGGGTGCGGGGGCCGCGGCCGGGGCCGCTGCCTGGGCGTTGGCGACGGCCTGGGCGGCGGCGGCGTCCATGGCCGCCTGCTGCTGCTGGGCCTCGTACGCCTGTGCCTCGTACTGCTGGTTGGCCTTGTTCTGCTGGTGTCGGGCGACGCCCCCCGAGACTGCCGTCGCGGTGCCCGCGACGACGGCTGTGCGTGCCGCCATTCCGATGAGGCCGGGACGGCCCACTCTGCGCATCATGTCGGTCTCCTTCAGCCGGCGTTCTCGGACAGGAACGCGTTGACGATCGGCGCGGGGATGCCCTCGCGCGCGATGACGGCGCCGCCGGCGTCGTACAGGGCCGAGGCGAACGCCTTGGCCCACAGCAGCTCGACGACGAGGATCGCGGCGGAGGCCCCCGGGGGAACCTGCTCCGCGAGTGCCTCGATGTCTTCGAGACCTGCCAGCCCCGCAAGGTCGAGCGCCGGCACCCCGCCGTCGTCGGTGGTGTCGGAGAGCTCGACGACCGTGAGCTCGCCCTCGGGCGAGCGGGTCGCGTACACGAGGTCGAGGACGTTCACGGTGCCGGCGGCGACGAGGTCGTCGATCGCCTGCAGCACGCCCGGACCCGGCTTGTCACCGTCGAAGCCGATCGCGTAGAACTCGATCGGGCCGTAGTCGAATGTCGTCATGAGGTCATCCTCCTCTGCGGGGCGTCAGCCCGCGAGTGCCTTCGCCTTGAGGGAGTCGAACTCGGCCTGCGAGATCGCGCCCGAGTCGAGGAGCGACTTCGCCTTAGCGATGTCGTCGGTGGCGCTGCCGGTGCCGGCCGTCGCCCGGATGTAGGCGTCCTGCTGCGTCCGCAGCTCCTGAGCCTGCTCGATGGCGCGCTTCTGCATGCCCGGCCCGCGCGCGATCAGGTAGATCAGCGCCGTGAGGAACGGCACGAAGATCAGGAAGATGATCCACAGAGCCTTGCCCCAGCCGTTGAGCGTGTGGTCGCGGAAGATGTCGCCGATGATCGAGAACAGGACCATGAGGTACGCCACGAACACGAAGACCCAGAAGAACCAGGCGACCAAACTCCAGAGATCCATTGTTTCCAGCCAATCGTCGCGGGCGGACCGAACGCCCGCCACACTCGAAAACTACGAGGGCGGGAGGGGGAGCGACGTCACCCCGTGAGGGTGAATATCAGCGGCCTCCCTGGGGGACGGGGTTGACCGACACGACGTCGATGCCGAGCTCCTCGAACAGGTCGAGCAGCCCGAGCAGACGAGCCTGGTCGGGGATCGGGCCCTCGACGCTCGTGCACCCGTCGTCCGTCTCGCGCAGCGCGAAGCCGTCGAGAGCGGCGACCAGCGCAGGACCGAGGCGCCCTCGAACGAGGATGCGCACGACCTGGGCGTCCTTCATGGGTCCTCCCGGCGAGGGCGGCGTGCACGGGTGGCCTCCCGGTGAACGTTGCAAGACATTGTGACGGTCGCATACTCGCATCGACGTCACCCCTGTGGGATGATTCCCCCGAGCTCACACCCACTCGCCAGGGAGGCTCGGGGTCTTGTCTGATTCACGTCGTATTCCGTCGCATGCAGTAGATCGACCATCGCTGCGACGGCAGCTCGACGCCGGCGTCTCATCGCCGCTGTCGCTCGTCGTCGCGCCCGCGGGCGCAGGCAAGACGGTGCTGCTGTCGCAGTGGGCGCAGTCGCGCGACGACATCGCGGTCGCCTGGTTCGACATCACGTCGGCCGACGATGCGCCCGCCGCCTTCGCCGCGCGCCTGGTCGCCGGCCTCACCGCCGCGGTGCCCGGACTGCAGCCGTCGAGCGCACCGCTCGAAGCGTCGGAGGGCCGCCTCGGCGAAGCGTTCCTCGAGGACCTCGCCGCCAGCCTCGCCGACGCCGGGACGGTCGTGATGGTCTTCGACGATCTCGACCGCATCTCGGGCAGCTCGATCCTGACCGACCTGTGGCGCCTCGTCGACCTCCTGCCCGGCAACGCCCACGCGGTCTTCTCGTCGCGCGTCGACCTCCAGCTCGGCTGGAGCCGGCACCGGCTCGAGCACGGCCTGGTCGAGATCCGCCAGCGCGAGCTCGCCTTCGACGACTCGACGACCGCCCGCGTGATCGAGCGCATCGCCGGCAAGCCGGTCACCGAGCACGCGGTCGCGGCCGTGACCGCCCGCACGGAGGGGTGGGCGGTCGGCGTGCAGCTCACGGCCCTCAGCCTCCGCTTCGCCGACGACCCGGAGCGCGTCGTCGACGAGCTGACGGGCACGGACCGCCTCGTGGTCGACTACCTCAGCGAGGAGGTCTTCGACGCCCTCGACCCGGCCCGCCGGACGGCCCTCATGCACCTGGCCGTGCTCGACGAGGCCTGCGCCGGACTGGTCGAGGCCGTCGCCGACGTCGACGGCGCCACGTTCCTGGCCGAGCTCGAGCGCGACTCGATGTTCATCGTCGCCGTGCCCGAGAGGGCCGGCTGGTACAGGTTCCACCGGCTCTTCCGCGACCTGCTTCTGTATCGCCTGCGCGCGGCGGATCCCCGCGCCGAGGCGCACCTGCTCGAGCTCGCGGCGGACTGGCATCTCGAGGAGCACGACCTGGAGACAGCCCTCGAGTACCTCCTGCGCGCGCGGCGCTGGGACCGGGTGCTCGAGCGCGTGCTCATGAGCGGCCGGGAGGTGTTCGAGCAGGGCCGGGCCGCCACGGTCGCCCGCTGGATCGGCCGCGTACCTCCTGAGGTGCGGGCGTCCAACGTCGACGCCCAGCTCCTGCTGGCGATCGCCGAGGGCATGAGCGGACGCGGTCTCATCGCCGTCGACGCCATCCACTCCCTGCTCGCGAGCCGCGACATCTCGATCGGCCAGCGCCAGATCGCGCTCGCGTACCTCGCCGCCTGCGTGCAGTTCCACCCTCACCCCGAGCCCTTCCAGCGGGCGGCGGTCGAAGCGCTCACGCTCTTGCACGACCACCCCGATGCTGAGCTGCCGGACCTGCTCGGTCTCACCAGCCGCCCTTTCCTCGAGTTCATCTCGCGGGGATCGCTCGGGCGGGCGCATCTGTTCCTCGGCGAGCTCGTCGAGGCGCGCGAGCACCTGTCCGCCGCGTGGGAGATGCCGGGGTTCGCCTACACCCCGTACCGTATCCATCTGCTCGGCAGCCTCGCGCTGGTGGAGGCGATCGACGGCCGGCTCGGTGACGCCGCCGACCATGCCGACGAGGCGCTGCAGACCGCGCGCAGCGGAGGCCTGCTCGCCCACCCGGCGCCGGCGGACGCGTATCTCGCCCGGGCGATCCTGGCGATCCAACGGGGTGAGCCCGACGTCGGGGCGCTCGCGCTGGAGGAGGGGCTCGTGCGGGCGTCGTCCAACCAGCGGACGCAGCTGATGTGGATCGGCCACGCGATCTCGATGCTCATCGACCCCGACGGTGAGCAGGCCGTCGGCACCGAGCCTCCGGGCCCGCCCCCGCCCATGGTGCGCCAGTGGCTCATCAACATCGCGATGCGCCGCGCCCGGCTGCGCGGGGTGGTGACGGCGCCGCCCGCCCCGGCGTCGAGCTGGTCGCCCGTCGCGTTCGAAGAGGTCGCCGGCCTCCTCGCGGATGGGCAGACGTCGGCCGCCCATGCGCGCATCGGCCGGCTGCGGTTCGAGCCCGACCCGCTCGCCCCCCTCGCGACGATCGAGTTCACGATGCTCACCGGGTGGCTGTGCGCCCAGGAGGGTCGCCGTCAGCAGGCACGCGAGCATCTCGAGGGTGCGCTCGCCCTCGCCTCGCAGGAGTGGAATGCCGATCCGTTCCTGCGTGCGGGCCCGGTGGTGATCGACCTGATCGAGGAGCTCACCGGCGGCCGCACCGAGTTCGCGCGATTCGTCCTCGCGCGCGCCCGTGCGGCGGGCGTGCGGCGCGACCGCAAGCTGCTCGACGAGCTGACGCCGCGTGAGCTCGAGCTGCTCGCGTTCCTGCCGAGCCGCCTGACGATCGCCGACATCGCCGCCCGGTGCTTCGTGTCGACGAACACGGTCAAGACGCACCTCGGGCACATCTACCGCAAGCTGGGGGTATCGGGTCGGGATGCCGCGATCGAGCACGCGCTCGAGCTCGGCCTGCTCGATCCCCACGAGATCGCCCGCGTGGGGTGACGTAGACGTCGTCCCCGCGCCGCCATCATGGCCGCATGGACGATGCTGCCCCGCAGGACGACGCGCCTCCGGCGGACGACCTTGTGCATCCCGACCGGCCCCGCCGGTTCACCGGCGTGCTGGCCGCCCTCGACCGGCCGCTCGCCCTCGGCTTCATCACCACGCTGGGCGTGCTGGGGGCGTTGCTGCTCGGCAGCGCGCTCAGCTCGATCTCGACGATCCTCGTCTACATCGTGCTCTCGATGTTCCTGGCGGTCGCCCTCGATCCGATCGTCCGGCGCCTCGAGCGCCGGCGGGTCAAGCGCGGCGGCGCGATCGCGATCGTCTTCGGCGGCTTCGCACTCCTCTTCGTGGCATTCCTCGTGTGGGTGCTGCCGCCGGTGATCGCGCAGATCGCCGAGTTCGTCGACGCGATCCCCGAGACGATCGCCGGCATCCCGCAGACGGAGTGGTTCGCGACGCTGGGCGCCGACACCCAGGCGGCCATCGTCGTCGGCCTGGGGCAGCTCGCCGACTGGATCTCGAGCCCGGCGACCATCGCGGCTCTCGGCGGCGGCGTCCTCGCGGTGGGCGTGGCGTTCATCGGCGGAATCTCGGCGTCGTTCATCGTCGTGGCGCTGACCCTTTACTTCCTCGCGTCGCTCTCATCGATCAAGGGCGCGTTCTACGCGCTGGCGCCGGCGCGCAACCGCGTGCGGCTCGCCGACCTCACAGAGCGCATCACCGACTCGGTGGGCAGCGCTCTCATCGGCTCGGTCATCCTCGCGGCGATGAACGCCGGCGTCGTCTTCGTGCTCCACCTCGTCATCCGCCTGCCGTTCCCGGCGCTCATGGCGGTGATCGCGTTCGTCGTCACCCTCATCCCGCTGTTCGGGTCGGTGATCTTCCTCGTCATCGGCACGGGCGTGGCGCTCTTCACGAGCCCGACGCAGGCGGTCATCTTCGCCGTCGCGTACCTCGTCTACATCCAGCTCGAGTCGTACGTCGTGAGCCCTCGCGTCATGAACCGCGCCATCTCGATACCAGCGGCGCTCGTGCTCATCGGCGCGATGGTCGGCGGCGCGCTCATGGGCGTGATCGGGGTCCTCGTGGCGCTGCCGGTGATGGCGTCGATCCTGCTCATCATCCGCGAGGTGGTCGTGCCGAAGCAGGACCTGAAGCTCTGACGCGTCACAGGTCGCGCGCGCACCGGAACCCGATGTGCGACATGCCGGTGTCCTCCGCCTGCGGAGAGCGCGCCGCGGGACGGAAGCGCAGGCAGTAGTCGGGCGAGCACAGATGCGAACCGCCCTTCAGCACGCGCCGCGGCGTGGCGAAGCCCTCCTGCGCGCTCGCCGTGGCGAGCAGGTTCCGCCGGCGGCCGGGGTCGACGGGCCGGTCGGACAGCCGCAGGTGCCGTGGGGTCCAGTAGTCCGTCGTCCACTCCCACACGTTGCCGGTCATGTCGTACAGGCCATAGCCGTTCGCCGGATAGGAGCCGACGGGCGCGGCATCCCCCACCCCTTCGTTCCGGTACGGGAACCTGCCGAGCCACGAGTTCGCCATCACCTCGCCGCCGGGCTGCGGATCGTCGCCCCACGCGAACCGGGCGCCGTCGAGCCCGCCGCGGGCGGCGTACTCGTGCTCGGCCTCGGTCGGCAGCCTCTTGCCCGCCCACGCCGCGTACGTCGACGCGTCCTCGAAGGCGACATGCACGACCGGATGCCGCATCCGGTCGTCGATCGACGAGTCGGGCCCGAGCGGCCGTCGCCAGTGCGCGCCCGGTTCCCACCGCCACCAGTTCCGCCAGTCGCCGAGGTCGACGGGTCCGTTCGTCGGGGTGAACACCATCGCACCGGGAACGAGGTCGGCGGAGTCGGCGCCGGGGAAGTCGGCTGGGTCGAGCTCGCGCTCCGCGACCGTCACGTAGCCGGTGTCGTCGACGAATGCCGCGAACTCCTCGTTCGTGACGGCGTGGCTGTCCATGAGGAACGACTCCACCGCGCGCTCGTGGACCGGGGTCTCGTCCGGATAGAACTCGTCCGAGCCCATGCGGAACGAGCCGCCCTCGATCAGGACCAGGTCGGCCATGCGCTCAGTTCAGCGCGGACGTGAGTCGCGCGAGGCCGTCGAGGAACGTCGCCTTGCCCGGCTGATCGCGCCACTCCTGCAGCGTGAGCTCGCGCCCGGCGTCGCGGTAGGCCTGCTCGACCTCGCGCATGCCGTCGACGAAGGACTTCCCGCGCACCATGAGCGAGACCTCCATGTTGAGGCTGAACGAGCGGATGTCCATGTTGCTCGAGCCGATCACCGCGATGTCGTCGTCGATCGAGAAGTGCTTGGAGTGCAGGATGTACGGCGCGGGGTAGAGATAGATCTTCACGCCCGCCTCGAGCAGCGCCGTGTAGTACGACCGCTGCGCGTGGTAGACGAGACCCTGGTCGCCGATCTCCGAGACGAACAGCTGCACCTCGAGGCCGCGCTGGCACGCGGTGGTGATCGCGTAGACCATCGCCTCGTCGGGCACGAAGTACGGGCTCGTCAGGATGACCTTCTCGGTCGCACCGTAGATCAGCGACAGGAACAGGCGCAGGTTGTTCTCGGTGTCGTAGCCCGGGCCGCTCGGCACCACCTGGCACAGCAGCGCGTCGGGCGAGGTCGAGCGCTCGAGCTCCATCGGCGCGACGTGCTCCGACGCCGAGAGGTCCTGGCCCGTCTCGATCAGCCAGTCCGACAGGAACACCGCGTTGACCGCCGAGACCACGGGCCCGGTCAGGCGGGTCATGAGCTCCTGCCACTTGAGGCCCCGCTTGATGTTCTTGGGGGAGTCGTACGTGCGGTCGATGAGGTTCTGCGAGCCCATGAACCCCACCCGGCCGTCGACGACGACGATCTTGCGGTGGTTGCGCAGGTCGGGACGCTGATACTTGCCCTTGAGGGGCATGACCGGCAGCATCCACGCCCACTCCACGCCGATGCGGTCGAGCTCGGCGAGCGTCGCCTTGCAGTTGCCCAGCCGGCGCGTGGCGACGTAGTCGGCCAGGAGCCGCACGCTGACGCCCCGCTGGACCGCGCGCTCCATCGCGGCGAAGAACTCGCGGGTCGTGTCGTCCCACGCCACGATGAAGAACTCCACGTGCACGAACGACGTGGCCGTGTCGATCTCGGCGGCCATCGCGTCGATCGAGCCCTGATAGTCGGGGAGGAGGGATGCCTCGTTCCCCGCGGTCGCGGGAAGGGCGGTGAGCAGCTCGTTCTGCTGCACCACGCGCTGGAACCAGCGTGGCCAGTCGGGCTCCTCGGTGCGGAGCCCCTTCTCGTCGACGGCGCCGCGGATCATGCCGTCGATGCGCGCCTGCTCGTCGCGCCGCGCCTTCGGCAGGCGGAAGCTGCCGATCAGCAGGAACAGCAGCATGCCGATGAACGGCAGCAGGAAGATGAGGAGCAGCCAGGCCATCGCCGCGGTGGGCTTGCGACCGCGCGGGATGACGATGAGCGCGATGATGTCGATCGCGAACACGAGCGCCAGGGCGATCGGCCACAGGGCGGTCTGGTCGAGGAACGTGGTGCCCACGGGTCTCCTTCAGGCGGGGGTGACGCGATTGATCGACACGACCTCGATGTTGAGGTCGTCGAACACGGAGAGCAGGGCGCGCAACTCGGCCTGATCGCAGACGGTGCCGGTGACGCTCGAGGTGCCGTCCTCCCGCTCGGCCACATCGTAGCCATCGAGCGCCGCGAGCAGCGTCGGGCCGAGGTGCCCCGTGATGACGACTTCGACGAGGTGAGCGGACATGGCCCTCTTTCCGGCACGATGGCGAAACGGACACTGCCAGGGTGGGGGACGCCCCGGCCCGCCGTCGTCACCCGCGGGGGACGATTCGCTCAGCCGAGGTCGTTCACCCGGTCGCGCCACTCGAGGAGCGGCACCAGCGGAGACAGGTCGTAGTCGGGTCCGTCGATCGCGGGGATGATGAGACGGAACCCGAGCTCGTACAGGCGCGCCGGCGCGTCGGTCTCGAGCAGGGGCCCGAATCCGCGGATCGTGTAGCCCGTCGACAGCTCGATCTCTGACGGGTCGCGGTCCTCTTCCGCGCACCACTCGTGCAGCACGCCGATCTTGCGGGGCATGTCGTCGAGCCGGGTGAACGTGTGCCAGATGTCGGCGTGCCGGGCGACGAGCCGCAGCGTCTTGCGCTCGCCCTGCCCGCCGATGAGGATCGGGATCCGGCGCGTGGGCGCGGGGTTCAGGCGGTCCCACCGCGAGCGGATGCGGGGGAGGTCGGCGGCGAGGTCGTCGAGGCGTGATCCGACCGTGCCGAACTCGTACCCGTACTCGGCGTAGTCGGGCTCGGCCCACCCCGAGCCGGTGCCGAAGATGAGCCGCCCCGTGCCGGTGGCTCCGGCGCTGATGTGGTCGACCGTCCGGGCCATGTCGGCCTGCAGGTCGGGATTGCGGTAGGAGCTGCAGTTGACGAGCGGACCGAACTCGACGCGCTCGGTCTGCTCGGCCATCGCGGCGAGCACCGTCCACGCCTCGAAGTGCTCGGCCTCGAACGGCGTGGTCAGCGGGAAGAAGTGGTCCCAGTTGAAGATGACGTCCACACCGAGGTCCTCGGCGCGGAGCACGGCGTCGCGATAGGCGGCGTAGCCCGCGTGCTGCGGCGCGAGCTGCACGCCGATCCGTACGGGGCGGTGGGCGGCGGGATGCCTCGTCTCGGTCACTCTCGGCTCCTTCAGCTCTTCGGCTCGATGCGCAGTACCGAGGGCGACTCGCCCACGGCGAGGTCGTCGACGATGCGGACGGTGCGGGCGAGGTCGTCGACCGATCCGACCACCGTGCCGAAGCGCTCCTTGTCGGAGCACACCGCCGTGACGGTCACGAAGTGTGTGCCCGTGTCCCACGTGTAGGTCGCGAACGGAGGAGTGCGGGGATCGGAGGGGAGCGCCATCTCGAGCTTCTCGCCCACGCCGAGGTAGGCGCTGCGGAACGACTCGGTGTCGTCGTACTCCATGGGCATCATGGCGCGCGCGGTGCGCAGCTGCGCCGTCGCCTCCTGCACCTGGGCCATGACCACGACGAGTTCGGCGTCGGCCTTCCACACCCACACGAGCACGCGGCCGTTCGCGCGTCGCATGAGGAAGGGGGCGGCCTGGCTCATCGCCCACGCCGCGACGCCGCTGCCCGGGCGCTCGGCGGCGCCCATCGCGGTGTTCGCCTGCGACAGCAGCATCCGGATCGCCGCCTTGCGGTGGCGGCGTCCTCTGAAGCCGAGGGACTCGGTCACCGGCACCCAGAGGTTCGGATCGGCATCGGCCTGGAGTCGGGGCATGGTTCCAGCGTAAGGGGCGTTCGGAAGGCCCTCGGGTACAGTGGAGAACGCGCGATCACCCCCATGTCCGCCGCGCTCCCCGCCGCACAGACAGGCCCCCGCATCCCCGTGACCGAGTCCGTGACGCCCGCCCCCGACGACGATTCGCCCGACGATGCCGCGGGCAAGCCGCCGCTGAAGATCCTCATCGGCGCCGACACCTGGCTGCCGCACGTCAACGGCGCGGCGCGCTTCGCCGAGCGGCTCGCCGCCGGTCTGGTCAAGCGCGGTCACGACGTGCACGTCATGGCCCCGAGCGCGACCCATCGGCAGCACGGCACCTTCACCGAGGTGATCGAGGGTGAGCCCATGACGATGCACCGCATTCCGTCGTGGCGGTGGTATCCCCACGACTGGCTGACCTTCGTGATGCCCTTCCGCTCGAAGCACTATGCGCGACGCGTGCTCGACACGGTCAAGCCGGACGTCGTGCACAGCCAGTCGCACATCGTGATCGGGCGCGGCCTCACGCGCGAGGCTCGCAAGCGCGGCATCCCCGTCGTCGCCACGAACCACGTGATGGCCGAGAACGTCCTCGACTTCACCGTGCTCCCCGCGTCGTGGACGCGATACGCGATCAAGCTCGCGTGGGAGGACGCCAAGCGCACCTTCGACATGACCCGCGCGGTCACGACGCCCACGCGCAAGGCCGCCGAGTTCCTCGAGCGCACGATCGAGATCGAGAACGTGATCCCTGTGAGCTGCGGCATCGACGCGGCGAACTACACCGCCGACCTCACGCCGCGCGACGCGCACCGCATGGTCTTCGTCGGACGGCTCACGACCGAGAAGCAGATCGACGTCGTGCTGCGCGCGATGGCCGCCCTCGACCCCGCGCTGAACGTGACGTTCGACATCGTGGGCAAGGGCGACCAGCGCCGCAATCTCGAGGAGCTCACGCGCGAGCTCGGGCTGTCGGACCGCGTCACCTTCCACGGTCACACCACCGACGAGCAGCTCACCGCGTTCCTCACGAACGCGAGCGTGTTCGTGATCGCGTCGATCGCCGAGCTGCAGTCGATCGCGACGATGGAGGCGATGGCGTCCGGGCTGCCGATCGTGGCCGCCGACGCGGTCGCGCTGCCGCACCTCGTGCACGACGGCGAGAACGGGTACCTCTTCACGCCGGGTGACGTCGACGACCTCGCCGCGAAGCTCACGAAGGTGCTCACGCTTCCCCCCGACGAGCGCCTGCGCATGCAGCAGGCGTCCCTCGACGGCGTGAAGGTGCACGACATCCGGCGCACGCTCGACACGTTCGAGGCGCTCTACCGCGACGAACCGCTGCCGGAGTAGCGCCGTGCACGTCGTGATGTTCGGCGACCAGCACGTCGAGACCCTCGGCGGGGCGCAGGTGTCGATGCGCCTGCAGCGCCGGTTCCTCGAGCTCGCCGGGCACACCGTCACGATCGTCGCGCCGTCCGTGCACGGTCCGCGCGGCAAGGAGATCGCGCCGGATGCCGCGTACCTCGACATGCCGTCGATGCCGATCACCGCGGACCGCGAGTACTCGACGTCGTGGCCCGGCGGGAGCACCGACCGGTGGGTGGATGCCGCGCTCGCCGCCCGTCCCGCCGTCGACGTGGTGCACGTGCAGGCCGACTTCTGGGGCGCGTTCATCGGGCACCGCTACGCCGCCCGGCACGGCTTGCCCGTGGTCCACACGATGCACAACCGGCTCGACGTGGGGATCGAGGCGACGATGCCCTTCCCGGCGCTGGTGCTGCGGACCCTGAATGCGTGGCAGCGGCGGGCGCTCGGCGTGCAGTCGAGCGCCGACGCCGAGGGCGGCGACGGCTGGGCGTACCTCCGCCGCTTCGCGGGACGCTCTCATGCCGTCACGGCACCGTCGGCCCATTTCGCACGCAGGCTCGAAGAGCATGGCGTGCTGCCGGGCGGTGCGCGCAGCATCCTGGATCTGCACTCGCACGGCTCGCGCGTCGATGTCGTGTGGAACGGGATCGACGACGAGATCCTCGACGCGACGCTGACGGCGGCTCCCGCCGAGCGCGCCCCAGGACCCGCGAGGCTCGTGTGGCTCGGCCGCATGAGCCCCGAGAAGCGCCTGCTGCCGTTCCTCGAGGCGCTCGCCGACTCGGGCGTGCGCGCCCACGTCGAGGTGATCGGGGGCGGGGGTCAGCTGGCAGCCGCGCAGCGGCTCGTCGAGAAGCGCCGGCCCGCGGCATCCGTCGCCTTCTCGGGGCGACTGCCGTACGCCGAGACGCTGCGACGCATCGCCGCCGCGGACGCCGTGGTGCAGACGTCGATCGGCTTCGAGACGCAGGGCATGACGCCCTTCGAGGCCGCATCGCTCGGCACCCCGTCGATCATCAGCGACCCTGACATCGGGGCCGAGCTGGGCGCGGGGTTCTGGCCCGTCGGCGACGGGAAGACGGCGGATGCCTCGTCCGGCGCGCTCGCTGATGCGCTGCGGGTGGCGGTGGCCGACATCGACGCGGGTACGCCGGTGGAGGTCGACCCGACCATCCGCGACCGGTTCCGGCAGTCGTCGCGGACGGCGGCGATGATCGAGGTCTACGAGCGGATCACCACCCGCTGACCTGCCCACCCGACCCGCGTCGCGAGCGACGGCGGGCCGGGGAGGGACGAGGGTCAGGGGAGGCGTGCCGGATCTGTGGGGAGACGGTGGTAGCCGTCGTTGCGGAGTGCCGTGATCGTCGAGGCGACCGCGACAGCGGACAGTGCTGCGAGAAGAATCACCATGAACATGGCAGAAACGCTACGCTTGCGCTGGGACTGCCAACAGTGGCAGGATGGACACGCATCGTACGAAAACTGCCACACCCCGACGCAGGAGGTTCGCCATGAAGACGGTCGCCGTCATCGTGCAGGACGGGTTCGCCCCGTTCGAGTTCGGAGTCGCGTGCGAGGCGTTCGGCCTCGACCGCACCGAGGACGGGATCCCGAACTTCGACTTCCGCATCGTCACGCCCGATCCGGGTGCGGTTCAGTCGAAGATGGGATTCTCGATCAACGTCGACCTCGACCTGTCGTTCGCCTACGAAGCCGACCTCGTCGTCGTCTCGCCGACGCCGCGCCAGTACTGGGCGCGCAGCACGTCCGACGAGCGCGTGGGCGATGTCATCCGCCATGCCGTGGCCCGCGACGCGTGGGTTCTGAGCGTCTGCAGCGGATCGTTCGTCGTCGCTGCCTCGGGCGTGCTCGACGGCCGCAAGGCGACGACGCACTGGATGTACGCCGACGCCATGGCGCGCATGTACCCCGAGGTCGACGTCGACCCCGACGTGCTGTACGTGCAGGACGGCCGCATCATCACGAGCGCCGGCACCGCCGCCGGCCTCGACGCGTGCCTGCACCTGCTGCGACAGGAGCTCGGCGCCGAGCTGACCAACAAGATCGCGCGGCGCATGGTCGTGCCGCCGCAGCGCGACGGCGGCCAGGCGCAGTTCATCGACCGGCCGCTCCCCGAGGTGGCGTCGCTGTCGCTCGCGCCCGTGACCGACTGGATGCTCGAGAACCTGCGCCTCGACCTCACCGTCGATCAGCTCGCCGCCAAGGCGCACATGTCGCCGCGCACGTTCGCGCGGCGGTTCAAGGCCGACTACGGAGCGACGCCCGCCGCCTGGCTCGCGCGCCAGCGCATCATCCACGCGCAGCGGCTCCTCGAGAAGACCGACCTGGGGCTCGACCGCATCGCGTACGAGAGCGGGTTCGGCTCGGCGGCGGTGCTGCGCCAGAACTTCGCCCGCGTGCTCGACACCACCCCCACCGCGTATCGCGCGCGGTTCTGCTGCACGCGCGAGGCGATGGAGGCGGCGGGGGTCGACGCCGCGACGGCACGCGAAGCGGTGCTCGAACCGGTCGCGTAACCACCCGCCGCGGGCGACGCCCCCGGCGGTGCGGGTCGCTACGGTGTGAGCGTGCGGATCGATCCGAGGCGGTGGTTCTCCCGCAAGACGACGGGGAAGGATGCCGCGGCCGGCCTGGTGCTCGGCATCGAGGCGGTCCCCGACGGTCTGGCCGCGGGGCTGCTCGCCGGCGTCAATCCGCTCGCGGGCCTCTACGCGTACCTCTTCGGCATGGCGGGGGCGGCGTTCTTCACCAGCAGCGCGTTCATGGCGGTGCAGGCGACGAGCGCGATGGCGCTGGTGGTGTCGGACGCCGACCTGGCGAGCCGCCCCGACCCGGACCGCGCGCTGTTCACGCTCGCGATCCTCACCGGGGTCGTGATGATCGTCGCCGGCATCCTGCGGGCGGGCCGGCTCGTGAGCTTCGTGCCGACGGCGGTGATGACCGGGTTCATCACCGCGATCGGCGTGAACATCATCCTCGGCCAGTTCTCGAACTTCACCGGCTACCCGGGCCGCGGGGCGAACCGCCTGCTCAAGACCTTCGACGTGCTCCTGCACATCGGCCAGTGGAGCGTCGCGTCCGTGGTCGTCGGCACCATCACGATCCTGCTCATCGTCGTGCTGCGCCCCACTCGCGTGGGCAGCCTCGGTCTCGTCGTCGCCGTCGTCGCGGGATCGGTCTGCGCCGTCCTCCTGAACCTGTGGGTCGGCGATCCCGTCGCACAGCTGCGCGACATCGTCGACGTGCCCCGCGGCCTCCCGGCACCCGTGCTGCCGAGTGTCGCCGACATCCCGGTCCTGCTCGTGCCGGCGGTGTCCCTCGCATTCATCGGCCTCGTGCAGGGCGCCGCCGTCTCGGCCGGCATCCCGACGACCGACGGCCGGCCCGCGAACGCGAACCGCGACTTCATCGGCCAGGGTGCCGGCAACGTCGTGTCGGGACTCTTCCAGGGAATGCCGGTGGGCGGGTCGATGTCGGGATCGTCGATCATCGTGCAGTCCGGCGCGAAGACCCGGCTGGCCCTGTTCATCGCCGCTGCGGTGATGGCCGTGGTCGTCTTCCTCGCGTCCGACCTCGTCGCCTACGTCGCGATGCCGGCCCTCGCCGGTCTGCTCATGGTCGTCGGGTTCGGCGCGATCAAGCCCAGCCGCGTCTACTCGGTCATCAAGTCCGGCCCGCTGCCGACCGCGATCATGGCCGTGACCTTCGGGCTCACGCTCATCATCCCGCTGCAGTTCGCGGTGCTCGCCGGCGTCGGGCTCGGGATCATCCTCTACGTCGGCCAGCAGTCCAACCGGGTGCGCGTGCGCGCCGTGCACGTGGAGCCGGGCGGCCGCCTGCGCGAATCCGACCCGCCCGCGGTCGTGCCGGCCGGAGAGGTGCTCGTGCTCCAGCCCTACGGCAGCCTCTTCTTCGCCAGCTCGCCGATCTTCGAGAAGCAGCTCCCCGAGGTGAGTCGCGCATCCCGCAACGCCGTCGTCATCGTGCGGCTGCGCGGCACCGACCAGATCGGGCTCTCCCTCGTCGACGTGCTGCGGCGATTCGCGCACGCCCTGCGGGACGCCGACTCGAGCCTCAAGGTCGTCGCGACGGAGGACCGGGTCATCGAGGCGCTGGCCGCCGGGGGACTCACCGGCGACATCGGCGAGGCGAACGTCTACCGGAGCTCAGAGTGGGTCGGTGAGACGCTCCGCCGCGCCTACGACGACGCGAGTGATGAGATCGCGCGGCGCGCGTGAGGGTCAGGGCCCGGCGATCGGGAACCAGAACGGGAAGTCCTCGAGCAGCGAGAACAGGCGGGCGACCGCGTCGCGATCGCCGTCGACCGCCATCGCGTCGACCGGCGACCCTTGGGCGCCGGCGGCGCCGAACACCGCTTTCGCGAGGTCGCCCCGGGTGGAGGTGACGCGGGCGTCGGCCGCCTCGAGCTCCTTGCCGGGCGTGTAGATCAGGCATCCGTTGCGCAGCTCGAGCGCATACGTCGAGGGGTCGCCGTCCGCGGCATCCGTCAACGACCACTGGATGCGGGATGCCGCAGCCTCCGCCCGCCGCGCGTCGAGCTTGATCCCCATGAAGTCGAAGATCATCTCGGGCGGCATCGCGCCGAGCACGTCGAGGGTGGCCAGCTGGATGGTGCCGAGGTCCTTCACGCCGCCGCGCAGCTCTTGGGCTCCCATGAGGTACTCGTTGCGCCACGTCGGGTTCTCGCACTGGTAGCCGAGCTGCTCGAGGGTGTCGGCCTGCAGGAGCGCTGCCTCGCGGTTGCCGGGGTCGGCGAAGACGAGGTGCGAGAGCAGTTCGGCCGCCCACCGGTAATCGCCGGCCTCGAACGCCGCACGCCCCGCGTCGAGCAGCGCGTCCGCGCCGCCTGCGAGCGCGACGTACCGCGCGCCGACCTCGGCGGGCGGCAGGCCGTGGAGGTGCGCGGGGTTCGAGTCGTACCAGCCGAGATAGCGCTGGTACACGGCTTTGGCGTTGTGGCTGACCGAGCCGTAGTAGTCGCGGTTGTACCACTGCGCCGACAGCGCCGGCGGCAGCTCGAGCTGCTCCGCGATCTCGAGCATCGTCTCGCCCTTGTTCGCGAGGTGCAGAACGCGGTCGTGGAGGAACTTGTACAGATCCCGCTGGTTCTCGAGGTAGGCCACGATGTCGTCGGTGCCCCAGCGCGGCCAATGGTGCTGCGCGAAGACGACGTCGGTGTTCTCGCCGAACAGCCGGATCGTCTCGTTGAGCGTCTTCCACCACGTCGCGGCGTCGCGCACCTGCGCGCCGCGGAGCGTGTAGAGGTTGTGCAGGGTGTGCGTCGCGTCCTCCGCCGCGCACAGCGCGCGATGCCGGGGGAAGTGGATGAGGAACTCCGACGGCGCCTCGGTGCCCGGCGCCATCTGGAACACCATCTCCACACCGTCGACCGTGCGGGTCTCGCCGGTGTCCTTCACGAGGTCGGTCGGCGCGACGAGCGTCGACGCACCCAGATTCGACAGGGCGTTCGCGAGTCCGGCGTTGACGTGGCCGCGGGGTCCAGGTGGGATCATCGGCCCGTACATGTAGGTCGCGCGCCGGGTCATGGCGTTGCCGGCGTAGACGTTCTCGGCGACCGCCTCGTAGAGGAAGCCCTCCGGCGCGATGACCGGGACCCGGCCGCCGTCGACATCCTCCTGGCTCACGATGGCGCGCGAGCCGCCGTAGTGGTCGGCGTGGCTGTGCGTGTAGATCAGGGCCGTCACAGGGCGGTCGCCGCGGTGGGCACGGTACAGCGCGAGCGCCGCCTGCGCGGTCTCGAAGTACACGAGCGGATCGATCACGATGACGCCCTCGTCGCCCTCGACGAAGGTCACGTTCGACAGGTCGAGGCCGCGCACCTGGTAGATGCCGGCGGTCACCTCGAAGAGCCCGTGGGGGTGGTTGACCTGGGCGTGCCGCCACAGGCTCGGGTGGACCGTGTCGGGCGCTTCGGAGTCGAGCACGAAGTCGTGGCCCGACACGTCGATGACCGGGATGCCGTCTGCGCGGCGGATGACGGGGTCGTCGATCGTCGCGATGAAGCCGCGCGCGCCGTCGTCGTAGTCTCGTCGGTCCGAGAGGGGAAGCCCGGCTGCGGCAGCGGCGTTGGCCCGTGCCGTGTGGCTCGTCGCGGGTTTGGGGGCGAGGGTGGGATCTTCGGCCATGTCGGCTCCTTCGATGGGGGCGGCGCTTTCACGGTAGCCGTCGACCGTCGTGCGTGCCATCGCGCGGACGAAGTTCCTGCTCCCTCTCCCGCACCGGTGGCGAGACTGCTAAACTTGAGTCACGACGACTCAAGTTTTCCCAATGCGCACGTCAGGAGACGCATGAACGCCACTCAGCAGCCCGGGCAGGAGGACGCGCGGAGCGCTCTCGAGCAGTTCGGCATCAACCTCACCGACCGCGCCCGCCAGGGCAAGCTCGATCCCGTCATCGGGCGCGACAGCGAGATCCGCCGGGTCAGTCAGGTGCTGACCCGCCGCACGAAGAACAACCCGGTGCTCATCGGCGAGCCCGGCGTCGGCAAGACGGCCGTCGTCGAGGGGCTCGCACAGCGCATCGTCGCGGGTGACGTCGCCGAGTCGCTCAAGGACAAGGAGCTCGTCACGCTCGACATCTCCGCCCTCGTCGCCGGCGCGATGTACCGCGGCCAGTTCGAGGAGCGCCTCAAGAGCGTCCTCAAGGAGATCACCGAGTCCGACGGGCGCATCATCACGTTCATCGACGAGCTGCACGTACTCATGGGCGCCGGCGGCGGCGAGGGCTCGGTCGCGGCGTCGAACATGCTCAAGCCCATGCTCGCGCGCGGCGAGCTGCGCCTCATCGGTGCGACGACGCTCAACGAGTACCGCGAGTTCATCGAGAAGGATGCTGCGCTCGAGCGTCGCTTCCAGCAGGTCTACGTCGGCGAGCCCAGCGTCGAGGACACCGTCGCGATCCTGCGCGGGCTCAAGGGGCGCTACGAGGCACACCACGGGGTGACCATCACCGACGGTGCGCTCGTCGCCGCGGCATCCCTCTCGAATCGCTACATCCCGAGCCGTCAGCTGCCCGACAAGGCGATCGACCTGATCGACGAGGCGATGAGCCGGCTCAAGATGGAGATCGACTCCAGCCCGCTCGAGATCGACCAGCTCCGCCGTCAGCTCGACCGCATGCGACTGGAGGAGCTCGCGCTCAAGAAGGAGAAGGACGACGCCTCGAAGGAGCGACTCGGGGCGCTGCGCGAGCACATGGCCACCGCCGAGGCCGAACTCTCGGCGCTCGAGCAGCGCTGGGAGCGCGAGCGGTCGAGCCTCAACCGCGTCGGCGAGCTGAAGAAGCAGCTCGAGGAGGCCGTCACCGAGCGCGACCGCGCGCTGCGCGAAGCGGACTACGCGCGGGCGTCGAAGCTCGAGTACGAGACGATCAAGCGGCTCCAGCTCGAGATCGCCGAGGCGGAGCGCACCGAGGTCATCGCCCCCGAGGACCGCATGGTCAACGAGCAGGTCACCGACGAGGACATCGCCGCCGTCATCGCCGCGTGGACGGGCATCCCGGTCGGCAGGCTGCTGCAGGGCGAGACCGAGAAGCTGCTGCATCTCGAGACGGAGCTCGGCCGCCGCCTCATCGGGCAGAAGGAGGCGGTGAAGGCCGTGTCCGACGCCGTGCGCCGCTCGCGCGCGGGCATCAGCGACCCCAATCGGCCCACCGGGTCGTTCCTGTTCCTCGGGCCGACCGGCGTCGGCAAGACCGAGCTCGCGAAGGCGCTCGCCGAGTTCCTGTTCGACGACGAGCACGCGATGGTGCGCATCGACATGTCGGAGTACGGCGAGAAGCACTCGGTATCGAGGCTCGTCGGCGCCCCTCCCGGATACATCGGCTACGAGCAGGGCGGCCAGCTGACCGAGGCCGTGCGCCGCCGGCCGTACTCGGTCGTGCTGCTCGACGAGGTCGAGAAGGCGCATCCCGAGGTGTTCGACGTGCTGCTGCAGGTCATGGACGACGGCCGGCTGACGGACGGGCAGGGCCGCACGGTCGACTTCAAGAACGTGATCCTGATCCTCACCTCGAACCTCGGCTCGCCGATCCTCATCGACCCGACGCTGTCGACCGAGCAGAAGCGCGAGCAGGTGCAGGGGCTCGTGCGCCAGGCGTTCAAGCCGGAGTTCGTCAACCGCCTCGACGACATCGTGATCTTCCAGGCGCTGACCGAGGACGACCTCGCGCAGATCGTCGAGCTCGCCGTGTTCGCGCTCCAGCGCCGGCTCAAGGACCGGCGGCTGACGCTGGCCGTGACTCCGGATGCCCGTGCCTGGCTCGCCGAGCGCGGCTACGACCCGGTGTTCGGCGCGCGCCCGCTGCGCCGGCTGATCCAGTCCGAGATCCAGGACCGCCTGGCGATGGCGATACTGGGCGGCGGCGTGCACGACGGCGACACGGTGCGGGTCGACGTCGCCGCCGACGGCTCGGGCCTCACGCTGGTGAGCGAGGGGCCCTCGCCCGCGACCGACTGACCGCCGCGGGTCTCCGGCAGGTCGGCGCAACCCGGGGTGCTTCGGCGAGGCGGCGTGAGAGCATCGGACGGTGCGCAACGTCCGGGCCCTGTGGGGGTCGACCCATCCCGGGCCGACGGTCGTGGTCAGCGTCCTCGCGCTCACGCTCGGGCTCGCCGTCGGTCTCGCGCCGTGGCGTCTCGCGCTGCTGACGCTCGCGGTCTTCGCCGGGCAGCTCTCGGTCGGCATCTCGAACGACGCCCTCGACGCCGACCGCGACCGCGCCGTCGGGCGCACCGACAAGCCGCTCGCCCGCGGGGACGTGTCGCTGCGGACGGCGTGGGCGGCGGCATCCGCTTGCCTGATTCTCGCGCTCGTGCTGTCAGCTCCGCTCGGGTGGCGGATGCTGGCGGCCCACGCGCTCTTCCTCGGTTCGGCCTGGGCGTACAACGCCGGGCTGAAGTCGAGCGTCTTCTCGATCGTGCCCTTCCTGGTGAGCTTCGGGATCTTCCCCTCGCTCGCGACGCTCTCGGCGCCGGAGCCGTCGTTCGCCCCGGGCTGGGCATGGGTCGCGGGTGCGGCTCTCGGCGCCGCCGTGCACCTCACCAATGTGCTGCCCGACCTCGAGGACGACGCCCGCACCGGCGTGCGGGGACTTCCGCACCGGCTCGGTCCGAGGGTGTCGGCGGTGACGGCGGCGGCCGCAGTGCTCGGCGGTGGGATCGCCGTGCTGCTGGGCGTCTCGGGCGGCGACCTGGGCGCGGTGGCGCCGGTGACGTGGGTGTTCTTCGTCGGCGTCGCCTTCGTCGCCGGCTGGACGATCGTGCGTGCGCTCGTGCGTCCGCCCGGGAGGATCCTCTTCCGCCTCGTCATGCTCGCGGCGCTCCTGCTCGCCGCGCAGCTCGTCGCGAGCGGCGCCGCCCTGACCGCCTGACCCTTGACCCCCCGCGCGGGGCGCCGAGGGGTCGCGAATCACCGTTCCGGTGGGGGTGAAACGGTGATCTGCGCGCTCTCGGCCCGATCTCGGGTGCCCGACCCTCCGCACGGGCGTCACGCGTCGGCGTCGAAGCCCATCGAGTAGGCGCGGGCGAAGACGCGGTCGGCGGGCGGGATCAGCATCGCCCGCACGAGCGCGCTGCGCGCGGCGTCCACACCCCGAGGAGCGCGCCGGCCGAGCGCGGTGTTCGCCGCGGCCAGGCGTGCGGCGGTGCGCGCCGACCGCACCCGCCGGGCCTCCCACCGCGCGAGGTCGGCGTCGGGGGCCTCGCCGGTCCGCACCCACGTCGCGAGCAGCGGTGCGAGGGTCGCGGCGTCGAGCAGGCCGAGGTTCATGCCCTGCCCGCCGATCGGGCTGACCTCGTGCGCGGCATCCCCGATCACGATCACCCGGCCGTTGCGCAGTCGCGGCGCGACGAAGCGGCGGACCCCGAAGGCGGTCGCGTCGGCGACGGACGCCTCGCCCTCGCCCCGTGCGGCGACGGCGTCGCGCAGCCGGGCCGCACGCGCGGCCGGCTCCGGGTCGGCTCCGGGGCGGTCCCAGGCCACGAAGCGCCGGTGCCCGTCGGGCAGCGGGAAGGACTCCAGCACCCCCGCGGGGTCGAGGTGGATCACGGCGAGGTCGTCGTCGGGACGGTCGCCGACCGCGGCATCCGCCATCAGATACCGGTCGGGGTAGTCGTGCGCGCGCCCCGCGCCACGGCGGAAGACCAGGTCGCGCCCGCCGGCGCCGGTCGCGACCACCACGATCGGAGCCGTGAGCTCGGTGGGCCGGCCGCCGATCCCGATGCGCACCCGCACGCCCTGGGGGCGCGGCGCGATCGACATCGCCGTGGCGCCGCGGGTCGGCTCGGGGGCGCCGGCGGCGAGCACCGACTCCGTCGCCGCCTGCGGCAGCGTGGCCACGAACGGGAAGCGCGTCGATCCGCGGACGAACCGGAGCGTGCCGAGCGTGCGCCCGCGCGACCTCGCTTCGCCGTGCGGGACGCGGGCGGCGACGGCCAGCAGGCGCTCGGTGATCCCGCCCGGTTCGAGCGCGGCGAGCACGGGCGCGTGCACGCCGATCGCGCGCGTGCCTCCGCCGGGGGCGGGGCGGCGTTCGTACAGGCCGACGTCGACTCCGCGGCGCGAGAGCTCGCCCGCCAGCAGCATCCCCACCGGCCCCGCCCCGATGACGACGACGTCAGGCACGCGGCGGCTCCGGCGCGGGGGCCGTTCCGCGTCCGACCGCGAGCAGGCGGAACGGGGCATGGCGACCGACCGACCACGCGCCCGGCGCCTCGTCGTCGAGAAGTCGCTGCAGTTCGTGCTGCGTGAAGCTGCGCCGGATCGATCGCAGGCCGTCGGTGCGCAGGAAGCTTCCGGGCGCGAACGGCGTGACCGCCACCGAGTACAGCACGTACGGCCGGCGGCCGCGGGCGATGTCGCTGTGCAGGACCAGCCCGTGAGACAGCTCGCGCGACTGGGCGAAGAACGTGGGGGCCTCAGCGCCGAGATGGTGCACGACGTGGTTGGAGATCACCACGTCGTACGTCTCGCCCGCCGCGACGAGGGTCGCGGCATCCGTCATGCGGAACTCCGCGTTCGGCGGCGACGAGCGTGCGACAGCGACCTCGTGCGAGCGGGGGTCGGGATCGACGCCCGTCCAGTGCACGTCGAACCCGTCGCGGGCCGCGAGGGCGGCGAGCCGCAGCACCAGGTCGCCCCCGCCCGAGCCGAGGTCGAGCACGCGGGCGGGCCGGTCCAGGGCAGCCAGGTACGGCGCGAGCTCGGCGCGATAGGTGGTGCCCCAGCCGGAGAACAGGCGGTTGATCGTGCCGAAGCGCCGCAGCGTCGCGCGCAGACGGCGGGGATCGCACGCCGGATCGTCCATGAGCTCCTCGAGCTCGAGGTCGCGGACGGCGAGGCTCATGCGCCCGCGGCCGCGCCGGCTGCTGCGACGGCCGCTGCGCCCGCGACGGCACCGACGACATGCGCCGCGGAGGTCGCCGCGTGCTCGGCGACCGGCTCGCCGAGCGACGCCGCGCGAGAGGTCGCACGCTTGGTGAGGAGCGCCGACTCCACCGTCAGCCCAGGACCGAATGCGAGGGCGGCGACGCGTGCGCCGTCCGCCACGGCGTCGTCGCGCAGCATCCGCTCGAGGATGAACATGATCGTCGCACTCGACATGTTGCCGAAGTCGCGCAGGACCGACCGCGACGCGTCGAGGGCCGACGGCGCGAGATCCAGCCCGCCCTCGACCCGGTCGAGCACGCTGCGCCCGCCCGGATGCACCGCCCACACGTCGGGCGTCGTCTCGCCCGCGAGGAAGCGGTCGACCGCGCCGCGGATCTCGCGTCCGACGATGCGCGGCACCTCGGCCGACAGGATCATCTCGAAGCCGTGGTCGCCGATGGTCCACACCATGTCGGCCTCGCCCTCCGACGTGAGCGCCGTGGCGAAGCGGTCCAGCTCGAGACCGCCGGCCCTCCCCGCATCGGGGTCGGCCGTCACGATCGCCGCCGCCGCGCCGTCGGCGAACACCGACGCCGCCACGATCTGCTGCGGGTCGGGCGACGGGCGGATGTGCAGCGTGCACAGCTCGACGCACACGACGAGCACGACGGCTGCGGGGTCGGACTCGGCGATCCGCGAGGCCAGGCGCAGGCCCGGCATCGCCGCAGCGCAGCCGATGAAGCCCAGGTGGTAGCGCTCGACGGTCGGGTCCAGGCCCAGGTCGCGCACGAGCCGGTAGTCGGGGCCGGGGGCGAAGAAGCCGGTGCACGAGACCGTCACGACGTGGGTGATGGCGGATGCCTCCACCGCGGCATCCGTCATCGCGGCCCTCGCCGCCTCGGCGTAGAGGGCGGGAGCGGTCCGCACGTAGACGTCGTTCCGCGTGCCCGTCGTCGGTCGCACCAGCCGGCCGTCGCCGTCGATGAACCGGGCGCCCTCGTCGCCGGGCACCCGTGCCGGGTCGCCGAGCTGCGACAGGACGGTGTGCCGGTGCTCGATGGCGGCGGCGTCGAACGCCGCGCCGATCAGCCGGGCGGTGAGACGGTCGACGCCGGGCTGCAGGGCGAACAGATCGCGCGCGGTGGCCTGCTCGACGCGGGTCGACGGGACGGCTGTTCCGATCGACACGATGCGCGGGCTCATGCTCACACCTAAGCATCCCGGCAGGGTCTGCGGGGCGGTCTTGTGCGAACCGACAGGTTCGTGCTGATCGTCCGTCGTCGTCGCGGGCGGCCTGGAGCGCTACCGTCGGACCATGCACATCGAGGGAACCGGCCGCTTCGTCTACTACGCGCAGTGGCCGGTCGCCGTGTTCCTCCCGGTGTTCTTCTTCCTCGGCCGGGGCAACCTCGGGGCCGGCGTCGGATGGCTGGGCTTCTTCGGCCTCGTATACGGACTCATCGTCATCGCCCTGCTGCTCGTGCCGCCGGCCCTCACGCTCTTCGACCGTGAGGTGCGGCGCGAGCGCGCGACCCGCCTGTCCTACGACATCGCGAGCGCCGTGCTCTGGCTCGGCTTCCTGCTCGGCGCGCTGACGGTTCCGGATGCCGGTGACAGCGGCCCCCTCGACACCGTGCTCATGGCGTGGTGGGGCATCACCGCGCAGACGTCGGCGGCGCTCTTCGCGATCAGCGCGGCGCTGATCGGACTCGCCTACCTCGCGCAGCTGGTGCTCGCCGTGCGCGGAATCGCGCGCGGGCGTGCGGCGGTGGCGAAGGGCTGAGGCGGCTCAGCCGTCGTCGCCCGCGCTCGCGGCGGTGTGCTGGTCGGGGAGCTCGCGCACCGTCCAGAACGGCGCGAACACGACGAACGCGGCGGATGCCAGCTGGCCGATCGCCCCGATCCACATCGTCGGCACGACGCCGAGCCACGTGCCGAGCGCGCCGGCGAGGAGCGCGGCGATGGGCATGACGCCCCACACCACGAACCGCACCGAGGCGTTCATGCGGCCGAGCAGCCGCGGCGGGGTGATCCGCTGACGGAACGTCACCTGCGTGATGTTGTACAGCAGCACGGTGAAGCTCATCACGAAGAACTGCGCCACGAGCAGCGGGAACGCGATCGACGGGGTGAGCGCGGCGACGGGCAGCAGCAGCGCGACGAAGCTGAACCCGAGCGCGCTGATCGGGATCGCGCGAGCCTCGCCGATGCGCTTCACGATGTGCGGTGTCGCCATCGCCCCGAGCAGGCCGCCGACCGCCGCGAGCGAGAAGATGAGGCCCAGCGACGCGGGGCTGAACCCGAGTTCGCGCAGCAGGAACAGGGGGAGCAGCGTCGTCGACACTGTGTTGAAGAAGTTCGACGTGCCGGTGGTGCCGACGATCCGCCGCAGCAGCTTCTCGGTGAAGACGAAGTGCAGGCCCTCCCAGATCTCGCGCAGGATCGGACCGCGCTCGGTCGGGTCGTGCGCCTCCTCGTGGTCGCGCGTGAACATCAGCGCGATGGCCGACACGACGTAGGTGCCGGCGGTCGCCAGCACCGCGAGCGGCGCCGCGATCACCCCGACCAGCCACCCGCCGATGCCCGGGCCGGCGATGTTCGCGAGCTCGTAGGTCGACTGCAGCTTGCCGTTGGCCTCGGCGATCTGGTCCGGGCGCACGAGCGACGGGACGATGCTCTGGTACGAGACGTCGAAGAACACGGTGGCGACGCCGACGACCACCGCCACCGCGATGAGGTGCCACACCTCCAGCACGCCCATCGTCCACAGCAGGGGCACGAGCGCCAGCGCCGCGGCGCGCACCAGGTCGGCGACGATCATGACGTGGCGCTTGCGCATGCGGTCGATCCACGCGCCTGCCGGCAGTCCGACGAGCAGGAAGGCCGCGACATTCGCCGCGTTGAGCGCCCCGACCTGGAACTCGGTGGCGTTGAGCAGCAGGACCGCCAGCACCGGGATGGCGAGCTCTGCGATCTGCGCGCCGAACTGGCTGAGCGCCTGCCCGCTCCACAGCGTCAGGAAGTTGCGGTCGCGCCAGAGCGAGCCGACCGGCGCCGCCGGTCGGCTCGGGAGCGTGCGGTCGTCCGGCCGGTTCGCGTCGGCGGGGTCGTCGGGCTGGTCCGCATCGGCGGCCGCGTCCGCGCGTGCGGCGGCGGAGGTTCCGGATGCCTCGGCCCGCGCCTCGGCCAGGATCATGTCGTCGACGTCGGCGTCGTCCGCGCGATCAGGTGATTGGGACATGCCAATCAGTTTCGACGACTGATTGAGGATTGTCAATCAGTCGTCTACCCTGGGCGGGTGGGAACGAGCGCGGACGATCAAGGCAGGCTTCCGGCGACCGGTCCCGAGGCCGAGGCCCGCATGCGGGCGCTGAGCTCGCCGCTGCGCCTGCGCGTCCTGAGGCTCTGCGCGTTCGAAGCCCGGACGAACAAGGAGCTCGCCGAGCTGCTCGGCATCAACCCCGGCACGATGCTCCATCACGTGCGCACGCTCGTCCAGACCGGGTTCCTCGTCGCCGAGGCCGACCGGGTGGGCGCCCAGGGCGCGCGCGAGGTCCCGTATCGTGCGACGGGGCTCTCGTGGCGCTCGCCGCTGCCCGAGCGCAGCCGCGTGCTGGTCGACGTGTTCCTCCAGCAGATCGAGGGCGTCGACCCCGAGACGGTCGACACGACATGGCTGGGGCTCAAGCTGAACGCCGAGCATCGCGAGGAGTTCCGCGACCGGCTGCGCGACCTGCTCGTCGAGTTCAAGGACCGCCCGGCCGATCCGGACGGGGAGACCTACTCGGTGTTCACCGCCTTCCATCCCGACCTCAACCCGCCGGGCTCCGGTCCCTCGCCCGGCGACGCCTGATCTCGTCCACGCCCGACGGGCACCACACCCCCCGACCCCTGCGTCCGGTGGCACGATGGAAGCAGCGATCGAGGGAGACGCCATGTCCGAGGCCTTCGTCTACGACGCCGTGCGCACGCCGCGCGGCAAGGGAAAGCCGACCGGCTCGCTGCACGCGGTGCGGCCGCACGAACTCGTGGTCGGCCTGGTCGACGCGCTCCGCGACCGACACCCGGGGCTCGATCCGGCCGCGATCGACGACGTCATCCTGGGCTGCGTCACGCCGCTCGGCGACCAGGGGTCCGACATCGCCAAGGTCGCCGCGCTCGCAGCCGGGCTGCCCGACACCGTCCCGGGCGTGCAGCTCAACCGCTTCTGCGGATCCGGTCTCGAGGCCGTCAACCAGGCGGCCGCCCGGGTGCGGTCCGGGTGGGAGGACCTCTTCCTCGCCGGCGGCGTCGAGTCCATGAGCCGGGTGCCGATGGGTTCCGACGGCAGCCCGTTCGCGACGGACCGGGCGGCCGCGATCGCCGCGGACTCGGTGCCCCAGGGCATCAGCGCCGACCTCATCGCGACACTCGAGGGCTACACGCGCGAAGACGTGGACCGCTTCGCCGCAGAATCCCACGAACGCGCCGCACGCGCCTGGCAGGAGGACCGCTTCGCCCGCTCAGTCATCCCCGTCACCGACTCCGAAGGCAGGATCGTCCTCGATCGCGACGAGACCATCCGCCCCGGGACGACCGCCGACACCCTCGCCGCCCTGCCCCCGGCGTTCGCAGCGATGGGCGCCGCCGGATTCGACGAGCTCGCGCTCTCGAAGTACCCGCAGGCCGGCGCCATCGACCACGTGCACCACGCGGGCAACTCGTCGGGGATCGTCGACGGAGCCGCCCTCGTGCTCATCGGCAGCGAGGCCGCCGGCGCCCGGCACGGGCTCCCGCCGCGCGCCCGCATCCGCTCGGCCGCTGTCGTGAGCAGCGAGCCGACGATCATGCTCACCGGTCCCGGCCCCGCCTCTCACCTGGCGCTCGAGCGGGCCGGCCTGACGATCCACGACATCGACCTGGTCGAGATCAACGAGGCCTTCGCCTCGGTCGCGCTCAAGCTCATGCGCGACCTCGGCGACTTCCCGCACGAGCGCACGAACGTCAACGGCGGCGCGATCGCGATGGGCCACCCGCTCGGCGCGACCGGGGCCATGATCCTCGGCACGCTCGTCGACGAGCTGGAGCGATCCGGCGGCCGGTACGGCCTGGCCACCCTGTGCATCGGCGGCGGCATGGGCGTCGCCACGGTGGTCGAGCGTCTCTGAGCCCATCGCCGGGCACAACCCCTGGACACCGCGCGGCCGGAGGCGGAGGCTGGCACCACTCACGACTGAGGAGGACACGCATGTTCACACCCGACCGCGCCTTCAGCGGCTTCGCCGTCCGCGACATCGACGAGGCGAAGAAGTTCTACGGCGACACCCTCGGCATGCCCGTGGAACTCGGAGAGATGGGGATCCTCGAGCTCAAGCTCGGCTCCGGGGCGAGCGTGATGGTGTACCCCAAGGCCGACCACGAGCCCGCGGTCTTCACGATCCTGAACTTCGACGTCGACGACGTCGAAGCCGCGGTGGACGACCTCAACGCCCGCGGCGTCGTCACGAAGATCTACGACGATTCGGAGTTCCCGACCGACGCGAAGGGCATCGCGCACGGCATGGGTCCCGACATCGCGTGGTTCCGCGACCCGTCGGGCAACGTCATCTCGGTCCTCAAGGCGAGCTGACCCGAAGGGGACAGACGAGCGGATGCCCCGCCCCCGCGCACACGGCGCGGGACGGGGCATCCGGAACAGCGGTGATCAGCGCGCGAGCGCCTCGGAGAGCTTGACGCGACCGCCCATGCGCAGCAGCGAGTTCTCGTAGATGCGGGCGCCGACGAGGATCGCCGCAACGCACGTCGCGATGAGGATCGCGAGCGAGAGCAGCGGCTCCCACCACTGCGCCTCGCCGAGGAACAGGCGCATCGGCATGCCGACGGGCGCCGAGAACGGCACGTACGACATGATCCCCAGCACGAGCGGGTTGTCGAAGAAGAAGATCACCAGGAAGTACGGCGCCATCACCAGCATCGTGAGCGGTGTCGTGGTCGATCCGATGTCCTCCATGCGCGACACCATCGAGGCGGCCGCCGCGAACAGCGCGGCGAGCAGGATGAAGCCGAAGAGGAAGAACACGGCGAACCACGCGATGGGTCCGCCGAGGCCCTGGAGCAGCGCCGTCTGGTCGGTCACCGTCAGCCCGACGATCGCGATCGCGGCGAGCAGCAGGATCTGACCTATCGCGAGGATCGTGTTGCCGATGACCTTGCCCGCGAGCAGCGACCGCACCGGGATCGCCGAGATGAGCAGCTCGACCACGCGGGTCTGCTTCTCTTCGACGACGCTCTGCGCGATCGTGCCGCCGAACATCGACGCGGCGAAAAGGAAGACGATGCCGAAGCCGATCGCCACGAGGTAGGCGAGTGCGTCGTTGCCCTCCTCCGGCTCGAGCAGCTCGACCGTGGGCGTCTGCGCGAGCTGGAGGAGCAACTGCGACGGCGCGTCGGACTCGGCGATGACCGCGAGCCCGACGGGCGACTCGGGGTCGACGACGATCGCCGCGTCGACGTCGCCGCTCTCGACGAGCGCCACGGCCTCGTCGCGATCGGCGACCTCGGTCAGGTCGAGACCCTGCGCGTTCTCGACGGCCGCCGCGGCGTCGGCCGTCACGGCCACCGGCGTGCCCTCGTTGTTCGCGGCCGCGAAACCGCCCCAGATGACGAGCGCGAGCGCGCCCAGCAGCAGGATCGCCGTCGAGATGACGAAAGCCTTGCTGCGCAGCTTCGAGCCGATCTCGCGCTCGGCGACGAGCCAGATGCCCTGCGCGGTGCCGAGGGTCGGGGTGGAGGAGCGGGTTGCGGTGCTCACTGGATGACCTCCTTGAAGATCTGAGCGAGGGTCGGATGCTGCGGAGCGAAGCTCGCGACATCGCCCTGGTCGACGGCCCGGCGCAGCACGCGCTGGGCGGTCTCGTCGGTGTCGGCGTCGAACACGGCGTAGCCGCCGTCGAAGTCGAGGACCTCGACGCCGGGCTCGGTGCGGAGCCAGCCCGCGTCGCCCGTCGAGACGAGCTCGAACCGGCGCGTGGAGTGCCGGGCGCGCAGCTCGTCACGGGCGCCCGCCGCGCGGATCGTGCCGCCCGCGATGATGACCAGGTCGTCGCACAGGCGTTCGACCACGTCGAGCTGGTGCGACGAGAAGAGCACGGCCGCACCGGCGGCGGCGCGCTCCTGCAGCACGGCGGCGACGACGTCGACGGCGAGCGGGTCGAGGCCCGAGAACGGCTCGTCGAGGATCAGCACTTTCGGGTCGTGCACGAGTGCTGCGGCGATCTGCGCGCGCTGCTGGTTGCCGAGCGAGAGCGTCTCGACGTTGTCGTTCAGGCGCTCGCCGAGCCCGAGCTGCTGGAGCAGCGCGGTGGCGCGGGTGGAGGCATCCGCCTTCGAGAACCCGTGCAGGCGCGCGAGGTACACGATGTGCTCGAGCACCTTCATCTTGGGATAGAGCCCGCGTTCCTCGGGCATGTAGCCGAAACGGCGGCGATCGGATGCCGTCACCTCGGCGCCGTCGAGCGCGACGGTGCCGGCATCCTTGGCCAGCACGCCCAGCACGATGCGCATCGTCGTGGTCTTGCCGGCGCCGTTGCCCCCGACGAAGCCGGTGAGCCGGCCGGGTTTGACGTCGAACGACACGTCATCGAGCGCCGGCCTCCCCGCGTAGCTCTTCGTGATCCCCGTCAGCTGCAGCATCGCGCTCCTCCTGTGTCTTCCCCCGGTGTGCTTCCACGCTACGGACCCGGCCATGCGGCGGCATCCCCCTTACGGCGGGTTCGTGCTCTCCGCCACCCGGAGGAAACATGAGGAAATCTTCATTCAGTGGAATAGATATCGGCGGCGCAGGCTTGCACCCGAGTGGAACGTCCACGGTGGTCCCCGCCGGGGACCCCTTTCTGTTTATGGAGGAACTCGCCCATGTCCGACCGGACCATCGGCTACATCGTCGGCAGCATCTCGTCGACCTCGATCAACCGCCGCCTCGCCAAGGCGCTCGAGCGACTCGCCCCCGAGGGCACGACCCTCGTCGAGATCCCGATCAAGGACCTCCCCTTCTACTCGCCCGACTTCGACGCCGACTTCCCGCAGGTCGCGCGCGACTTCAAGGACGCCATCGACGAGGTCGACGGCGTGATCATCGTCACCCCCGAGTACAGCCGCTCGATCCCCGGCGTGCTCAAGAACGCGCTCGACTGGGCCGCCCGCCCGTGGGGCCAGGGCTCGTTCAACGGCAAGCCCACCGCCGTGATCGGCACCTCGCAGGGCGGCATCGCGACCGCCGCCGCGCAGCAGCACCTCAAGGCGATCCTGAGCCACTACAACGCCCCGACGCTCGGCCAGCCCGAGGGCTACGTCCAGACCACGCCCGGCCTCTTCGCCGACAACGGCGAGGTCACCAACGACCAGACGGCCGAGTTCCTCGTCGGCTACCTCGAGGCCTTCGGCGCGCTGGTCGACCGCTACGCGCAGGTTCCAGTCGCGGCCTGATCCCCTGCGCGAACGCCCCGGCCCCCTCCCCGGGCCGGGGCGTTCGCCGTTGGTCAGACCAGGCCGTGCCGATGGGCGTAGACGACGGCCGCGACGCGGTCGCGGGCACCGAGCTTCTGCAGCACGTTCGAGACGTGCGTCTTGACCGTCGCCTCGCCGATGTACAGCCGCTGCGCGATCTCGGCGTTGCTGAGCGCCTGCGCGACGAGCGCGAGAACCTCGCCCTCGCGCTCGGTGAGGTCGACGCCCCCGCGACGCGCGGCGGGCGCGACCCTGGGGGGAGCGGATGCCTCGCCCTCGGCGAACCGCGCGATCACGCGCCGCGTCACCTCGGGCGCCAGCAGGGCGTCGCCGGCCGCGGCGACCCGCACGGCGGCGACGAGCTCCTCGGGTCCGGCGTTCTTCAGCAGGAATCCGCTGGCACCGGCGGCCAGCGACGCGAACAGGTAGTCGTCGCGGTCGAACGTCGTGACGATGACCACCGCCGACTCGACGTCCGGATCGGCGACGATGCGACGGGTCGCTTCGAGGCCGTCCATGTCGGGCATCTGCACGTCCATGCACACGACGTCGGGGTGCAGAGCGGATGCCGCGGCCACCGCCTCGACGCCGGTCGAGGCCTCCCCGACCACGGCGATCCCCTCGGCGGCCTCGAGGATCATGCGGAACCCCGCCCGCATGACGGCGTGATCGTCGACGAGGAGCACCCTGATGGGCGCGCCGCTCATGCGCCGACCCGCTCGCCGAGCGGGACGCGCAGGCGCACCAGGAAGCCTCCGCGCGTGCGGGGCGCGGCCTCGAGCGTGCCGCCCGACGCCGCCGCGCGCTCGCGCATCCCGACGATGCCCAGGCCTGGGCGGAGGGCAGGCGCGATCCGCCCGGAGTTCACGATCTCGAGTTCGATCGCGTGGTCGGCATAGCGCAGGCGCACGTCGGCTGCGGCATCCGGTCCGCCGTGGCGGCGCGCGTTCGTGAGCGCCTCCTGCGCGACCCGGTAGATGTTCACCTGCACGAGGTCGGGCACCTCGGTCTCGTCGCCGACGACGGTGAGGGTCGTCGGCAGGCCGTTCTCGTTCGCGTGGGCGACGAGCTCGGCGATCCCCGCGAGGCGCACGGTCGACGCGTTGGGCGGCTCGCCGTCGGGGGTGCGGAGGGTCTCGAGCAGCTGGCGCAGGTCGTCGAGGGCGGAGCGAGCGGATGCCTCGACCCCGGCGAGCGCGCTGCGCGCGGAATCCGGATCGCGGTCCATCACGGCGCGCGCGGCGCCCGCCTGCACACCCATGGCCGACACGTGATGGGCGACGACGTCATGCAGTTCGCGGGCGATGCGCACGCGGTCGAGTGCGACGGCCTGCGCGGCCGTCACCTCGCGCTCGCTCTCGAGCTCGCGGGTGCGCTCTTCGAGGGTCGCCCGCTCGAGCGCTGACGCGTACGCGCGATCGCCCATGTAGTACGCACCGCCGAAGAACGCGGCGTTCACCAGGAACTGGATCAGCATGAACGCCACGAACGGGGAGAAGAGCCCTTCGCGCGACAGGCCCTCGTCGGTCGGTCCGGTCGCCGCCTGGAACGTGTTCACCATGAGCCACACGAACATGCCCACGATGATCGCGACGCGCACCCACACGGCGCGGCGCCGGTCATCGACCCAGGCGCCGACCGTGTACATCGCGATGAACAGCGCGATGTTGCCGACGTACAGCTCGGGGATGCGCAGCGAGACACCCAGGAAGAAGACGAGGGCCACCACGACGGCGACGATCTCGGGGAAGCGACGACGCAGGGCGAGCGGCGCGGTGAGGCCGAACGAGTAGAGCAGGGCCCACTGCATGCCCTGCGCGGTCTCGTCGCCGTACACCCCTGCGAGGGTCCCCAGCGCGGCGCTCAGCACCGCACCGAGCAGCAGGCCGCCCGCGAGCCAGACGTCGTTCCGCCGATCTCCCGCGGTGGCGGGGGGTCGCCGTCGCGCGGCGGTGATCTCGGACATCCCTCCACGCTACGGCGGAGCGCCGGGCGGGGCATCCGTCATGCGGGGGAGAAGTCGCTACTTGCTATTGACAAGCGCAGTTGTTTTTTGCAAGTATCGGCCCACCGCCGCGGCGCAGGCCCGGCATCACGGATCGGCTAGGAGCAAGGCAATGACGCACATCTTCGTCAACATCCCGACGAACGACCTCGAGAGGGCGAAGTCGTTCTACACGTCGCTCGGCGCGGGCATCAACCCGCTGTTCACCGACGACAACGCCGCGTGCATCGTGTGGGACGAAAACGTGTTCTTCATGGTGCTGACGCGCGAGTACTTCGCGACCTTCACCGAGAAGCAGATCACCGACCCGACCACGCACGCGCAGGTGCTCATCGCGCTCAGCCGCGACTCGCGCGAAGAGGTCGACAAGATCGTCGAGGCGGGTCTCGCCAACGGCGGCACCGAGCCGACCGAGCCCAAGGACTACGGATTCATGTACAGCCGCGACCTCGAAGACCCCGACGGCAACGGCATCGAGTTCGTCTTCATGGAGCCGCAGGCGGCGGAGCAGGGTCCGGACGCCTACGTGGCGGAGCAGGCGCAGGCGTAGGTGGCCTCCCGCAGCTACGGGCAGTACTGCGGGGTCACGACGGCCGTCGAGCTGATCGGCGAGCGCTGGGCACTGCTCATCGTCCGCGATCTGCTCGTCGGCCCCCGCCGCTACACCGACCTCAAGCAGGGGCTGCCCAGGATCCCCACGAACATCCTCTCCACGCGACTGAAGGAGCTGCAGGAGGGAGGGATCGTGCGGCGCGTGCCGCTGATGAACTGCGGTCTCGTCTACGAGCTGACGCCGTACGGCCGCGAGCTCGAGCCGATCGTGCTCGCGCTCGGCCGGTGGGGCTTCCCGCAGATGGGCGACCCTGCTCCCGAAGACGTCGTGACAGCGGACTCGCTCACGATGGCGCTCCGCACGGCATTCCGAGCGGATGCCGCGGCCGACCTCCCGTCGGCCGATTACGAGGTGCACATCGCCGACGTCGTCCTGCGGGTCCAGGTCGACGGAGCGCAGCTGCGCATCGCACAGCTCGCGCCGCCCGCCCCTCCGGTCGGGGGCCGGCTGCCCGCCGGGGAGCCCGAGCTCGTCTTCGCGGCGGGCCCGGGCATCCGCCGGCTCATCTCCGGCGAACTCACGCCCGCCGAGGCGATCGACCGCGAGGTGCTCGCGGTCGTGTCGGGCGACGCGACCCTTCTCGAGCGGTTCGCCGCGACGTTCCACATCGACCCGACGGGTGCGTCGGGTCTTGCGGCATGAGCGGATGCCGCGACACGCGCTCACCCGCCTCGCGTCAGAAGATCATCGGGCGATCGTCGTCGTCCGGGCCCTCGAGATCGAGGTCGACGACCACCGGCACGTGGTCGCTCGGCGCTTCGCCCTTGCGCTCGTTGCGGTGGATCGCCGCGCCCGCGACGGCCTCGGCGACCGCGTGCGACCCGAGGATGAAGTCGATGCGCATGCCCTCGTTGCGGGGGAAGCGCAGCTGCTTGTAGTCCCAGTACGTGTAGCCCGTCGGCACGAGCGGGCGCACGACGTCGATGAGCCCGGCGCTCTGGAGAGCTGCGAACGCCTCGCGCTCGGGCGGTGAGACGTGGGTCGCGAAGCCCTGCACAACGGTCGGGTCACCGTTGTCGGCGTCGGTCGGGGCGATGTTGAAGTCGCCCACCAGCGCGAGCGCGAGGTCGGGGTTCGTTGTGAGCGACTTGCGCGTGTAGTCCGCGAGGGCTTCGAGCCAGTGGAGCTTGTAGAAGTAGTGGGGGTCGCCGAGCGATCGGCCGTTGGGGACGTACAGGCTCCAGACCTCGACCCCGCCGACCGTCGCGCCGATCGCGCGGGCCTCCTGCGGGGCATCCGGACCGTCGTGCCCCTTCTCGAACCCGGGCATGCCCGGAAACGCGGTGCGCACGTTCTCGAGCGGCTCACGACTCGCGATCGCGACGCCGTTCCACTGCGAGAACCCGTGCGCCTCGACGTGGAAGCCCGCGTCTTCGAACGCGGCGAAGGGGAACTGCTCGACCTTGCACTTGATCTCCTGCATGGCGAGCACGTCGACATGCTCGCGTACGGCGAAGTCGACGATGCGGTCGACGCGGGCGCGGATCGAGTTGACGTTCCAGGTGGCCAGGCGCATGGCCTCCAGCCTAGGACGGGTGGCCGACGCCGTCAGACGCGTGCGACGACCTCGATCGCCGACTCGTGCTCGAGGTCCTCGGCGACGAGGTTGATCACGTGACCGGGGTATGGCGGCGGCGTGCGGGTCAGCCGCCGAACTCGGCGACCGTGACCACGGGCGTCTGATTCGCGTTGCACGCCTGCTGGATCGCGGCGTTCGCCCCCTCGGTGCCGGCGACCCAGGCGCCGGGGGTGCGCGCGGGGTCGGCGACGATGCCCTGCAGGTCGGAGAACTCGTCGGCGAGCTCCGATTCCGCGGCCTCGGCGAGCTCCTGGAGATCGGCTGACGCGGCGTCGACGCGTGCCCTCCACTCGTCCTCGCCGAAGGCCTGATACGTGGTGAAGCCCTCGTCGGCGTTGAAGAGCGCACTGGAGATCTCGGCGAAGCTCGCGCAGTCGGCGGTCAAGGCTTCGTCGTACGCGAACGGGGCGGTCAAGAAGGTGGGCGCGGCCATCCAGTCGACGCCGTCGGCGACGACGACGTAGAGCGTCGCTCCGGTCTGCTCGCTCACCGGCCAGGTCAGTGACCGGGTGCCGTCGCACGTGCCCGACAGGGGCGCCTGACCGAGGGCCATCGAGTCGCCCAGTTCGACGGAGAAGTGCTCGCCCCCGTTGCACGAGAAGGCGATGACGACCGACTGCGCGCCGGCGGGGATCGGGAAGTCGACCCCCGGGAACTCCGGTGTCGATCCGGTCCCCGACACCGCCTCCGCCGGCAGGGTCGTCGGCGCCGTCGCGGCGGCGCTCGGCGTCGAGTCGCCCGCGCCCTCGCCGGCGGATCCCGTCGCGCACCCGCCCAGAGCGACCGCGGCGACCACGCCGATCAGGACTGCCGTGGCGGAGCGCACCGTGGTGGCGAGAGGGGAGAGGGTCGAGGCGGCCATGAGTTCTCCTTCGGAACGCTGCCCGCTCTGTCTACCAGCCGATGGGAGAGCGCATGCCGAGTTGTCCACATCCGGTTCGCGCGTGTCGCGCGACCCTTGTCCTGTCGCCGATCGCCGTGGAATGCTCTTCGGACAACCCAGGAGAGGGGTACATACATGCGCCACAAAGCGCTCGTCGCGGCAGTCGCGGCACTTGCACTCATCGGACTCGGCTCGGCGCCGGCACAGGCCGTCACGGACGGTGTGCCCGACGGGAACGGCCACCCGGAAGTCGGCCTGATGGTCGCGCAGACCGAAGACGGCGTCCCGCAGTGGCGCTGCAGCGGCACGCTCATCTCCCCGACGGTGTACCTCACCGCCGGCCACTGCACGTTCGGCGCCGAGCACGTCGAGCTGTGGTTCCAGAGCGACCTCGAGCCGAACCCGGCCTCGTTCGGCTACCCCTACACGGGTGAGGTCAGCGGTACCGCCTACACGCACCCGCAGTACGACGACGACCTGTTCTACCTCTACGACCTGGGCGTGGTCGTGCTCGACGAGCCGATCCTCCTCGACGAGTACGGCGAGCTGCCGACGCTCGACCAGCTCGACGCGTATGCCAACAAGACGAAGAAGGACGCCTGGTTCACGGCCGTGGGCTACGGCCTGCAGAAGTCCTTCCCCGACGCCGCGTCGTGGAAGGACTCCGCGCTGAAGACCCGCATGGTCTCGACGCCGAAGCTCAACCAGATCAACACCGGGTTCACCGGGGACTCGTCCCTGCTGCTGTCGAACAACACGCACACCGGCGGCACGTGCTCGGGCGACTCGGGCGGCCCGAACTTCATCGGCGACAGCAATGTCATCGCCGGTGTGACGTCCTACGGGCTGAACAGCGCATGCGGCGGCACCGGCGGCGTGTACCGCGTCGACCGCGCCGACGACCTGAACTGGCTCTACGCCGAGTTCGGCGACCTGCTCTGATCGCATGACGACGAGGGGCCGGTGCGAGCGATCGCACCGGCCCTTCGCCGTGACCAGGGCATCCGTAGAATCGTCCCCATGACCGTCGCCTCCACTCCCCAGCTCGAAGCCGACCGCCAGTACCTCATCGCCCTGATCCAGGACGAGGCCGTGTTCCACGGCGACTTCACGCTCTCGAGCGGCAAGAAGGCGACCTACTACGTCGACATGCGCAAGCTCACCCTCGACCACCGCGCCGCGCCGTCGATCGGCCGCATCATGCTCGACCTCATCCGCGACGTCGACGGCATCGTGGCGGTGGGTGGGCTGACGCTCGGCGCCGATCCGATCGCGAACGCGGTCATGCACGAGTCGGCGCGCACGCACATGCCGCTCGACGCGTTCGTCGTGCGCAAGGAGCCGAAGGATCACGGCCGCGGCCGTCAGGTGGAGGGAGCGGATGTCGCGGGCAAGCGCGTCGTCGTGCTCGAAGACACCTCCACCACGGGTCAGTCCGCCCTGAAGGCGGTCGAGGCGCTCCGGCGCGAAGGCGCCGAGCCCGTCGCGGTGGCGGTCATCGTCGACCGCAAGACCGGCGCGCAGGCCGCCGTCGAGGCCGAGGGTCTCGCGTGGCTCGCCGCGATCGACCTCGACGACCTGGGCCTCGACCCGCAGTAGCGCCGGGCGGCAGGTGCGACTGCTGCACTTTCCTGCGACCGCTGCGCCGATCGACGCAGCGGTCGCACGAAACTGCAGCGCTCGCCGTACCCGGGGCAGCGGCCTTCGGGTCAGCCGCCGGCGGGACCGTCGTCGTCGCGACGCCGACGGCTGCGCAGCAGCTGCCACACGACGACGATGAGGGTGCCGCCGAGGACGATGGCGGTCGTGGCGAAGAGCAGGTTCTGCTCGAAGTCGTTCACGACGGGCGCTTCCCGTCCGCGGCATCCGTCACGAGCTTCGCGATGCGCGCCGCACGGGTCTCGGGCCTCCGGGCCATGTCGACGGTGGCGATGCCGAGCTTGCGGGCCGACGGCGGGAAGGCGTCCCACGCGGTGCGCGCGCCGGCGTCGGCGTCGAGCGCGGCGGCGAGGTCGTCGGGCTCGATCATGGCCTCGGCGTTGTCGAGCACCGTCCACGAGCCGTTGGCCTTGGCGACCTCGACGGCGCGGATTCCCGCCTCTGTCATGAGCCCGGCCGACTCGAGGTCGATGAGCCGGGCCTTGTTCGTCGCCGCCCACCCGCTCGACGGGCGGCGCGGGGCGAACCAGAGCCCGCCGGTCGCTTCGTCGAAGGTGCGCACCGGGCCGTCGATCCAGCCGAAGCAGAGCGCCTGGCGGATCGCGTCCTCGTACTCGACGAAGCTGAGTCCCGAGTCGCGGCGAGCTCGCACCAGCCACGCGCCCTTGGACGTGCGATGGTTCTGCTCCAGCCAGTCGCGCCAAGCCACAGCATCCGCCGCCATCACTTTCTCACCGTCGTCGAGTGCGCCCATGCCGCGAGACTATCGCCGGTTGCGGACGTGGAGTGTCCGCGACCGGATCGTCACAGGATGTCGGCCTCTTCGCTCTCGAGCGGGTGCTCGGCGAGCAGGTCGGCGACCGAGTCGAGGATCTCGTCGGGGCGGAAGGGATACCGCTGGATCTCGGCCGGGTCGCTGATGCCGGTGAGCACCAGCACCGTGTGCAGGCCCGCCTCGATGCCCGCGACGACGTCGGTGTCCATGCGGTCGCCGATCATGCCGGTGTTCTCAGAGTGGGCGCCGATGCGGTTGAGGGCCGAGCGGAACATCATCGGGTTCGGCTTGCCGACGACGTACGGCTCCATGCCGGTCGCCTTCGTGATGAGGGCCGTGATCGCGCCCGTCGCCGGGAGCACGCCGTCGACCGACGGACCGGTGGGGTCGGGGTTGGTCGCGATGAACCGAGCTCCGGCGCCGATGAAGCGGATGGCCTTCGTGATCGCCTCGAAGGAGTAGTTGCGGGTCTCGCCGACGACGACGTAGTCCGGGTCGGTCTCGGTCATGATGAACCCGGCCTCGTGCAGCGCGGTGGTGAGGCCCGCCTCGCCGATGACGAAGGCGGTGCCGCCGGGCATCTGCGACCGCAGGAAGTCCGCCGTCGCGAGCGCCGACGTCCAGATCGACTCCTCGGGAACGATGAGGCCGGACGCGCGCAGCCGCGCCGAGAGATCGCGCGGCGTGAAGATCGAGTTGTTCGTCAGCACCAGGAACGGCGTGCCCGTGTCGCGCCACTGCTGCAGCAGAGCGGATGCCCCGGGAATGGGCGTGTTCTCGTGGACGAGGACCCCGTCCATGTCGGTCAGCCAGCATTCGATCTCGGCTCGGGTCCGCATGCGCCCAGCCTAGGGGCCGCGGGGGTTTATGGTCGAAGTCGTGCGCACGACGTGGGATCCCCGCCGCCTCCCGGACCTGTCGGGTCGCACCTATCTCGTGACGGGGTCCAACAAAGGCCTCGGGTACTTCGCCTCGGAGCAGCTCGTGCGCGCCGGCGCCCGGGTCTTCATGACCGGTCGCCACCCGAATCGGCTTTCGGCGGCGCGCGCCGCGGTGCGGCGTCGGGTTCCGGATGCCTCGCCCGACGCCACCGAGACGCTGGTGCTCGACACCAGCAACCTCGGCTCCGTCCGCTCCGCGGCGGCGAGCGTGCGCGGCCGGGGCGGGCTCGACGGCGTGCTCCTCAACGCCGGGATCGTGCATCCGCCCAAGGAGCGCGAGACCACGGTCGACGGCCACGAGGTCGTCTTCGCGACCAATGCGCTCGGCCACTTCGCGCTCGCCGGCGAGCTGCTGCCGGTCCTCGCCGAGCGCGCAGGGCGCATGGTGTGGGTCGGGAGCATGTCGACGTCGCTCACACCGTACGACCCCGTCGACCCGCAGCTCGCGGAGGGATACTCGGCGTGGCGGGCCTACGTCCAGTCGAAGGTCGCGACCACGGCTCTCGGGTTCGAGGCCGACCGGCGCCTGCGCGCCGCGGATGTTCCGGTCGAGAGCGTCGTCGCGCACCCCGGCTACTCGACGAGCGGTCGCACGCCGGGCATCGCGGGCGTCAATGCGCCGTCGAAGGCCACCCGCTTCGCCGACAACCTGCAGGCCGCGATCACCCAGTCCAAGGAGCACGGGGCGTGGTCGCTCGTGCGGGCGCTCGTCGATCCCGAGGTCGACGGCGGCGAGTTCTGGGGCCCGCGCACGGTGGCCCGCGGCGAGCCCCGCCGGCAGACCGCCTCGCGCGTCACCCGCGATCCTGACATCGCCGCCCGGCTGTGGCGGGCCGCCGAGCAGGCGACCGGGGTGCGCTGGCCTTTCGAGCGCGCCGCCGGGCAGCGGGCTACCTGAGGGGCGAGCGGTCAGGCGCTGAGCCACACCGCTTCTGCGGCGCCGTCGGGCAGGGTCACGTCGCCGTCGCCGATGCGGAGGGTCGAGGCATCCGTCACCGTCGCCTCGGCGCCGACGGCGACGCCCGCCGCCTCGACGGCGCGGAGGAGCTGGGGATCGCGATCGCTCACGCGGAGCACCTGTCCGGTGTGGCCGGCGGGCGCGGCGGCGAGCAGCACGAACGGCACCCGCTCGACGCGGCCGGCGGCATCCGGGATCGCATCGCCGTGGGGATCGAACCGCGGACGCCCGAGCCGCTCGTCGATGCCCTCCAGCAGCCGGTCGCTGATGGCGTGCTCGAGCACCTCGGCCTCGTCGTGCACTTCGTCCCACGCGTAGCCGAACTCGCCCACCAGCCACGTTTCGATGAGGCGGTGCCGGCGGATGATCGCCGCCGCGCGCCGCTCGCCCGCCTCGCTCAGCGCGATCGGGCCGTAGGGGCGGTGCGTGACGAGGCCCTGCGCGGCGAGCTTCTGCACCATCTCGGTGACGCTCGACGGCGCGAGACCCAGTTCGGCGGCGAGCTGCGACGGCGTGATGCGATCGTCCTGCCACTCGGTGTGGTGGTAGATCGTCTTCAGATAGTCGTCGACGGCAGGGGAGGCCACACCCTCAGGCTACCGGCCGCCATCACGAGCCCGAGAGCACGAGCCACAGCAGGATCGCGTTGAGCGCGATGAGGAAGACGGATGCCGCGACCCCCGCCGCCGTCGTCGCGACGCGGTTGCGGAACGGGCCCAGCACGTCGGACTTCGCCGTCAGGGCGACCAGCGGGATGAGCGCGAACGGGATGCCGAACGACAGCACGACCTGGCTCAGCACGAGGGCGAGGGTCGGGTCGACGCCGATGGCGAGGATCACCAGCGCCGGGATCAGCGTGACGAGGCGCCGCACGAGCAGCGGCACGCGGATGTGCAGCAGGCCGTGCATGATCTCGGCGCCGGCGTACGCGCCGACGGAGGTGGAGGCGAGCCCGCTCGCGAGCAGCCCGACGGCGAAGAGCGTCGCGACGGCGGGCCCGAGCCCTGCGTCGAGAGCTGCGTAGGCGCCCTCGAGCGTGTCGGTGCCCGGAACGCCGGCGAGGTTCGCCGCGGCCAGCAGCAGGATGCAGAGGTTCACGGTGCCGGCGATGAGCATCGCAATCGTGACATCCCACTTCGTCGCGCGCAGCAGGCGCGCCGTGCCGATGCCGCGGAGCTCATCGAGGGGCGCGGGGATGCGTGCACCGGGGCTCTCGTCGCGGAAGACCGGGGGGCGATGCCGCCGGCCGGCCGGCGCGAACCGGTCGCGCGCGAGCGCGGAGTGCGCGTAGATCGCGTGCGGCATGATCGTCGCGCCCAGGATCGACGCGGCGAGCAGCACGGAGCCGGTGTCCTCGAAGCGGGGGACGAGTCCCGACGCGATGCCGGCCGGGTCGGGCGGCGCGACGAAGACGCCGTAGGTGAAGCCGATCGCGATGATCACCACGAGGCCGATCACGACGAACTCGAACGTGCGGGGCCCGCGGCGCGACTGCAGGAGCAGGAGGCCGAGCGAGACCGTGCCGGTGATGAGCCCGCCCCACAGCAGGGGCACGCCGAAGAGCAGGTTCAGTGCGACGGCCCCGCCGATGACCTCGGCGATGTCGGTCGCCATGGCGACGAGCTCGGCCTGGAGCCAGTAGGCCCGGCGACCCCAGCGGTTGCGGATGCGCAGGCCCAGCGTCTCGGGCAGGCTCCGGCCGGTGACGATGCCGAGCTTCGCCGACAGGTACTGGATCAGCCAGGCCATGACGTTGCCGACCACGACGACCCACACCAGCAGGTAGCCGTAGACGGCGCCGGCGGTCATGTTGCTCGCGACGTTGCCCGGATCGAGGTACGCCACTCCGGCAACGAGCGCGGGCCCGATCAGCCAGGCGGCGCGGGGGGCCGTCAGCGCCCCGCGCGGAGTGCTCGCTTCTGCGGGAGCGCCCGTGCGGGGCATCCGGTCGTCTTCGACGCTGTTTTTCGGCACACCGAAAGCGTAGCGATTTTTCGGCACGCCGAAAACCCCGCTCCGGACGTCGGCGGTGACGAGCGGGAGAGGCGTGTCAGACGGTCAGTCGCCTCGGTGGGCGCGGCGCAGCCGCCACGTGTTGCCGCCGTCGGATTCGTGCGCGAGCTCGTCCAGCGTGGCGAGCGCGATGGCGAGACCGCGACCCGACTCGGCGTCCTCGCCGGGCATGGTCACCGACTTCAGGTCGATGAGCGCCGGATCGGCGGTGTCGGTGAACACCGCCGAGAAGCCGTGCTTGTCGGCATCGAGCTGCACGGTCACCTGGATGGGCTCCCGGGCGGCGGCGTGCTCGACCACGTTCGTGGCCACCTCGCTCACGGCGAGGCGGAAGAGCATGCGGTCCTCCTCGCCGGCGGCGGGGGTGCGCTCGAAGAGCTCGTCGAGCGCATCGTGCACGCGGTCGACCAGGAGGGGATCGGCGATCCCGGCGAGGTGGATCTCGCGCTCAGTCGCCATCGAACGCCGACTCCGGCGTCGGGTGGTCGCGCAGCACGCGATCCAGGTTGGTGAGCTTGAGCACCCGGCGGACGGGCTCGGTGGTCGCGGCGATCCGCAGGTCGCCGCCGGCGAGGCGGGCGGCCTTGAGCCCGCCGATCAGGGCGCCGAGACCGGACGAGTCGACGAACTCGGTGCCGCCGAGATCGACCACGATGCGCGGGCTGCCGCCGCTGACAAGCTCGTCGACCGCCTTGCGGAGCTGAGGGACGGACGTGGCCGTCAAGCGCCCCTCGGGGCGGATGACGGCGTAGTCCGTCGCGTTGCGGACGGTGATGTTCACGGGACCTCCTCGGGGGCGGGGGCGGCGGGCCCGCGATAGAGGGCCGCCTGGATGATGACGCTCAGCACGACGAGGTCGTAGACGACCCAGACCGTGTTGACGAGGGTTCCGGTGCCGTCGGCCGTGGTGCCGAGGGCGAGGCGCACGAGGCCGATCACGAGCGCGACCACGAGGATCGCCATCGCCGTGAGCTGCGGCCAGATCTCGCGCCACGGGGGACCCAGTTCGCTGCGGCCGTCCTTCTTGGTGACGGCGAAGCTCAGCGGCCGGCCGAAGACGACGTTCGCGAAGGCCGAGGTGCACGCCTTGATCCACACCGGGAACAGCGCGAGCGAGTACTGCTGACCGCGCCATGTCTTGAGCCCGCGGGCCACGACCAGGAACAGGATCTGGTTCACGATGAAGTAGGGCAGGAAGCGCGCGAAGAAGTCGACGCTCCACGCCGTCACCGGCATGACGCCGAAGACCAGGTAGATCACGGGTGCCGCCAGGTAGACGAGGGCCGTGAAGCCGGAGAGGTAGCTCCACATGGTCGCGAAGTACATCAGGCGCTGACCGGCAGAGAGGCCCTTCTTGAGCAGCGGGTTGTCGCGCAGCATGACCTGGAGGGTGCCCTGCGCCCATCGCAGACGCTGTGTCAGCATCGTGCGCAGGTCCTCCGGCGCGAGCCCCTTGGCGAGGATTTCGTGGTGGTAGACGCTGCGCCACCCGAGGGCGTGCAGCTGCATGGCCGTCGCCATGTCCTCCGTGACCGAGATCGTGGCCATGGGCTGCAGCGGCTGCGCCTCGTCGGGGCGGTCGACCCGGATCGCCTCGAGCAGCGCCGACACCGACTCGACGGCGCCGAGCGGCGACAGCTCGCGCGCGGCGAGCGCGTCGAGCCCCGCGTCGTCGACGACGAACGCGTCGAGTTCGGCGTCGCGCTGGACGGGCAGCTCCCCGATCGCGGCGAGGTCGGCGCGCACCTGCGCGAGGTCGGCGTTGACGAGGCGACGGGATGCCGCGTCCACCGCCGTCTGCACGCGGTAGGTCACGTCGGCGATGGGCTCGCCGGCGCTGATCTCGGAACGCGCCCGGGCGACCTCGGTGCGCAGGAGGCCGAGCTGCTCCCGCACTCCCGCGTCGGCCCCGCGGTCGCGCGTGGCCTTTGCGAGGAGCGATTCCGAGGCTCGGAGCGTGCGGAGCGTGGACTGCTCGACACTGCGGACGTAGCCGACGATGCCGAGCTGCATGAGCGCGTCGCGGCGCAGCACGGCGTTGGACCCGCAGAAGAACGCGGCGTTCCAGCCGTCCTTGCCCTGCTGGATGGGGCCGTAGAACAGGGGCGCCTGGCTGCCCAGCGGGTCGGCGTCGTCGACGTTGACGAACCACTGCGGCGTCTGCACGAGGGCGACCTCGGGGTCGTCGGCGAAGTAGCCGAGCGTGCGGTGCAGGATGAGCGGATCGGGCACCTGGTCGGCGTCGAGAATGAGCATGAACTCGCCCTCCGTCGCGAACAGGGCGTTGTTGAGGTTCCCGGCTTTGGCGTGCCGCGGCTTGCCCTCCCATTCGCCCGAGCGAGTGATGTAGCCCACGCCCGCCTCGCGCGCCGCGGCGGCCATGTCGGGCCGGGCGCCGTCGTCGAGGATCCACGTCTCGTGGGGATAGGCGATGCGCTTCGCGGCGCGCGCCGTCGCGATCACCATCTCGACCGGCTCGTTGTACGACGTGATCAGCACGTCGACCGTGCCCGTGGGCGGCGACACGGGGGCCGGCCGCTCGCGCGCGCGCCACATCGTGAGGCAGAAGAAGAACGTGTCGATGAGGCTGTACGTCTCAGCGATCACCAGCGGCACAGCGATCCACCACGCCGACCAGTTCACCGAGTCGAGCCAGCGCCACGCGACGTAGTTCACGCCGAAGACCACCGACAGCACCGCGAGGATGCGGATGGCCGCGAAGCGCGCGGTCATCGGTCCCTCCTCACGGCGACCACGGTGACGTCGTCGGGTGCGTGGACGGCGCGCGCGAGGCGGGCCGCCTCCTCGACCGCGCCCTGCGGGTCGAGGCTCGTCAGCACGCGGTAGACGTGGCCGTAGGGGTCGTCCGGGTCGAGCACGTCGAGCAGGCCGTCGCTGCAGACGAGGTAGCTGTCGCCGACCTCGAGCCGGGCGGTCGCCGCCTCCCGCACCTCGTCCATCCCCATGCCCAGCGGCAGCCCCGTCGACTCGAGGAACTCCCACGCACCGTTCGCCCGGAGGATGAACGCGAGGCTGTGGCCGGCGTCGACGAACGACAGCTCGCCGGTGGAGATATCGATCTCGGTGTGCACGGCCGTCACGAAGATGTTGGAGCCGCCGATGTCGTCGTCGAGCATGCGATCCACCTCGAGCACGGACTCGCCGAGCGCTCGGTAGGGCGCGGTCCGCAGCGACGCGCGCACCTCGGCGGCGATGATCGCCGCGCCCGCGCCCTTGCCCATGACGTCTGCGAGGGTCACACGCAGCCGTCCGTCGTGGACGTACCAGTCGTAGAAGTCGCCCATGAGCTGTCCGGCCGGGGTGGCCGATGCCGCGAGGGTGTAGCCCGGTATGTCGGGTTTCTTCGCGCCGTAGAGCGCACGCTGCACGAACCCGGCTTCGTCGAGCTCCTGCACCTCGGTCAGCTCGTGCTGCACCCACAGCGCGAGCTCCTTGAGCAGCTCGCGCTCGCGCGCGTCGAGCGTGCGGGGCTCGGTGTCGACGATGCAGAGCGTGCCGACCTGCTCGCCGCCGGGTGCCGTGAGCGGGTGCCCGGCGTAGAACCGCAGGTGCGGGTCGCCGACCACGAACGGGTTGTGCGCGAAGATCTCGTCGGACGCGGCGTCCTCGACGACGAGGGTGCCCTCCTGCCGGATGGTCATGTCGCAGAACGAGTCCTTGCGCGGCGCCTCACGACCGCCGAGACCGATCTCGGCCTTGCGGAACTGCCGGTCGCCGTCCATCAGCGTGACGCTGACCATCGGCACGTGGAAGAGCTCCTGAGCGAGCCGGGCGACCCGATCGACGCGTGCGTCGGGGGGCGTGTCGAGGATGCCGAGCTCCTCTATGGCACGCTGGCGCTTCTCGTCGTCAAACAACAGGCCCCCTCTGTGGAACGGCGATGCTTCCCAGTATGTAAGGCCGCGCCGCCGCCGTCGACCGGCAGGCCGGGGATACGCAAGTTAGCCTGAGCCGGTGAGTGCGCGCGACGAGACTCCCGAGCCGACGCTGCCAGTCGGTGTCGGGCCGTGGCCGGGTGGAGCGGATGCCTGGCCGGACGACCCGCGATACGACCGCGCGCTGCTCGCCGACGGCGACACGCGCAACGTCGTGGACGCATACCGCTACTGGACGATGGACGCCATCGTCGCCGACCTCGACGAGCGCCGCCACGGATTCCACGTGGCGATCGAGAACTGGCAGCACGACATGAACATCGGCTCGATCGTGCGGAGCGCGAACGCGTTCCTGGCCGCCGAGGTGCACATCGTCGGCCGTCGCCGCTGGAACCGGCGCGGGGCGATGGTCACCGATCGCTACCAGCACGTGCGCCACCACGAGTCCGTCGCCGCGTTTCAGGCGTGGGCGGATGCTGCGTCCCTCCCGATCATCGCCATCGACAACGTCGACGGCTCGGTGCCGCTCGACCGGGCGGACCTGCCGGAGCGCTGCGTGCTGCTGTTCGGTCAGGAAGGACCGGGGCTCTCGCCCGAGGCGGTGGCCGCGGCATCCGCCGTCGTGGAGATCACGCAGTACGGATCGACCCGTTCGATCAACGCCAGCGCGGCCGGCGCCGTCGTCATGTACGAGTGGTGCCGCCGCTGGGCGTGACGGCCCGGGCGGTCAGGCGCCTTCGGGAGCCGGCGCACCGACCCGCGCCGCCGTCGCACGCCGCGCCGTGCGCGGGACGGACGCGGAGCGCGCGAGGTCGGCGACGACCCCGGCGGCCCGCGCGCGCGAAGGCATGAACCGCAGGAAGAAGACGAGCCGCAGCAGCCACGCGACCGCACCGGTGAACGGGATCCCGTACAACTCGGAGATGCCGTCGCCGAACCCGAAGGATGCCGCGCGCCCGAGTCCGCGGTAGCCGAAGTGCGTCGCGCGCCGGCCACGCAGGGCGCGTGCGACGGACCGGCCGATGTGGTCGCCGCCCTTGATCGCCCACAGGGCGTTCGCGGGCACCGGCCGCCGGGTGACCGGGTGGGCGACGCGCGCAGCGTCGCCCGCCGCCCACACGCCCGGAGTCACCGCGAGGGTGCGGTGCGTGCGCAGCCGTCCGTGCTCGTCGCGCCACCGGTCGAGCCCCGGGATGCGCACGGGGCGCTGGCCGGTCGCGGCGACCACGGTGCCCGTCGCGAGCACGCTGCCGTCGGAGAGGTGCGCGGTCGTCGGCGTGACTTCGACCAGGCGGACCCCGGTACGCACCGTCACGCCGCGTTCGGCCAGCTCGGCCGCGCCGCGCGCCACCAGTCGCGGCTGGTCGTCCCACTCGCCCATGATGTGGTCGCCCGAGTGCACCAGCGTCACGCCATGACCGCGGTCGGCGACCGCCGCTGCGAGCTCCGCGCCGGCCACGCCCCCGCCGGCCACCACGACCGGGCCCCCCGGAACGGTCGTGAGGTGGTCGGCGAGGGCGCTGATCTCGTCGGGTCCGCGGAGCGTGTGGCCGTAACGGCGGAGGCCCGCGACCTCGGCGGTCGGCTCCTTCGCTCCGGTGCCCACGACGAGCTCGTCGTACGACAGATGCTCGATCGGGGCGTCGTCACCGCGACGGAACGAGACCGTCCGGCGGTCGGTGTCGACTCCCGTCGCGCGGCCGAGGATGATGCGCGCGAGCGGCATGGCCTCGGCCAGAGGCGTCGCGAGCCGGTCGCGCCGGACCACGCCCGCGATGAGCTCACCGGTGAAACCGTGGAAGCGGTGCGCGTGGTCGGCCGAGACCACCACGATCTCGAGCTCGCCGCGCCGCACCGCGCCGCCGAGTCGGCGCACCAGGGTCGCATACGCGTGGAGGGTGACATAGCCGCCGCCCAGCAGCACCACGCGGGTCACGCGATCACCGCCGTGCGGGTCTCGAGCGACAGCGGCCCGCCGAAGCTCGTCGGCTCGGCGGCGCGGAACCCCAGATGGGCGAGTTGACCGGCGCGCTCGCGGATCGCGTCGACCTGGTCGAGCGTCGGATTGCCCAGCGAGAAGTGGCCCGCATGCCCGGTGAGGGCGAGGATGGCCGTCTCGGCGAAGCAGGCGTAGGACCGGCCGTCCGGCAGGCCGATGTCGCCGCCGACCATGCGCAGGGTGGGGATCGACACGATCCCGCCGTCGACGACCAGCACGTCGGGCCGGAGGGCGGTGAGCGAAGCGGAGGTGTTGCGAGGCTGCGTCGCGTCGAGCACGACGGCGCCGGGGGCGAGGTGCTGCGGCCCGAGGAGCGTGTCGGTCGACGCAGTCAGCAGCACCACGAGGTCCGCATCGACGACGGCGTCGATCGAGTGCGCGACGGCGACCTCGACGTCGCCGGCCACGCTCGCCGCGAGTGCCTCGACCCGCGGCGCCGTGCGGGCGATCAGCGTCAGCCGCGCGTTTCCGGGATCGCGGGCGAGCAGCCGGGTCACCGCCGTGCCCACGCTCCCGCTCGCGCCGACGACCGCGATGTGCGGACCCCGCGCCGAGGAGGCGACCAGGGGGAGCAGCATCCGGATCTGGTCCTCGACGATCGCGGCCGTGAAGGCGTTGCCGTTCGTGACACCGATGTCGGTGCGGTCGCGGAGCGTCACGCCTCCGGCGGTCACCGTCGCGGTGAGGGCGCCGAGCCCGACCACGTCGGCGCCGAGCGAAGCCGCATGATCGACGGCGCGGCGCACGCGGCGGCGCCCGCCCTCGACGTCGGAGAGCAGGTGGCGCGCACCGAAGGGCACGAGCACGACGTGACCGACCCGCTCTCCGCCGATCTGCACACCCGCCATCGTGACCGGCGGCAGCGGCAGCCGGCGCAGCGCGGCGTCGTAGACGGCCTCGGGCACGAGCCCGAGGGGCCGCCAGGCCCGGGCGAGGTCCTCCCGCAGGCGTGCGCGTGGATGGACGGTGAACGCGAAGGTTCCGGAACCGGACACGAGAGCTCCTCCCGGCGTCGCCCAATGCGCGCCATGCGAGCAAGGAGTCGCGAGCGGCCGCGCTGATACCGGCGAGTCGTCGCGCGTTCAGGCCGGGATCGCCATCCAGGCCGCGCCGCGCACCCGCCACCCGAGCGTGGCCAGACGCGCGAGCATGTACACGCCGAAGAACGCCACCGCGAGCCACGCGAGTCCGGCCGCCCCGGTGGGCTGCAGCACGGCCACGATCACGAGCGCCGGGAGATACGGAATCAGGTTCAGCCCGCCCGCGATCGCCAGGTACCTGGCGTCGCCGGCGCCGATCAGCACGCCGTCGAGCACGAACACCACGCCGCAGACGGGCTGGCACACCGCGAGCACGAGAAGTGCGGGCTGCACGAGCGCGGCGATCGCGGGGTCGCCCGTGAAGAGCAGGCCGATCACGCCCGAGAACACGCCGATGACGGCGCCGACGATCACGCCGAACCATGCGCCCCATGCGAGAGTGCGCCCGAGCACGCGCTTCACGAGCGGCCGGTCGTCGGCGCCCAGGCCCTTGCCGATGAGCGCCTGCGCGGCGATCGCCAGGGCGTCGAGCGCGAATGCGGCGGTCGAGAAGATCGTGAACGCGACCTGCCAGCCGGCGAGCTCGTCGGTGCCGAGCGCGGTCGCCACCGCGACCGTCGCGAGCAGCGCGATGCGCAGCGACACGGTGCGCAGGAACAGCCACCCGCCCGAGCGGGCCGACCCGCGCACCCCTTCCCGGTGGGGACGGACGGATGCCTCGTGCCGGCGTGCGAGGCGGCCGATGACGAGCACGTACGCGGCCACCATGCCCCACTGCGCGACGACGGTGCCGACGGCGGACCCGGCGATGCCCCAGCCGAGGCCGTAGATGAACAGCCAGTTGAGCAGGGCGTTGGCGGCGAAGCCGATGCCGGCGATCCAGAGCGGGGTCACCGTGTCCTGCATGCCGCGCAGCAGGCCCGTCGCTGCGAACACGATGAGCATCGCCGGCAGGCCCCACATCGAGATGCCGAGGTAGATCTCGGCCTGCTCGGCCACGACCGGCGCGGCACCGAACAGGCTCACGAGGAACGGCGTCGCGACGTAGCCGACCAGGGCGAGCAGGGCGCCGATGCCGAGCGCGAGCCACATGCCGTCGATGCCGACCGACACCGCTCGCGAGGGATCGCCCGCGCCGAACCGACGCGCCACGGCGGGCGTCGTCGAATACGCGAGGAAGACCATCAGCCCGACGATGGTCTGCAGCACGGCCGAGGCGATGCCCAGTCCGGCGAGCGGTGTCACGCCCAGGTGGCCGACCAGCGCCGAGTCGACGATGAGGAAGAGCGGCTCGGCGACCAGCGCGCCGAGCGCGGGAACGGCGAGCCTCAGGATGTCGCGGTTCAGCGTGTCGCCCGGGCTCGTCACCCTCCGAGCCTAGGCGGGGGCGCCGACGGCGGTCATCCGATCACGATCGTGTCACGCGCGTCAATCCCCGTGGGATCCGTTCGTCGCGCGGGACGGTGCGAATAGGGTGGAACGCATGACCGACGCCCCCCGTTCCGGTCTCGCGCTCGACGAGCTCAGCGCCGAGATCCGCCCGCAGGACGACCTCTTCCGTCACGTGAACGGCGCGTGGCTGGAACGCACCGAGATCCCCGAAGACAAAGCGCGCTGGGGCTCCTTCCACCTCATCGCCGAGCAGGCGGAGCGCGACGTCCATGCCATCGTCGAAGAGTCGCAGGCCGCCGAGCCGGGCACCGAGGCCCGCAAGATCGGCGACCTGTTCACCAGCTTCATGAGCACCGAGCGCATCGCCGCCCTCGGTGCCTCGCCGCTCGCCGACCAGCTCTCGCGGGTCGACGGGGTCGACAGCATCCCGTCGTTCCTCCGCGCCGTCGGCGACCTCGAGCGCGACGGCGTCGCCGGGCTCGTGCACCTCTACATCGAGCCGGACCCGGGCAACCCCGGGCGCTACGTGCCGTTCTTCATCCAGGGCGGCCTCTCGCTGCCCGACGAGAGCTACTACCGCCTCGAGAACTTCGAGGCCACGCGCATCGCGTACCGCGCCCACGTGCAGAAGATGCTCGAGCTGGCGGGCGTTGCCGAGGCCGCGGCATCCGCTGATCGCATCTTCGCGCTCGAGACCGAGCTCGCCACCCACCATTGGGACAACGTCAAGAGCCGCGATGCGGTCGCGACCTACAACCTCAAGCCGTGGGCCGACGTGCAGGCGCTGGCGGGCGTCGACCTCGCGCCCTGGATCGATGGCGTCGCTCCCGAGCACGGCGACGCGTTCGCTGAGGTGAACGTGTACCAGCCGAGCTTCCTCGAGGGCCTGGGCTCACTGCTGGTCGAGGAGCGGCTCGAAGACTGGAAGGCGTGGCTGCGGTGGACGATCGTCCACGGTGCCGCGGCCTTCCTGTCGGACGAATTCGTCGACGAGAACTTCGCGTTCTACGGCACGCAGCTCACCGGGGTCCCGGTCAACCGCGAGCGGTGGAAGCGGGGCGTCGCACTCGCCGAGGCGGCGATGGGCGAGGCGATCGGCCGCGTGTACGTCGAGCGGCACTTCCCGCCGGCGTCGAAGACCGCGATGGACGAGCTGGTCGCGAACCTCATCGAGGCGTACCGCCGGTCGATCACGAACCTCGAGTGGATGACGCCCGAGACCCGCGAGCGCGCGCTCGCCAAGCTCGAGGCCTTCACGCCGAAGATCGGCTACCCGGTCAAATGGAAGGACTACTCCTCGCTCGAGATCGACGCCGCCGACCTCGTGGGCAACGTGCGCCGCGCGCACGTGTGGGAGCACGACCGCCAGCTGGCCAAGGTGGGCCAGCCGATCGACCGCGACGAGTGGTACATGACGCCGCAGACGGTCAACGCGTACTACAACCCGCTCATGAACGAGATCGTGTTCCCCGCAGCGATCCTGCAGTACCCGTTCTTCGAGGCCGACCGCGATGCCGCGGCGAACTACGGCGGCATCGGCGCGGTCATCGGCCACGAGATCGGCCACGGCTTCGACGACCAGGGCAGCCGCTTCGACGGCGACGGATCGCTGCGCGACTGGTGGACCGACGACGACCGTGCGGCGTTCGAGCAGCGCACCAAGAGCCTCATCGCCCAGTACGACGCGCTCACGCCCGAGGGCCTCGACGGCGATCACAACGTCAACGGCGCGCTCACGATCGGCGAGAACATCGGCGACCTCGGCGGCCTCGGCATCGCGCTCAAGGCCTATGAGCTGTCCCTCGGCGGCGAAGCGGCGCCGGTCATCGACGGCTACACCGGAGTGCAGCGCCTGCTGCTCAGCTGGGGTCAGATCTGGCAGCAGAAGGGGCGGGATGCCGAGACCATCCGCCTGCTGACGATCGACCCCCACTCGCCCAACGAGTTCCGCTGCAACCAGATCGTGCGTAACATCGACGCGTTCTACGATGCTTTCGGTGTGACGAGCTCCGACGGCCTCTGGCTCGACGAAGACCAGCGCGTCACCATCTGGTAAGCACGCTCCGTCCCCACAAACCCCACCCCACCTCCACCGGAAGGAACCTCGCCCGTGGGCACTGAGCCCAGAAGGGATGCCGAGTCGCTACGGGGGTCGCGACGAAGCACCAGCAGAAGACCGCCGAGGAGGGTGGCGGTCGGACGACGATCGTTCACGTCGACGCTGAAGGCGCTCGACGACCTCGCCGCGTCCGGCGCCAAGATCTCGGTGCGCATCACCGACCTCGATCGTGGCGGCTCGGTGCTCGCCGGCGACGACTTCGTGACACTGCCGGTCGCCGGACTCGGGGTGGTGCCGCTCCTCATCGAGGTGGCGGCCGCATTCGAGGCGGGCACACTCGATCAGTTCGAGATCATCGACCGCGGCAATGTCCAGCCGGTCGCGGTGGGCGGCGTGTGGCAGCACCTCAAGGCGCCGGCGCTGCCGCTCTCCGACCTCGCCGTGCTCACCGCCTCGACCGGCGACGCTCTGGCCGCGAACGCGCTGCTCGCCCGGGTCGGCATCCCCGCGGTGCGCGCCCGGATCGAGAAGCTCGGACTCGCGCAATCGGCCCTGCTCGACCGCTTCCGCGACGAGCGCGGCCCCGACGATGCGCCGCATTTCGCGCTGGGCTCCTCGCGCGAGCTGGCCGAGGTCTTCGCCGCGCTCGTGAACTCGCAGGTCGTGTCGGCGGGCGTCAGCGCGCAGGTGGCCGAGTGGCTGAGCCTCAACCACGACCTCTCGCTCGTCGCATCCGCCACCGGCCTCGACCCGTTCTCGCACGAGAACGACGAGCACGGCCTGCTCTTCATCAACAAGACGGGGAGGGATGCCGGCATCCGCGTCGAGGCCGGAGTCCTGGCGGGCCCGCGGGCCGGCGTCTCGTACGCGCTGATCGTCTGCTTCGACGACCTGTCGATCTACCACCGCATGCGCGCGCACGAGGCGTTCCGCACGCTCGGGGTCGAGTTGATGGAGTACGTCTTCTAGGTCAAAGGCCTGAGCTGGACGCGATCCTCCTCGGTGCGGCGGGCGGCCGGTCGACCTGATCGACCGAGACGGTCACCCGAGGGCGGACGTGGGCCGGTAGCGCACCGCGATCGCCCCTGACCGGAACTCACGCCGGCTCACCAGTTCGAGCTCGATCCGCTCACGCAGGCCAGCGAGCAGAGTCGGCCCGCGTCCGGCGAGGACGGGCTGCACCACGAACTCGTACTCGTCGATCAGCCCCAGATCGGCGAGCGCCAGCGGCAGTGTCACGCCGCCCACCCACAGACCCTCGCCGGGCTGCTCCTTGAGATGCTGCACCGCGCGCCCGAGGTCGCCGTGCAGCAGCTCGGCGTTCCAGTCGGCCCCGCCCAGCGTGCTCGACACGACGTACTTCTTGGCACCGTCGATGGCCTCGGCGAAGGGGATCTCCCACGTCTCCATCCAGTCCGGCCACTCGCCGCCCGGCGGTCGCCGCCACGCGGACTCCATCATCTCGTAGGTCACGCGTCCGAGCAGAAGGGCGTCGGCCCGCTGCATCTCCGCGGTCCAGTAAGCCATCGACTCCTCGTCCGGAGGAAGCCCCACCTCGTGGTGGCACGAGCCGTCGAGCGTCACGTTGATCGAGTACGTGAGGGGTCTCATCCCGATGCTCTCCCCGAGGTGCGATGACGTGTGGAGCCCGCGGCGGCGTGCGACTGCGCTCGCCGGTGCATACCCGGACCCTACAGCGACGTCGCCGGCGGCGTCAGGCGCGGTCCGTCGGGTGCACGATGGACTCACCGCTGCCGTTCGAGGACCAGGCCGCGTACACAGCCAGGCGCATCGCCGACCGCTTGACGCCGGAGATGCTCGACGCGTACTGCCGAGCCCTCGGCATCCGCCGCAACGACCCCGAGTTCTACCTTTCCGACGCGCTTCTCATCGAGCAGGACCGTTCTGGATGGGGGCCGGTCCGTACCCTAACCGCGGACGAATGGGCTCGAGTGCACCGTTAGGGCGATCGCCGCCGCCCTCAGCCGCCGGACGACGGGTTCGCGTCGATCGCCCAGGCCGTCACCGCGACCGTCGAGCCCTCGACGATGTCGAGGTCGATCGGCCACGAGCCCCGCATCATGCCGGCGGTCGGCGCGGCGTAGACGGTCTTCGTGACGAGTGCACCGTGGGGGGACGCGGCATCCCACCCGAGAATCGCCACCGCGTAACCCCCGGCAGGCACCTCGATGCGTCGGGGACCGGGATCCTGCGACATGAACGACCCGCCCTGCTCGATCGTCACCGCGAGCAGATGCTGGTTCTGGTCGCCGAAAGCGATGTCCGGGTACCCCTCGATCACGCAGGGCTCGTCCGAGAAGTTCATCAACTGGATCGGCAGGGCGCGGTGCCCGGTGGCGGCGTCGGGCTCGCCCTTGAGGACGGTCGCCTTGTCAGGGGTGCACCACTGCGGGTCGAACTCGACGGAGGCCCCGGCGATCTCGGGCACAGGCGCGCCCGCTGCGGCCGGGTCCGGCGGGGCGCCGAAGCTCGCGTCCGCCTCGGCTTGCTGTTGCGCTGCGACGTCAGCTTCGATGGCCGCCGTGCGCGCATCGTCGGCGGCTACGCCGGTCGCCAGCACGACGACCAGGGCGATCGCCGCAGCGGGCAGGAGCCACGCCGGGCGTCGCACCGTTCGGGGCTCCGCGGCTGCGGCACGGCCGGGAGCGCCGGCGACGAGACCGGGCATCCATCCCACCGCCGATCCCCACAGAGCACCGGATGCCGCGGCCGCACCGAATTCGCCCACGAGAAGTCCACGCGGCCCGAAGTCGATCAACGCTCCCCATGCGCTCGCGAGGTCGAGCGCGAACCCCACCAGCGCGCCGGCGGCGACAGTCGCGAACCACGCGGCGACCAGCATCCCGTCGTCGCTTCGGCCGGCGAGGGAAGTGACGAGGGCGTGCGTGAGGGCGACGGCGATCGCGCCGACCGCCATCGTGAGGATCACCCAAGCGCCGCTGTCGCCCCACATCAGAACCGGAGGCACGACCTCGGGGATCAGCCGGGCGAGCTGAGCGGCTCCGCTCTGGATCTGCGAGAGGCCCCATCGGACCACGGCGAACACGAGCCAGAGTGCCGCCGCGAGGGCGCTCGACGCGAGCAGGCGGGGGATGATCGAAGTGCGCATCGTCTCTCATCCTCGCCGATGCGACGTCGCTGCTCGCAAACCGGCGCTCACCTCTATGGATCGATGCGTGTGCCGCCGGTCGGCGGCGTTCCGTCCTGCGCTCAGCGCCGCGCGGACAGGTCGCGGAGCTTGCGGCCGAACTCGTGGCGCGCGTCCGCCACAACGACACGAGTGGTCTTGACGCGCCTCGCGGGTGCGAGGACACTGAGCGCCGAGGGCTGTTCCGGGGAGGCGACGCAGCAACGCCAGGGCAGCCGCGTGGGCGCTGTCAGCGACGCCCGAAGTCTTGGGGATCGCAGATGCAAGGTGGTGTCCCATGCGCGCTTCAACCACGCACAATCGCTCCCACTCGCGGCCGTTCGTCGTCGCCGCGACGCTCATGCTGACGCTCGCGATGGCCGGTCTCGGCGCCGCGCCGGCCTCGGCTGGGCAGCCGCCCGGGTCCTTCTCGGAGGAGTACTCCTTCGAGTCCTGGGACTGCGGCTACCCGATGCAGGTCGAGGGACAGGTCTCGGGCAGGTTCAGGGAGCGCCCCAACCCGCAGGGCGAAGGTCCCGCGCTCGTCCATGAGAACGTGCAGTTCTCGGAGACGTGGACCAACGCCGAGGGTGCGACCTTCACGCTGTCAGGCCGCTACCTGTCGAAGGATCTGCACATCACCGCCGTCGAGGGCTCGGTGTATCAGGTGATCGCGCAGCAGTCCGGACAGCCGTTCGTCATCTCGAGCGGTGGCGAAGTGATCGCGCGCGACCGCGGCAACGTGCGGATCACGTTCACCATCGACGTCGAGACCGACGCGTTCGAGTTCATCGACGCACGATTGAACGGGCCGCACGTCGGGTTCGAGACCGACCTGTGCAAGCTCGTGGCGCCGATCGTGGGCACGGACTCGGCGTCCTACCTCACGCCGCGCCCGCTCGGCACGACCGCTGCGGGGATGGGTTACTACGAGTACCTCCCTCCGTCGTACGACGAGGGCGGGAGTCCGCTGCTCATCACGGCGAACGGCTACGGAGAGAACGGCGACGGCTCTGCCGCCGGGCTGGAGGCCCTCCTGTTCACCGGCGTCGCGCGGTTCATCGACGTCGGCGGATGGCCGCTCGACCGGCCGTTCGTGGTGCTCGCGACCCAGCACATCGAGCAGCCCGGTGTGCCGGGAGGCAGCGTCTGCGAAACGGTGCCCTGGCCGGGGTCGTGCATCATGCAGCTGCAGCACGAAGCGGGGCATCCGCCGCAGTCGCCCTGTACGACGCCGGGGGAGCTGCGCGACTTCATCGCCTACGCCGTCGCCGAGTACGACGTCGATCCGAGCCGGGTCTACGTCACCGGCCTCTCGTGCGGCGCGTTCGGCGTGTGGGAGTACCTGGGCCTCTACGGCGACGAGCAGGTCGCTGCGGCGGTTCCCGTCGCGGGCGACGGTAGGCCGATGTGGGCCGACCGCGGGTGCGCGATGGCCGAGGTGCCGGTCTGGGCCATCCACGGCGAGTTCGACGACGTGGTCAATCCCGCCGGCAGCATCGACACGATCGAAGGGATCAGCGGATGCCCCGGCGTTACGCCCGATCGCGTCCAGCTGTCGATCTATCCCGGCCTCATGCACGAAGGGTGGGATCAGGCCTACAGCGGAAGCGAGGGCGATGACATCTACTCGTGGATGCTGTCGTACACGCGAGAGTGACCGCGCCTGACTCACTCCGTCGGTGTCGTCAGGCCGATGCGGGCCGGAGGGCTTTGCTGGTGAAGTAGCCGACCCGGCCTTCGGAGTCCTCGACACCGAACACCCATTTGCCGGACGGCGTGGCGCCGACGTCGATGACTGTGCCCCGTGCGTCCGGTGTGAAGACGTCGTCGCCCGGCTTGAAGGTGTTGTCGCTCATGGATTCGAGGCTACGCAGACCGACCGCGTCGCCGCCTCCGTCATGAGGGGGAATTCGAGTCGGCGAAAGACGCCGCAAGCGCGTCGAGCCTGTACGACGGCCAGCCCTCGATCGTGGGCCTGCCTGACTTCGACGTCTCCCACCAGCCGAGCGAACACGGCCTCGATGCTCGCCGAGACGATCCGCGTCAGCTCGAACTCGATGACACCCACGGCATCACCGTGGGCTCGTCGCGGGTCGCGTCATGGCTCCACTCCCCAGTGCGCCAGAATCGCGTCGCAGAAGCTGGAATTGGTGCCGGTGGAGCCGAAGACCACTTCCTCGCTGATGACTTCCTCGGTCGCGAGGTCGATCGTGACCAGCAGACGGATCTGCCCGTCGTTCTTCGCGAGGAGCTTGCCATCGCTTCCGACGAGTCGCCCGCCGCCGGCGAACAGCACGGTGATCTCGAGAGTGTTCTCGTCGGTCTCGACGATCTTCTGGTCCTTGATGACGGTGTTGGCCTGCGTGTCGGTCACCGTCATGCCCTCGTAGGTGAAGGTGGTGACGGAGCTGAGCTTCTCGTGGAACCACAGCGGGCCGTCCTTGCCGCGCAGCCTGACGATCCCAGAACCGGTCTGCTCGTAGGTGTAGGTGGGATGCAGCCCGACATCGCAGAAGTTGTCCGAGACGCCGCTGTCGGAGAAGTCGAGGGTGTAGCGCTCCACGATGCTCGCATTCGCGGGAGCGGCCCCTGCGAAGACGAGACCGCCGACTGCGAGGGCGGCGAGGAAAGAAGTGATCTTGCGAGACATGATGGTCCTCCCCATGAGGTTCGAATGAACTCGCGCGAAGAACGGGCCCCCAGCTGCGACGCGACGGATTCCCAGGCGATCGCCTTCGATCGTCTTGGGGCTGAAGATACTCCTGGCCGGCGTCGCGCGGAACGGGTGGGAGTGCGGGCGGCATACATTGGGCCCTTCCACTTCGTCGGACCGTATGTGAGACGACTACACGCTGCGGCCGCCGCCGCTTCCGCCCTCCTGGCCGGCTTCGTCGGGGTCTGGGCGTACTTCTTCCCGCTCTCGTTCTACGACTCCTTCCCCGGGGTGCTCGGATCGTGGGTGTCGGTCGACGGGCCGTTCAACGAGCACCTCATCCGTGAGGTCGGGGCCATGTATCTCGCGCTCGGTGCGGCCAGCATCGGGAGTCTGGTCTGGCGGAGCGCCCTCGGCTATCGAATCCTCGGCATCGCCTGGACCGTCTTCGGCGTCCTCCATTTCGCGTACCACGCCCTGCATCTCGACCACCTGCCGGCCGTCGACGCAGTGGGCGAGATGGTCGCTCTCGGAGTGAGCCTGCTGCTCGGCATCCTGCTGCTGATTCCCGCGCGCGAAGCTCGGGCCACTGCCACGCAGGCTCAGCCGTAGGTGTCGGTCCAGGACGCGATGTCGACGCCGTGATTGTCGGGTGACGCGAGGGACCACCACGCCGGTGCGTGCGAGTCGTCGACGAGCCGGCCGCCGGCGGCGAGCGCCGCAGCGACGCGTGCCTCGGCCTGATCGGCCGGTACGAAGACGTCGAAGTGCGTCCGGCCTCGCGACGGCGCGTCGCCGGAGATCGGGTTGAAGGCCAGCTGCGGTCCGCAGCGCAGCGGATCGACGGCATCCGACTCGCCGAAGTCCTCGTAGCCGAGGGCCGCCGTGAAGAACGGCCGCACGTCGGCCTGCGAGTGCTGCGCGACGTAGATGCCGATGGCCTGCGCGCGCGACGGGTCGGGCGACAGCCCGAGCTCGGCGGCCGCACGCGACACCGCGGCGGCGAACTCCGTGGCGGCGGCGGGGATGCCCTCAGGGTCGCGGTACGGGACGCGCACGACGATCCCCTCGGGACGAAGATCGATGTCGGGCAGGACGCCGGCCTCCGCCGCCGCGGCGACGATCGGGCCGACCAGCTCCGCAGCCTGCGCGAGAGAGTCCGCCGTGAAGACCGCCTGCGGACCGGTCGCCGTGACGCGCCAGTCGGAGACGCCGGGTGCCCGATGGAAATCGGCGGCGGAGATCAGGTTCGAATCATCGGTGGACTCACCCATCGGCATCCCTTCACTTGGTCGATGTTCTCGCCGCGGCCCGCATGAGCCCCCGACTACGGCTGCGGCTCAGCCTCGGGCTCCGCCTCGGACGTGACCTCGTGCGCGGTGTCGGCGGGCGCGTTCTGCGCGCGGCTGAGCAGCACGAACGGAATCGCGAGGGCCGAGATGACACCGCTCCAGATCAGCGAGGTGCCGTACCCGCCGACATCCGCCACTCGACCGAGGACGGGCTGGAAGACGACCCCGCCGCCCGAGCCCAACAGCGAGTCGAAGGACAAGACGGTCGCTCGCTGCTTCGAGGGGATCATGTCGTTGAGGTAGGCCCGGTGCACGGGGTCGTCGATCGACGAGGCGATGCCCCACAGCGCGATGAGCACGACGGCGACCCAGAAGTTCTGCACGAGGCCGAGGCCGAGCAGCACGACGACGCTCGAGATCGTCGCCAGCAGGATCGCCGATGTGCGGCGGCGGAACAGCTTGCGCACTCGGGGTGCAAGCGCGCCGCCGAGGATCGCGGCGCCCGACAGCAGTGCGGCGGCGAGACCGGCGATCGAGTACGCCTCCTCGTCGCCCCACAGCTCGAGCAGATAGGGCTGCAGCGCGTAGAAGACGTAGATGCCGACGCCGGCGGTGAAGGGGCTCGCCAGCATGAGCCACCGCACCGGCGGATCACCCAACCCGTAGCGGACGGATGCCTTGAACACCGTCCGGGTCGCGCGCAGCGGCCCTTGGCTGCGGTCGGGGGTGAAGCCGAGGTCGCGCATCAGTACGGCGGCGACGACGAACATCAGCAGCAGGATCGCCCCGCGGACGACGAACGGCACGCCGAGATTCGTGGCCTGCGCGATGACGCCGCCGAGCACCGAGCCCGAGAGCATCGCGACGCCGCCCACGATCTGCGCGCGGCCGAAGACGGTCTCGAGGCTGCCCTTGTAGCCGGTCGCCTTGAGCGCGTCGACGAGCCAGGCGTCGACCGCGCCCGAGAAGAACGTGAAACCCAGGCCGAGCAGCACGGACACGATCGCCCACGCCCAGAAGGGCGACTCCCACACCCACAGCAGCCAGTACATGACCGTCGTGACGGCGAGGGTGATCGTGCCGAGCAGGTACGACACCCGGCGGCCCACGGTGTCGGCCACCACACCGGTGGGGATCTCGAAGATCAGCATCCCGGCCGTGAAGAACGCGTTCGCCGAGAACGCCTCGAGATTCGTCAGACCTGCGTCGAGCAGGAACAGCGTGTTGACGCCCCAGATGAAGGATGCCGCGAGGGTGTTGCCGAGCATGAGCGTGTAATAGGTGCCCTGCACGCGGCGCGGCGTGGGCAGGGCTCGCGCGGCAGTCGTTCCGTCGATGTCAGCACCGCTTCCGTCGTGGGTCGTGGCGACATCGCGACAGTATCGCCGCCCGGTGACACCGTCCAGAGGGCGGGGCCTACGGGCCGCGCGGACTCACTCCAGGTCGAGGAAGACCCCGACCCTGCCGTCGACGAGGACGAACTGGAGGGCGCTGCCGATCGGGTAGCGATCGCTCAGGTCTTTCGGGGCGCTGGTGTCGACGGGCATCTGGACGGTGGCGGGGAAGTCGCCGACCCGGCAGCCCGAGTAGACGTTCCCCGTGAAGCTCCAGCTGTTCGGGTCGGCGTCTTCTTCGGGCAGCTGCGCCGTCGGGATGGCGGCGAAGCAGTCGCTGCCAGGTGTGCCCATGACGCCGGACGAGGTCTGGAAGAGCGTCAGGCCGTAGAACTCGTAGGCGGCCGAACTCGGGCCGATGCCGAACCAGCCGCTCGGCAGGGCGGGTGCCGTCGAGATGGGCTCGAGCGTGGCGATCTGCTCTGCCCCGCTCGACACCGAGACGGGCAGCACGCGAGTCACGGCGTAGGTCGCGCTGGCGGCCAGCGCCGCCGCGGCCACGAGCGACAGCCCCCACCACAGTCCGAGGCGCCGTGGTCGTCGACGTGCAGACACGGGCGGGTCGGCATCGGCGCCGTCCGCGCCCGGCTGCTCGGCGGACGCCTCCACCGCCGACGCGGTCGGGGTCTGCGGCGGCGACTCGACGGGGGCCTCCGCAGGAGCCTGGGCCTGAGCCTCGACGGTCACCGGGGCCGCAGCGGGCGCCGGGGCCGGAGGGGGTGCCGGGGCCGGCGTCGCTACCGCACCCGCCTCCCGCTGCGCCTCGAGCTCCTGCAATCGCCGCAGCGCCACCGGATCGTGCTCGATGTCGGCGGAAGGACCGTACGCGCGCGCTCGCAGCGCGCGAAGCTCGTCGAGGGTGGCGGTGTCCATCCTCTGCATCGTCTCACGGGCGACCCGGTGGGCGGGGTCACGCCGGCCAGGTGTGAAGAGCGCCCTCACTCCCGCGGTCGGCGCAGCACCGCGATCGTCGTCGCGGCGAGCACCACGACGCCGATCGACTCGACGATGACGGTCTCGGGCACGAGCATGAAGTCCCACGTCTCGGTGATGCCGAACAGCCCCACCGTGAGCGCGAGAAGCAGCGCGCCGAGCGACGCGATCATGAAGAGCAGGCTCAGCACCGTCGCGAGCTGCAGCCATCGGCCGCGCAGCGCGACCATCGCGATCGCCAGCACGATCCCGGCGATGCCGTTGAGGACGAACAGCACGCCGAGCAGCCCGCCGACGCCGTTGAACACCAGGTACAGATGGATGCCACCGGCCGCCAGCAGGAGGACGGCGCTCAGTATCCGCAGAGCCCACAGGCCCCGACGGTCGCCTTCGTTCATGTGCTCACTCCATTCCTTCGCCGACCCGCGGCGATGCGGGTGGTCACGGTGACCCGCCGGGCGGCGAGCCACACCACATCCCTTCCGAACGACTCCAGCAGCAGACCGAGGGCGACGAGTGTCACCGCAGTGGCCGCCCACAGCGGCAGGAGAGCGGATGCCGCGGCCACGAGCGCGATCCCCGCGACAGCCGTCACCACCTTCCGCCAGTACCGCGGCGGCAGGGTCGCGCGCATCCACGGCATCAGCCATCCCGCGACGACGAACGCGTAGCGCAGCATCCCGATGACGATCACCCACCAGCCCAGCGCGGGCGCGACGTACGCGCTCATCACGAGCAGCAGGAAGGCGTCGACCTCCATGTCGAACTGCGCCCCGAGCTCGGTCTCGCCGTGCGTGAGCCGGGCGAGCCAGCCGTCGACGGCATCGAGCGCCAGGGCGATGCTCGCGAGCACCGTGAGCAGCGGCACCGACACGGACGCGCCGAACGACGACATCACGAGAGCGGTGACGATGCCGACGAGCGTCGAACGCGTCGCCGTCGCCGCGTTGCCCCAGCCGACCTTCGTCATCGCCGCGCGGTGCAACCCCCTGGCGAACAGCGCGTTCGACACGAGAAGGTAGACCAATCCGGCGGTCCATCCGGCCGCGGAGAGCGGGGAGATCCGGTCGACCGCGAACAGGCCGAGCGTCCCCGCCGCGACCGACAGGAGCGGAGCGAGATGAACCTGGGGCATACGCGGCTCCGTTTCTCCGTCATGGATACCACCTGTGACACGTCGGCGGGGCGGTGCGGGGTTCAATCCGGCGGGTCGGTCGCGCGATGAGGGCCACCGCGTTCTGGGTCGAGGCCCCCGGCCGGGGGTCTCTGCGGGACGCGGTCGTGGACGAGCCCGACGACGGCGAGGTGCTCGTCCGCACGCTGTTCACGGGTGTGAGCCGGGGCACGGAGTCGGTCGTGTTCCGCGGAGGGGTGCCCACCGGCGAACGGCAGCGCATGCGTGCGCCGTTCCAGGAGGGCGACTTCCCCGGGCCGGTGAAGTACGGGTACCTGAACGTGGGCGTCGTCGAGCGGGGGCCCGCCGACCTCGTGGGGCGCACGGTGTTCGCCCTGTACCCGCACCAGTCGGTCTACGTCGTGCCCGGCTCTGCCGTGACGCCGGTGCCGGAGGACGTGCCGCCGCGACGCGCCGTGCTCGCCGGAGCCGTCGAGACCGCGGTCAACATCCTGTGGGATGCCGCACCCCTCGTCGGCGACCGCATGACGGTGATCGGCGCGGGGATGATCGGCTGCGCCGTGGCCCGGCTGGCACGCGGCATCCCCGGTCTCGAGCTCACGGTGGTCGACGCGGATCCCGCCAAGTCGGCCGTGTGCGACGAGCTCGGTCTGACCTTCGCCCTCCCCGATGACGCACCGCGCGATCGCGACCTCGTCATCGACACCAGCGGCGCCGGCGAGGGGCTGCAGCTCGCGATCGACACGGCCGCGGTCGAAGGGGTCGTGGTCGAGGCGAGCTGGTTCGGCGACCATGCGGTGAGTCTGCGGCTGGGCGGCGACTTCCACTCCCGGCGGCTCACGATCCGGTCGAGTCAGGTCGGGATGGTCTCGCGCCCGCGACGTGCGACCCGGTCCACGGGCGACCGGCTTGCCCTCGCTCTGGAACTGCTCCGCGACCGCGGCTTCGATCGCCTGCTCACCGGCGACTCCTCGTGGCGCGACCTTCCGGCCGTCATGACCGGGATCACCGCAGGTACCTCCCCGGGCATCTGTCACACGATCGATTGGACGGGCTCCGCATGACCTTCTCCGTCACCGTCCGCGACCACATGATGATCGCGCACAGCCTCGCGGGCGAGACCTTCGGGCCGGCGCAGCGCCTGCACGGGGCGACGTACGTCGTCGACGCGACCTTCCGCGCCGCCGACCTCGACGCCGACGGCGTCGTGGTCGACATCGGCCGAGCCGGCGACGCGCTGCGCGGCATCCTGTCGCAGCTGTCGTACCGCAATCTCGACGACGAGCCGGAGTTCGCGGGCGTGAACACGACGACCGAGCGCCTCTGCCGGTTCGTCGCCGACCGCCTGGTCGCCGCAGCGGGCGAGGGGACTCTCGGAGGCGGCAGTCTGTCGGGCATCGAGGTCACGCTGCGCGAGTCGCACATCGCGCGGGCCTCGTACGAGGTGTCGCTGTGACCCACGCGCCCCCGATCGTGTGGTTCGTCGTTCCCGACGGGATCGACGACCCGCAGCGCGTGAGCGGCGGCAACGTCTTCGATCGACGTGTGGCCGACGGGCTGCGCGACCTGGGCTGGGACGTGCGCATCGTGAAAGCGGGGACGGATGTCGTGTCCCCGGCCGATCCCTTTCGCGATCTGCCGGACGGGGCGGTCGCCCTCGTCGACGGGCTGGTCGCGATCGAGGCGCCCGACGCCGTCGTCGCCGCGTCACGCCGGCTGCGGATCGTCGCCCTGGTCCACATGCTCGCCGCTGCTTTCGACGGGGCCGACCCCGCGGCGGTCGCGGGCGAGCGAGCGGCGCTGCCCCGCGCGCAGCGCATCATCGCCGTGAGCGGCTGGTTGCGCGATGAACTCGCACGGCGGGGACTCGGCACGGCAGGACGCATCGCGGTCGCGCCCCCCGGAGCCGACGAGGCGCCGACCGCGCAGGGCACGTCGACGGGGGGTTCGCTGCTGTGCGTCGGCGTGGTCGCACCACACAAGGGCCAGGACACGCTGGTCGAGGCGCTCGCGGGGCTCGATCCCGGCGCCAGCTGGCAGTGCACGATCGCCGGATCGCTCGTCGCCGATCCCCCGTTCGCCCACGGGCTCGCTTCGGCGGCCGCGCGCGCGGGCGTCGCGGACCGCATCGCGTGGACCGGCGTGCTCGACGAGGACGGACTCGGGGCCGTGTACGCCCGCACGGACGTGCTCGTCGCGCCGTCGCGCACCGAGAGCTACGGCATCGCCGTGGGTGAGGCGCTGCGGCGCGGCATCCCGGTGATCGCGAGTCTCGCCGGCGGCATCCCCGAGGCGGCCCGGCCGGCGGAGGCAACGATCCTCCTGCCGCCGGGCGACGCCGGGGCGCTGGGCGCGGCGCTGCGGCAGTGGCTCGAAGACCGGGCTCTGCGGGCGCGTCTCACGCGTGCGGCACGCCGCGCAGCGCCGGACCGGCCCCGCTGGAGCGACACCGCCCGCTCCGTCCACGAGGCGCTCGCAGGTCTGTCATGAGCGTCGTGATCCCCGTGTCGGCGGACTGGCTCACCCTGCGGGCCCCGGCCGACGCTGCCGCCAGATCGACGGCGCTCGCCCGGCGCGCCGCCCGGCTGATGCGGCCGCCGATCACGGTGCACGACCTGGGCAGCGGCACCGGATCGATGATGCGCTGGCTGGCGCCGCTTCTGCCCGGACCCCAGACGTGGGTGCTGCACGACTGGAACCCCGCCCTGCTCGCCCACGCCGCGCGCGAGTCCGCCCACGACGCGGACGGAGCCGCGGTCGCCGTGGAGACGCGGGTGGCAGAGCTCGGGCACCTGCGCCCGCGCGATCTGCACGGGGCATCCCTCGTGACCGCGTCGGCGCTGCTCGACGTGCTCTCCGCCGATGAGGTCGAGGCGATCGTGCGCGCGTGCGTCGACGCCGGGGCGCCGACGCTCTTCGCGCTGTCGGTCACCGGACGCGTCGCGCTCGATCCCGTCGACCCCGGCGACCGTGTCTTCCAGGCGGCGTTCGACGACCACCAGCGACGCACCGTGGACGGACGGCGGCTGCTCGGACCCGACGCCCCCGCGGTCGTCGCCGGGATGTTCCGCGCCGCCGGGTGGGCGGTGCGCGCCACCGACGCGCCGTGGCGACTCGGTCCCGCGCAGCGCTCGCTGATCGCGCAGTGGCTCGACGGGTGGCTCGCCGCCGCCGTCGAGGAGCGCCCCGCGTTGCGGGAGTGGGCCGTCGAGTACGCGCGCACCCGCTCGGCGCAGCTCACCGCCGGCGATCTGCGGGTCGTCGTGCACCACGAGGATGTGCTCGCGTGGCCGTCGTGAGCGTCGGCGCGCGAGGCGGCGCAAGCAGCCCGGCCATCACCCGACGGCGGTGGCGGCCATGGGTGCGGGCAGGCGCCGGCGTGGCGATCCTCGCCGCGATCGCGGCGACCGTCGGCGCCGAGCCGTTCATACGCGGGCTGGGGTCCGTGTCGGCGCCGTCCGCCGCGGCGGCACTCGTGCTCGCCGCCGTCGCCACGGTCGCGGCCGCCTGGCGCTGGCGGATCCTCTCCGCGCGGCTGGGGCTCGCGCTGGGCTGGCGCGACGCCATCGCCGCGTACTACCGCTCGCAGTTCCTCAACACCGTGCTGCCCGGCGGGGTCGTGGGCGACGTGCATCGCGCGGTCGTGCACGGGCGCAGCGTCGATCAGGTCGCGCAGGCCGCTCGCGCGGTCGCCGCCGAGCGCGCCGCAGGGCAGACGGTGCAGCTCGTGCTCGCGGCGGCCGTGCTCGTGGCGATCGGCTTCGTCGTCGACGCGGCCGTCGCGGTGCCGGCGCTCGTCGCGGCGCTGATCCTGGTCGCCGGCGGGGCGGTCTCGCTCGTGAGCCGCCGCGTGCGCGGAGTCGCGCGGCGCGAGGCGCTCATCCTCGGCAGGGCGTTCGGCTCGCCCGGCCTCGCACTGCGCATCGTCGCGGCCTCGGTCGTCGTCGTGACCGCGCACGTGGCCACTTTCCTCGTCGCCTGCGCCGCCGTGGGCGTCGACGCGGCGCCGGAGCGTCTGCTCGGCGCGGCCGTCGTCGCCGTGCTCGCCTCGGCGATCCCGCTGAGCGTCGGCGGATGGGGACCGCGCGAGGGCGCCGCGGCCGGAGCCTTCGCGGCCGCAGGCCTCGGCGCCGCACTCGGGATCACCGTGGCCACCGCATACGGCGTGCTGGCGATGATCGCCCTCGCTCCCGGCGCGGCCGTGGTCGCAGCATCCGCTCTCCGTCGTCGAGGCGGATCGGATGGGGGAGGCATGCCGTGACCCGGCCGTACGTCGTGCTCAGCTGCGCGATGTCGATCGACGGCTACCTCGACAGCGAGGCGCCGAGCCGCCTGCCGATGTCGAACGCCGAGGATTTCGACCGCGTCGACCAGCTGCGCGCCGACAGCGACGCGATCATGGTCGGCGCGTCGACCGTGCGCCGCGACAACCCGAGGCTGCTCGTGCGCAGCGCCGACCGCCGGGAGCAGCGCCTCGATCGCGGGCGCCGCGACTCGCCGTGCAAGGTGACCGTCACCGCCAGCGGGGATCTGCCGCCGGAGTCGGCCTTCTTCGCGGTCGGCGAGGTGGACAAGCTCGTCTACTGCCCGCGAGGCGAGGCCGAGCGCATCGGCAGGGCGCTGGGCGGGGTCGCGACCGTCGTCGGCCTCGCCGACCGCGTCACGATGCGCGACCTGGTCGACGACCTCGGCGCGCGAGGCGTCCGCCGGCTCATGGTCGAGGGCGGCGGCCGCACGCACACCCAGTTCCTGCGCGAGGACATCGCCGACGAGCTGCAGCTCGTGATCGCCCCGTTCTTCGTCGGCGAGGCGCGTGCGCCGCGGTTCGTCGAGGCGGGCGCGTTCCCGTGGACGCCGACCCGTCGCGCGCACCTCGTCGACGCGCGGCCCATCGGCGACGTGGTGCTGCTGCGGTACGCGCTGTCGGAGCGGTTCGAGGCGGATGGCGCGGATCGTGGCCGCTCGGGGTGACCGCACCCTCGGCGACGACGGCGGCCACCGCGGCACGATCCTGACGCTGCTCGCCGTCGCGGTCGTCGTGGTGGCGCCGCTCGTGCCCGGCGCGCTCGCGGCCGGTGCCGCGGCCGCGGTGGGCCTTCCCGCGGAGGCGCTCGTGGTGACCCTGCTGCTCGTCGCCTTCGTGCGGACGTCGGCCCGGCGGACCGTCGCCGCGGTGTTCGCGGTCGTCGTGGTGGCCGCCATGGTCGCCGCGGCGCTGGATCGCGCGTTCCTGGCGACCATCGACCGCCCGTTCAACCCCGCCGAGGACGGCGGCGCGCTCATCAACGTGTACGGGGTCGTCGGCGACACGCTCGGTCCGGTCGGCGCCGCGGCGGTGCTCGGGCTCGTCGTCGTGCTCGCGGCGGCGATCGGGGTGGCCCTCGCGGCCGCGGCTATGCGGGTCGGCCGCGTCGTCGGCGGAGCAGGCCGGCGGGGGCGCGAGGCGCTGGTCGTCGTGGTGGTCGCATGGATCGTGCTCGCGCTCGCGGGCACGCAGCTCGCGCCGAGTGCGCCGGTGGCGGCATCCCGCGTCGCCGATGCGCTCGCGGCGACGACGTCGCGCGCGATCGACAGCGTCGAGGAGCAGCGCGCCTTCGATCGGGCCGTGGCGTCCGACCCGCTGGCCGGCACGCCCGCGCGATCGCAACTGGCGGGCCTCGCCGGCAAGGACGTCGTCATCGCGTTCGTCGAGAGCTACGGCCGCGTGGCGGTCGAGCCCGCGGGGTTCACCGACGGCATCGCGCGCACGCTCGACGACGGCGGAGCCGCGCTCTCGGCCGCGGGCTACTCCGCACGCAGCGCGTTCCTCACGTCGCCGACGTTCGGAGGCGTCAGCTGGCTCGCGCACTCCACCCTGCACAGCGGCGTGTGGGTCGACTCGCCGAGGAAGTACGACCGGCTGACGTCGGGGGAGCGGCTGACGCTGGCGCGCGCCTTCGGCGACGCCGGCTGGCACACCATGGCGGTGGTTCCGTCGAACACCCGCGCGTGGGACGCGGGCGAGGACTTCTACGGCTACGACGCGGTGGTCGACTCGCGCAGCATGGGCTACCGCGGCCCGGTCTTCGGCTACGCGCGCATGCCCGATCAGTTCACCTGGATGGCGTTCCACGACCGCGCCGCCGACGCGCCGGGACCCCTGATGGCCGAAGTCGACCTCGTCTCGTCGCACACCCCGTGGACGCCGCTGCCCCGCCTGGTGGACTGGGCGGAGCTGGGCGACGGCTCGGGATTCGCCGCCCAGGCGGCATCCGGAGAATCGGCTGCCGCGGTCTGGGGCGACCCCGACCGGGTCCGCGAGCTCTACGCCGAGTCCATCGAGTACTCGCTCGCCGCGACCTTCTCGTACCTCGAGACCTTCGACCAGCCCGACCTGGTGCTCATCCTGCTCGGCGACCACCAGCCCGCGCGCATCGTCAGCGGAGCGGATGCCGGCCCCGAGGTGCCGGTCACGATCATCGCGAAGGACGCGGCCGTCTTCGACGCGATCGAGGCATGGGGCTGGGACGAGGGCGTGCACCCCTCCGCCTCCGCCCCGGTCTGGCGGATGGATGCCTTCCGCGACCGGTTCCTCGATGCGTTCGCGTCACCGCGCTGAGCGAGACGAAGTGCGCCGGGCCGCGTCAGAACACGATCGTGTGATTGCCGTGGCGGATCACGCGGTCCTGCGCGTGCCACAGCACCGCGCGCGACAGCACCTGGCGCTCCACGTCGGCGCCGCGCCGCGCGAGCTCGGCCACCGAATCGGCGTGGGTGACGCGGATCGTGTCCTGGTCGATGATCGGCCCCTCGTCGAGGTCGTCGGTGACGTAGTGCGACGTCGCTCCGATGAGCTTCACGCCGCGTTCCTTGGCCTTCTTGTACGGCTCCGCCCCGATGAACGCGGGCAGGAACGAGTGGTGGATGTTGATCACCGGCACCCCGAGCCGCTCGAGGAAGTCCGACGACAGGATCTGCATGTAGCGCGCGAGCACGACGAAGTCGACGTTGCCGACCAGGAGCTTGAGGATCTCGGCCTCGGACGCGGATTTGTCGGGCCCAGGCGTCGAGGGCACGTGGAAGAACGGGACGCCGAACGAGCGGACGTCGTCGGCCGCGGTGGTGTGGTTGGAGACCACCATCGGGATCGTCACGGGCAGGTCGCCCCGGCGGTGACGCCACAGCAGGTCGAGCAGGCAGTGGTCCTGCTTCGACGCGAGGATCGCCATGCGTTTGGGCACCGACTGGTCGGTGATCGTCCATTCGAGGTCGAACCCCTCGCCGAGCGTCGCGGCGAGGTCCGCCTCGATCCCGGGAAGAGCGGCGGCGAGGTCGGGTCGGTGGAACACGACGCGTTGGAAGTACGCGCCCCCGGTCGGGTCGTCGGAGTACTGGTCGAACGCGACGATGTTGCCCTGGTTGCGTGTGATGAGGGCCGATACGGCGGCGACGATCCCGGGCCGGTCGCTGCCGTGGACGATGAGGCAGGCGTGATCGGGCAGGAGGTGCGGGCTGTGGGCGGCCATACGTCGATTCTGCCCTGTCGGCCCGCGCTCGCGCGTCGCGTGCCGCGACGGTGGATTCATCTGCATGCATCCACGCTAGGCGGGGCGACGAAGACGGTTCTCAGAAGGCACGAGGTCGCCGTGCGCGCTGCGCTCGAGGTAGAGCGCGACCGCGTCGCGGCTCCTCGTGAGGCACGCCAGCCTCTCCTCCAGCGCGACGAGCTCCTGGGCGAGCTCCTCGGCGAGGGCGCGCGTGCAGACCGGCGGGGTCTCGAGGGCGCACTGGCGCTCGAGGTCGAGCACGACCTTGGTCATGCGCGTCGAGAGCCCGGACTGGATGAGCCCCCGCACGCGCGCGGCGCGCTCCACGTGGGCCTCGTCATACGAGCGGTAGCCGTTCGCCGACCGCTCCGAATCGAGCAGTTCCTGCTGCTCGTAGTACCGCAGCATCCGCGTCGGGATGCCGGTGCGCTCGGACAGTTCGCCGATCTTCATCCGACTTCTCCTCGAATGCTTGACATTGACATTAATGTCAGAGTTTAGCGTCGAGACATGACGATCTCAACGACGCCGGTTCCGGCATCCGATTCCGCGACGCGGTTCCCCCTGCGCGCCCTCACGACCCTGGGTCTCGGGGTCTTCGTCACCGTGACCGCCGAGTCGCTGCCCGCCGGGCTCATGCCCGAGATGTCGGCCGACCTCGGCGTCTCGCCGGTCCAGACCGGCCTGCTCATCTCGGTGTGGGCGGCGACCGTCATCCTCACGAGCATCCCGCTCGCGCGGGCGACGGTGCGCTTCGACCGGCGGCTGGTCGTGGCGGGCTCTCTCGCGGCATTCGCCCTCGCCAACGTCGCCACAGCCCTCGCGCCCACGTACGAGGTGGTCGTCGGCACGCGTGTGGCCGCGGCGGTGGCGCACGGCGTGTTCTGGTCGGTCGTCATCGTCTACGCGACCGCGCTGCTGAGCCCTTCGCACCTCGGCCGCGGGCTCGCCGTCGTGACCGCCGGGGGCACGGCCGCCACGGTCGTCGGCCTGCCGCTCGCGGCCCTCCTGGCGCAGGCCTGGGGATGGCGCCCGACGTTCGTGATCCTCGCCTCCATCGCGCTCGCCGTCGCCGCCGCGGTGGTGCGCGACATGCCCTCTCACTTCACGCCGAGGCCGGCCTCGACCGACCGCGACCGCGGATTCTGGCGGGACCCGTCGCTGCCCGCGCTCGCCGCCTTCGGGCTCGCCGCGATCCTCATCGCGATCGCGCAGTTCGCGTCGTTCACCTACATCCGTCCGTACCTCGAGATCTCGGCGTCGATCGAGGCGGAGTGGGCGGCGGCGCTGCTGTTCGTCTACGGCGCAGCGGGGATCGTCGGGGTCGCGGTGGCCGGGTTCCTCGCAGACCGGTTCCCGCGGGCGTCGCTCACCGGCATCCTGGTGCTCTTCGCCGCGGTGTTCGCGGTGCTGACCGTGGCCGCCTCGTCGGCGGCGGTCGTCGTGGGCGCACTGGTCGCGTGGGGCTTCGCGCTCGGCGCGATGTTCCCCCTGCTGCAGACCACCCTGATGCGGGTCTCGACCGAGCGCACCCGCACGCTCGCGAGCGCGGGCATCGTGGTGCTCTTCAACATCGGCATCGCCGTGGGCCCGTGGGTGGGCGGGCTGACGGGAGGAGACACGACGCCCACGGCGACCACCGCGGTGTCGGCCTCGGCGATGGTCGTCGCCACAGCGATCGGGGTCGCGGGGCTGGTGCTCGCGGGAAGGCGCATGCAGGGCGACCGACGCGCGGGATAGACGCTGGCTCCGAGATCGTCAAGCCCCTCGGGTGCCGCAGGTGCCGTGCGTACGGTGGTTCGACCCCAACAGACCTTCGGAGGAATCATGGTGAAGACCAGCACGATGCACGCCGATATCGACGTCGACGCCCCCATCCGGGCCGTCTACAACCAGTGGACGCAGTTCGAGTCGTTCCCCCACTTCCTGCACGCGGTGAAGGAGGTCACCCAGCTCGACGACACCCGCACCCGCTGGGTCGTCAGCGTCGGCGGGGTGCGACGCGAGTTCGAGGCCGAGATCACCGAACAGGTGCCCGACCAGCTCATCGCGTGGGCCAGCGTCGATGGCAAGTCCCACACCGGACGCGTCGCCTTCACGCCCGGTCAGGATGGCCGCACCCACGTCGACCTCGAGATGATGTGGCTTCCCGAGACCTTCGTCGAGAAGGTGGGCGCGGCGCTCGACCTCGATGAGCGCCAGGCGGCCGCCGACCTCAAGCGCTTCGAGTCCTTCATCGAGGAGCGCGGACGCGAGACAGGCGGCTGGCGCGGCGAGGTCCACGACGGCGTCAGCGAGCGGGACTCCGGCCTCACGGCGGGCGCCCCGACGCCGTCGTACCCCGCGGCTCCGTACTCGGAGGGCGACGACCGGGTCTGACACCCGCCGAGCTGTGTCGAGGGGCGTGCGCTATCGCACGCCCCTCATCAGCGTGAGCACCGGCTTGACGCAGAAGAACAGCGCGATGCCGAGACCGATCGCGATGAAGCCGAGGATAGTGAAGTACGGCACCTCGTCCTCGGGGTTGTAGAAGCCGGCCAGCCAGCCCGCGATCGCGCTGATCCATGATGGCTCGCGTCGCCGCCCCCGGTGGATGACGTCAGGCTAGCGGGCGGTCGCCGCGCGCGTCAGGGGGCTCACTCCGGCAGCGACGGGTGACGCTCCGCGGCCGAGCGATGCCGCGGGATGAACAGCGCCACCACGAGGGCGATCACCGCGGCGACGCCGCCGAGCACGAACGACAGCTGGAACGCCGCGGGCGAGGGCACGGGCGTGCCCTGGTACGTCACCGTGTAGGTCGCGAGCACGGCGCCCACCACGGCTGCCGCGGTGCTCGTGCCGAGCGAGCGGAACAGGGCGTTGAGGCCGTTCGACGCGCCGGTCTCGGACTGCGGCACCGAGCGCATGATGAGCATCGGCATGGCGGCGTAGCCGAAACCGATGCCCGCGCCGATGAGGAAGTTCGCCGCGACGAGGTGCCACACCTCCGACGAGAAGAGGAGCGTGAAGCCGTAGGCGAGGATCAGCGAGATCGCGCCGAGCACGAGGAGGAGCTTGGGCCCGACCGTGCGTGCCATGCGGCCCGAGAACGGCGAGAGCACCATCATCACGATGCCCGCGGGCATGACCACGAGGCTCGCGGCGAGCAGCGACAGCCCGAAGCCGCCCGTGGCGACGGGCAGCTCCAGCATCTGCGGGTACGACACGTTCGACGCGAACAGCGAGAAGCCCATCGCGATCGACGCGACGTTCGTCAGCAGCACCGGACGGCGAGCCGCCACCCGCAGGTCGAGGAGCGGCTCGGCGATGCGCAGCTCGAACCAGCCCCACGCCAGCAGCACCAGCAGGCCGCCGATGCCCAGCGCGAGCACGGGGGCAGAGGTCCAGCCCCACTCGTTCCCGCGCGAGATCGCCAGCAGGATGCCGAGCAGGCCCAGGCTGAGCCCCGCGGCGCCCACGAAGTCGAAGCGTCCGGCGGTGCGCAGGACGCTCACCGGCACGATCCACAGCACGAGCGCGAACACCACGGCGCCGAGACCCGCGGCGACCCAGAAGAGCACGTGCCAGTCGCTGCGCTCGGTGATGAAGGCGCTGATCGGCAGGCCCAGCGCCCCGCCCACGCCGAGCGTCGCGCTGATGAGGGCGATCGCGGTGTCGACGCGGTTCTCGTGCAGCACATCGCGCAGGATCGAGATGCCCAGCGGCACCACGCCGACGACCGCACCTTGCAGCGTGCGGCCCACGATGATGCCGACGATGCCGGGCGAGAGCGCCGCGATGACCGACCCGACGACGAGCAGCGCCAGCAGCACGAGAACGATGCGCCGCTTGCCGTACATGTCGCCCAGCCGACCCGAGATCGGGGTGATGATCGCGGCGGCCAGCAGCGTCGAGGTCACGACCCACGCGGTGTCCTCGCGGCTGGCATCGAGCAGCTCGGGCAGCTTCGACTGGATCGGCACCACCAGCGTGAACATGAACGACGACGCCAGGCCCGCGATGGCCAGGACCGCGACGATGGCGCCCTGACGAGGCATCCGGGTGAGTCTCCTCCGTGCGTCCTCATCCCGTGCAGCCATCCGTCCAGGCTAACCGTGCCGCGGGCGGGCGAGGCGGGAGTAGCGTGAGCGACATGGCCGATTCCGAGACGCCGCCGGGCATCGACATCCGCTCCCTCGACACCGTCGACGAGGTCCACACCGCGTCGCAGGTGCTCGCCGACGTATGGGGCGGCGACCGGGGCGGCATGCCGCCCAACCTCCTGAGGGCTCTCGCGCACTCGGGCAACTACGCGGTCGGCCTGTACGACGACGACCGCATGGTCGGGGCATCCGTCGCCTTCTTCGCCGCGCCCGCGGCGCGCTCGATGCACAGCCACATCACGGGGGTGCTGCCCGGGTTGCAGAGCCGAGGGCTCGGGCGCCTGCTCAAGCAGCACCAGCGCGAGTGGGCGCTCGCGCGCGACGTCGGCCACATCACGTGGACCTTCGACCCGCTCGTCGCCCGCAACGCCCACTTCAACCTGCGCACACTGGGCACCCGCGTGACCGAGTACCTGCCGAACCACTACGGCGCGATGGACGACGGGATCAACCGCGGCGATCAGACGGATCGCATCATGGTGTCGTGGGCGCTCGCCGCGCCGCCCGTGCCGACTCCCGACGACGAGCGCGTGGTCGCGTCGGTCGTCGTGCCGCACGACATCGAGGCGCTCCGCAGGAGCGATCGGGCGGATGCCGCGGCCTGGCGCCTGCGCGTGCGCGACGAGATCCTCGGCCACCTGTCCGACGGCCTCGCGATCGGCGGCTTCGACGACGAGCGCGGCTATCTGTTCGTGCGCCCCTGAGGGAACGGAGCGCCATGAGCGCCATCTACACCTGGGACGTCCTCTCGACCCTCGACGGCTTCGGCTCGTTCAGCGCCGACGGCGACTGGGGTGGGTACTGGGGCAAGCAGGGGCCGGAGTTCCTCGCCCGGCGCCAGGCCCAGTACGAGGAGGAGCAGCGGCTCGTGCTCGGCGCGACCACGTACCGAGAGTTCGTGCACTACCTCGGCGCGGTCTCGGAGGGGCCCAAGACCGACGACGCGATCAACGCCCGGATGCGGTCGATGCCGACGACCGTCGTGTCGAACTCCCTCGCCGACCCCCTCGACTGGCCGGATGCCGTGCTCGAGCGCGGCGACGCCGTCGACGTCGTGGCCGGGCTGAAGCGCTCTTCGCCCGTGCCGCTCCGCTCGCACGGGAGCCTCTCGCTCAATCGCGCCCTGCTGGCGGCGGGCCTCGTCGACCGCATCCAGCTCACGGTCTTCCCGGTGCTGTCGGGCCGGACCGGCTCGGATCCCGTCTTCGCCGGCGCCGAGGACTTCGACCTCGAGCTCGTCGACGAGCGCACGTTCGACGGCGGCACCAAGGAGCTTCTCTACCGCCCGACGCGCCACTGAGACTGCGACGCGAGCGGAGGGGATCACACGAGCGGAGGACCGATTCGGCAGGATTCCTCCTCCGCTCGTCGCTTCTCCTCCGTTCGCGAGCGCGGCGCCGGCCGTAGGCTCGCCCGCATGCCCGACTACCGCGCCCATTTCGACTTCGACCTCCGCTTCGCCAACGGGGGAGGGCTGTCGGGCACCGGGTTCCGCCTCGACCTGCCCGCCGCCGACGTGCCCGAGCCCGAGATCGGCCGCCTGCTCGTGCAGCACCTCGGCCTCGCCCTTGTCGACGAGGTCGCCCTTCGGGACGTCCGCGTGGTGGAGGAGCCGCATCGTGGCAGCCGAGGCACGACCGCTGCGCGGGGGACGGATGCCGCGTCCCCGACCCGCATCGTCGACCTCAGCCACCCGATCCGGGCGGGGCTCGTGACCTATCCGGGACTCCCGGCGCCGACCATCGCGCCCCACCTCACGCGCGAGGACTCGCGCGCGAAGTACGCGCCGGGCACCGAGTTCGCGATGGACATCCTCACGATGATCGGCAACACCGGCACCTATCTCGACAGCCCGTTCCACCGCTACGCCGACGGCTCCGACCTCGCGGGGCTCGACCTGTCGACGCTCGTCGGGCTGCGCACCGAGGTGTTCCACCTGGAGGACGCGTGGACGCCCGAGCGTCGCGGCATCCGCGCCGAGACGCTCGCCGACCGCGACGTGCGAGGAGCCGCGGTGCTGCTCCACACCGGCTGGGACCGCTGGTTCGGTCGGCCGGAGTACGCCTCGGGCGCGCCGTTCCTCACCGGTGAGGGTGCCCAGTGGCTCATCGACGCCGGTGCGGTGCTCGTCGGAATCGACTCGCTCAACATCGACGACACCGAGTCTGGCGGCGAACGGCCGGCCCACTCGCTGCTGCTCGGGGCGGGCGTGCACGTCGTCGAGCACCTCACGAACCTCGGCGCGCTGCCGCCGCGCAGAGCGCGCTTCACGGCCGCGCCGCCTGCGGTCGAGGGCTTCGGCACCTTCCCGGTGCGGGCGTTCGCCGAGATCCCGGCCTGAGCGGGACGGGAGCGGAGGAGATCTGCCGAGAGGAGGACGGATTCGGCGTGAATCGACCTCCGCTCGCCCACATCTCCTCCCCTCGTCGCGCGCCCGCGCCGCCGCGCGACGTATCACTGCGCCGTGCCGCGGCTCCTCTTCTGCAGACAGGCAGGAGAAGATCATGCGCGCACACCTCGAGATGCTGATGAGCGGGCTGGCCGCGTCGCTGCGCCGCGACCGGCGACGGGCGGTGCGGCGCCGTTCGCCCCGGCGGGCGCGCGGCACCTTCGTGCCGGTGACGCCAGACGCCCCCGCACTGCGTCTCGCGCACTGACCGGGTCGCGAGCGGGCGTAGCCTGAGCGCATGCCCATCGCGTCGCCCGCGGCATCCGTCGCCCTCGAAGGATTCGAGCTGCGGGTGCTGCACCTGCCGCTGGTCTCGCCGTTCACCACGTCGTTCGGCACCGAGACGGTGCGCGAGGTCATCGTCGTGAAGGCGATGACCGATGGCGGTGAGGGCTGGGGCGAGATCGTCACCGGTGCCGCGCCGCTCTACTCGAGCGAGTACACCCAGGGCGCGTGGGACGTCGCGCTGCGCTTCCTGGCGCCGGCCCTGCTCGATCACCGCACGCTCGCACCCGAGGAGGTCGCGGGGGTCCTCGCGCCCTTCATCGGGCACCGCATGGTGAAGGCAGGGCTCGAGCTGGCCGTGCTCGACGCCGCGCTGCGCAGCGAGGGGCGCGCGATGGGGGAGTACCTCGGAGCCGTGCGCGACCGCGTGCCGAGCGGCGTGTCGGTGGGAATCCAGCGCGACCCCGCCGCGCTCGTCGACGCCGTCGCGGACTACCTCGACGAGGGATACGCGCGCATCAAGATCAAGATCAAGCCCGGCCGCGACGTCGGTGACACGGCCGCGGTGCGCGACGCGTTCGGCACGATCCCGCTGCAGGTCGACGCGAACTCCGCGTACACGCTGGCGGATGCCGACACCTTGGCCGAACTCGACCGCTTCGACCTGCTGCTGATCGAGCAGCCGCTGCAGGAGGACGACCTCGTCGCCCACGCGACCCTCGCCCGGCGCCTGAAGACGCCGGTGTGCCTCGACGAGTCGATCGTGTCGGCGAAGGCCGCCGCCGACGCCCTGGCGCTGGGGTCGGCATCCATCGTCAACATCAAGGCCGGACGGGTCGGCGGCTATCTCGAGGCGGTCGCCATCCACGATCTGTGCCGGGATGCCGGGATCCCGGTGTGGTGCGGAGGGATGCTCGAGACCGGCATCGGCCGCGCCGCGAACGCCGCGCTGTCGGCACTGCCCGGCTTCACGCTGACCGGCGACGTCTCGGCCTCGGACCGGTTCTACACGCGCGACATCGTGACCGCGCCCGCCGTGCTCGAGGACGGGCACGTGCGCGTCCCGACCGGGCACGGGCTGGGTGTCGAGATCGACCCGGTCGCGCTCGACGACTTCACCGTCGCCCGCGAGACGCTGACGCGATGAGCCGGCGGGGCGGACGGGTCGTGCCGGTCGCCGCGGCGGCCTTCCTCGTGCTCGCGCTCGCCGCGTGCGCGCCGACCGCGCCGACCGCGCCGCCCGTCGAGGACGGGCTCCCCGACGGCGTCACGGCCGAACTGCAGCAGGGGCGTTCCGACGTCGCCGCCCGGCAGGCGCAGGTCGTCGTCACCAACGACACCGACGAGACGCTCGTGATCGGAGCCGTCGAGGTCGACGATCCGCGGTTCGACGGGGCGCTGGTGCGCGTCGAGGACCGCGAGAGCTCGATCGGGCCCGGCCGCACCGTCGGCATCCGCGTGCAGCTGCCGGGTGTCGCGTGCGGCGACGGCATGTCCGGCGACGGCGCGTCGACCCTGACCCTCGCCTACACCCTCGGCGACGCGAGCGGCACGGCCAGCGCCGTGATCGACGACCCGCTCGGCTTCATCCCGCCTCTGCACGAGCGGGACTGCCGGGCGGTCGCCGTCGAGGACGCGGCGCACCTCTCGCTCGGCGACTTCGACCCCGGCGGGCCCGGCGAACCGGCGACGCTCGTGCTGTCGGTCGCGCCGACCGGACGCGGCGAGGTCGTTCTCACCGGCATCCAGACCACGAACCTCATCACCTTCGGCGACGTCGGCGGCTCGGCGATCGAGACCTACCCGATCGGCATGGCCGTCGACGGGGAGAGCCCGGGCCTGACCGAGATCAGCCTGCCGATCGTGCCGCTGCGCTGCGACCCGCACGCGGTGCAGGAGGACAAGCGCGGCACCATCTTCGACATCGAGGTGGAGGTCGCGGGCGAGCCGGGCGAGATCGAGCTCGCGGCGTCGGAGGACCTCCGGGGAGAGATCCTCACCTGGGTCGCCGACTGGTGCGGATTCGGCAGCTGACCGCTCCTCTCCGCGCAGGAGCGGCTGTTGTCAAGCCCTCGACGCGGCGAGCGGATGCCGCGATCCTGGGTCTCATGACCGGACTCGCAGTGATCCTGCTCATCGTCGGAATCGTGCTTCTGCTGCTCGGTGTGTTCATCGAGGCAGCCAAGTTCCTGCTGTGGATCGGCATCGTCATCGTGATCATCGCCGTGATCGCCTGGCTGATGCGTTTCATCCGCCGCCAGACGTGAGGCACGCCCTGACCTGACACACACCTGGTGCGGAGGCGACGCCTCCGCACCAAGCCCGCGAACGGCCGGCCGCCCTCAAGGTGCGGCCGGCCGTTCACGTGTGTCGCGCCGGGCCCGAACGCCGACCCAGTGGCGCTCGGACCCGACGACGTTTCAGGCGCGGCGGCGGCTCGCGACGAGTCCTGCGCCGAGCGCCACGAACAGCGCCCCCATGAGGGCGCCCAGCCACGGCACCGTCGCACCGGTGGGCGGCAGGCTTCCGCCGCCCGACCCGCTCGTGTCGACCGTGACCGTGACCGGCTCCGACTCCGGGCCGGTGTTGCCCGCGGCATCCGTCGCCGTCGCCGTGATCTCGTGCTCCCCGTCGGGCAGCGGCTCGGTCGGCGTGAACGTCCAGTCGCCGTCGGGGTCGGTCGTGGTCTGGCCGATGGGCTCGCCGTCGACGATGACCGTCACCGTCGACCCCGGCTCTGCGGTGCCCGTGATCGGCGGCGTGGGATCGGTCACGGTCGATCCGTCCGCCGGACTCGTGATCACCGGGGCGGCGGGCACCGTCGTGTCGACCGCGAACGTCACCGGAGCCGACGGCGGACTGACGTTGCCGAGGGCGTCGACGGCCGTCGCCGTGACGGTGTGCTCGCCTTCGCCCAGTGGCGTCGTGGGCTGGAACGTCCACGCGCCCGTCGTGTCGTCGGCGTCGGCTGCGCCGACCGTGGTGCCGTCGATGACGACCGTCACCGTCGAGCCGGGCTCGGCCGTGCCGGTGATCGCCGGGGTCGTGTCGTTCGTGGACGACCCGTTCGCGGGGCTCGTGATCACAGGAGCGGCCGTCGTCGTGTCGACCGCGAAGGTCACCGGTGCCGACGGTGCGCTGACGTTGCCCGCGGTATCGGTCGCCGTCGCGGTGACGGTGTGCGTGCCGTCGGGCAGCGGCGTCACGAGGGGCAGCGTCCACGCGCCGGTGGCGGGGTCGGCCGTCGCGGTGCCGACGGTGGCGCCGTCGATGACCACCGTCACCGTCGAGCCGGGCTCGGCGGTGCCGGAGATGTCGGGCGTCGTGTCGGTCGTGCTCGACCCGTCCGCCGGCGCGGTGATGACCGGCGGTGCGACCACGGTGTCGACCGTGAAGGCCACCGTGTTCGAGACCGGGCCGGTGTTGCCGGCGGCGTCGGTCGCCGTCGCGGAGGCGGTGTGCGCTCCGTCGCCCAGCGGTGTCGTGGGCTGGAAGGTCCACGCGCCGGTGACGGGGTCGGCCGCGGCGGTGCCGGCGAGAGCGCCGTCGATGCTGACGTTCACGGTCGATCCCGGCTCCGCCGTTCCCGAGACCGGGGGCGTCGCGTCGTTCGTCGTCGACCCGTCCGCCGGCGCCGTCACGATCGGAGCGCCCGGCGCCGTCAGGTCGACGGTGAAGGTGACGTCCGCCGACTCCGGGCCGGTGTTGCCGGCGGCATCCGTCGCCGTGGCCGACGCGGTGTGCGGCCCTTCCGCCAGGGGCGTCGTGAGCGGCAGCACCCAGTCGCCGTCGCCGTCGGCCGGCGTCGTGCCGACCGACACGCCGTCGATGAAGACCTCGACCTCCGACAGCGGCTCCGCGGTGCCGACGATCGACGGCGTCGTGTCGTTCGTGCGCGAGCCGTCGGCGGGCGACGTGATCACGGGCGCCGGCGGGGCGACCGTGTCGACGATGAAGCCGACCGGCGTCGCCGCGCCACTGACGTTGCCCGCGGCATCCGTCGCCGTCGCGGTCGCCGAGTGCGGTCCCTCATCGAGCGGGGCCAGGGGGGTGAAGGTCCACGCGCCCGCGCCGTTCACGGGGGCCGTGCCGAGCGTGATGCCGTCGACGATCACCGTGACGGTGGTGTTCGGCTCGGCGAAGCCCGCGATCTCGGGGGTGCTGTCGTTCGTGATCGTGCCGTCCACCGGGGTCGTGATCACCGGCGGGATGGGATCGGTCTTGTCGATCGTGAACGTCACCGTGTTGGAGTCGCCGCTCGTGTTGCCGGCGGTGTCGGTCGCGGTCGCGACGGCCGAATGCAGCCCTTCGGTCAGGGGTGTCGTCAGCTCGAGCGTCCACGCGCCGGTGGTCGGGTCAGCGGGCGTCGTGCCGACCGGGCTGCCGTCGATGAACACCTCGACAGTGGAGCCCGGCTCCGCAGTGCCCACGATGTCGGGTGTCGTGTCGTTCGTTGACGACCCATCGGCGGGAGCGGTGATCACCGGGGCGACCGGGGTCACCGTGTCGACCGTGAAGTCGACCGTGTTGGAGTCACCGCTGGTGTTGCCCGCGGCATCCGTCGCCGTGGCGACGACGCTGTGGGGGCCGTCGGCGAGCGGCACGGTCGGCGTGAAGATCCAGTTCCCGCCGCCGTCGACGGGCGCCTGGCCGACGGCGGCGCCGTCGATCCTCACGGTGACGGTCGAGTTCGCCTCGGCGGTGCCCTCGATGTCGGGCGTCGGGTCGTTCACCGATGAGCCGTCGACGGGCGCCGTGATGATCGGGGCGACCGGTGCGGTCGTGTCGACGGTGAACGCCACGGTGTTGGAGTCGGGGCTGGTGTTGCCGGCCTCGTCGGTCGCGTTCGCGACCGCGGTGTGCGCACCGGGAGCAAGCGGGATGGCCGGCGTGAAGATCCAGTTGCCGAGGCCATCCGCGTCCGTCTCGCCCACGACGGCGCCGTCGATGCGGACGGTGACGGTCGAGTTCGGCTCGGCGGTGCCCGTGATGTCCGGCGTCGTGTCGTTCGTGGAGGACCCGTCCGCAGGAGCGCTGATCACCGGCGCGGCGGGAGCGAGCGAGTCCACGGTGAAGGTGTTCCCGGCGGACTCGGGGCCGGTGTTCCCGGCCTCGTCCGTCGCCGTGGCCGTCACCGTGTGCTCGCCCTCTGTCAGCGGGGTCGTCGTCGAGAAGGTCCAGTCGCCGGTCGGTCCAGCGGGCGTGGTGCCGATCGAGACGCCGTCGATGATCACCGTGACGGTCGAGTTCGGCTCGGCGGTGCCCGAGATGACGGGGGTCGTGTCGGTCGTCGTCGACCCGTCGGCGGGTTCGACGACCGTCGGCGCCGGTGGCGCGGTCGCGTCGATCACGAAGTCCACCTCGCCGGACGGGAGACTCTCGTTGCCCACGGCGTCGGTCGCGGTGGCGACTGCCGTGTGCGGGCCGTTCGCCAGCGGGGCGGCGGGGGTCAGCGACCAGTTCCCGGTGCCGTCGGCGCCGGTGGTGCCGAGCGAGGCGCCGTCGACGAACACCTCGACGGTCGAGTTCGGCTCTGCTGTGCCCGAGATGGGCGGGGTCGGGTCGTTGAGCAGGGCGCCGTCGGCCGGGCTCAGGATCACCGGGGGAGCGGGAGCGGTCGCGTCGACGGTGAAGTCGACGGGAGCGGATGCCGCGGAGGCGCTGCCGCCGACCGTCTGAATGGCCGTCGCGACGTGCGCACCCTCGGCGAGGGCGGGCGACGTGATCGTCCAGTTGCCGAGCCCGTCGGCCGGAACCGTGCCGATCGGGTTCCCGTCGACCAGCACCTGAACCGAGGCGCCGGGCGTGGCCGTGCCCGAGATGACCGGCGTCGCGTTCGTCGTCGCACCGTCGGCCGGCACCAGGATGACCGGGGGCGCCGGCGGGCAGTCGATGCCGCCCGCGGGCGCGGAGGCCGACGCGTCGAGGGGCAGGACGTCGACCGCCACCGTCGCCACGGGGGGCAGCGGGAAGACGCCGAGCACGCTGACATCGATGCTGAGCAGCGACACCGTGGCCGCGGCCGAGGTGGCGGTCGTCGTGACCGAAGGATTGTTCATCGCGATGGTGACGTCGGCGAGCAGCGGGATGCTGATCGGAAGGCTCGCGCCCGGCGTCAGAACCGTGGATCCGCCGGGACCGGTGACCGTCACCGTCGCCGGAGAGTAGGTCACCGTCCCCGGTGAATCGCCGGTCGCCCTCGCCGTGAGCGTGGTCTCACCGGCCACCGTGATGGTGATCGCGCCGCCGAGCAGGCTCAGCCCGGTGATGGTGCCGGACGCGACGCTCTCGACCCCGTAGTTGAGACCGGTGTTCGGCGCGAGGCTCGTCTCGCCCTGCGTCTGCGACACGCCGAGTTCGAGCACGCCGTCGCCGAGCAGCGGAAGCAGCGACAGGCCGGCCGTCTGGGTGCTCGTCGCGGCGAGCACGCCGTCGGTGACGCAGGCCGTGTCGAGGTCCCAGTGCGCCTCGTTGCTGGTCTCGAGCGCTCCGATGTCGAGAAGGGTGGGCACGGTGACGCCCACGAGCGTGCCCGTCTCGGCGCCGCCCTCGTCGGGGGGCGCCGACTGGTCGTTGCTCGCGACGGCGATGCCGAGGCCGGCGACGTCGGCCGAGACGTTGCTCGACACCGAGTTCGCCCGCGGCGTCAGCGTCGAGCCGGCCTCCGCCTGGCTCACAGCCACGCCGAGCCCCGCGAGGTTCAGGCCGACAGCCGTCGTGGTGAGGCTCGCGACCTCACCGCCGGCCGAGCCTCCCCAGGGGGCTGTCGGCGGCGCTGCGCTCGCGGGTGCCGCGATCCCTGCCGCTCCGATGACGACGACGACGGCGGCGACGGCCGCCATGAACCCACGCTGCTTCATGACTCCCCCATTGGAGTTCAGGCGCGACCCCCTCGGACCGGCGAGGACCCGGGCAGTGAGCGCTTTCCGCTTCGGACGCTACGCCTCAGCCCGGCCGATCTCTGTAGGCCGTTTGGGGGACACGGCGCCTCGGGGTCTGCGAGTGCGCGAATAGGCTGTTGCCATGGAATCGAGCAGCGTCGCTCCGTCCGATCCGGCGGCGGCCCGCGGAATCTCGCGCCGAACGCAGTCCGAGGTTTACCGCGCCGGGATCAGCGGCGCCAGGCCGCGCGTGCCCGTCGACGCCGACCGTCTCGAAGAATCCGCGCGCAAGGCGCTGAGCGCCGAGGCGTTCGCGTACATCGCGGGCGGTGCCGGCGCCGAGCGCACGATGCGCGCCAACCGAGAGGCGTTCGCGCGCTGGCAAGTGTGGCCACGCCCGCTGCGCGACGTGTCGACGCGCGACCTGTCGATCGACTTCCTCGGCCGCCACCGGCCCACCCCGCTGCTGCTCGCACCGCTCGGCGTGATGGAGATGGCGCACGGCGACGCCGATCTCGCGGTCGCTCGGGCTGCGGCATCCCTCGGCGTTCCGTACACCCTGTCCAACCAGGCCTCCGTCCCGATGGAGGCGGTGCGGGATGCCGCGCCCGGCGGCTCGCGACTCTTCCAGCTGTACTGGTCCGCCGACGACGACCTCAACGCCTCGCTGCTGCGGCGGGCTGAGGCATCCGGCTGCGAAGCGATCGTCGTGACGCTCGACACTCACCTGCTCGGCTGGCGCACGCGCGACCTCGACCTCGCCTACCTCCCGTTCACACGCGGCATGGGCATCGCGCAGTACACGAGCGACCCCGTCTTCCAGCAGCTCGTCCGCGAGCGTGTGAGAAGGGGCGCGGATGCCTCGGCCCCGCCCGCACCGCCCGTCAAGCTCACGCCGAAGACCGTGGCGGCGGGCGTGATGATCGCCCGCAAGGGCTCGGTGCTCACCGGCGCCGGCCTGCGCGAGAACCTGCGCTCGCCGCTGCCGCGCGCCGCCGTCGAGACCTTCCTCGACGTCTTCTCGACCCCGGCGCTCACGTGGGACGATCTCGCGAAGGCCCGCGAGTGGACGAACCTGCCGATCCTGCTGAAAGGCATCGTGCACCCGGAGGATGCGTCACGCGCGGTCGACGCGGGCGTCGACGGGGTGTGGGTCTCGAACCACGGCGGTCGACAGATCGACCAATCGGTGCCCACCCTCGACGCGCTGCCCGGAGTCGTCGAGCGGATCGACGGCCGCGTGCCGGTGGTCTTCGACTCGGGTGTGCGTCAGGGATCGGATGCCTTCATCGCGCTGGCCCTCGGAGCGACCGCGGTCGCGCTCGGTCGGCCCTACGCGTACGCTCTCGGAATCGCCGGTGAGGAGGGCGTCCGCGAGGCGGTGCGCAACGTCCTCGCCGAGCTCGACATCACGCTGGGCCTCTCCGGCCACACCGCGATCGGCGACGTGCGCCGTGACGCGCTCCGCGAGGCGCCGCTCAGCTGACGGGTCCGGAGCGCTCCACCCAGCGCCCGTTCGCCACGACGGGTTCGCACAGCGCGACGAGTTCGCCGTCGCGGTCGACGTGCGGGGCCGCGAAGCGCAGGAGGCACACGCCTCCGCCGTCCGGGAACGGAAGCCAGTAGTCGACGACCAGCGCCATCCCGCCGGCGAGTGCCGGCGCGGGCGTGCGGCGAACGGTGCGCACCCCGGGCACCCGGCCGCCGGCGTCGAACGCGACCGATCCGTCGCGCTGTCCCGAGAGCGCGCGCTCCGCCTCGCCTCCCGGAGCGAGCGCGCCCGGTTGCCACGAGCGCAGCGCCAGGAGCGAGAGGGCGTCGTCACCGCGTCCGGTCGCGTGCGCCGCGATCTCGCGCGCTCCGGGGTCGGCGCTCCATTCCCGGACGAGGCCCGTCGCCCAGTCCGCGACCGCGGTCCGATGCGGGGGCGGCGCCGCGCGGCTCAGGCGCTTCACCAGCCGCGCCGCCGCGCGCGAGTGCCGCGCACCGAGGTCGGCCGGCACCTCGCGGTCCCACCCCGACAGCGGCAGGTCGAGACGGAAGTCCACCACAGCCGCCGTCTCCTGCGGACCGCCGGTCACCCATGCGACGTGGTCATCGGTCGCGCGGGGACGCAGCGCCTCGATCACGGCGCCGACCGGCGCGGCGACGGCGTGCGGACCTGCCGGGTCGAAGACCACCCGCGCGATCGCCGTGCGGTGCTCCTGCAGGAAACCGGCGAGGTCGCCGCCGCGGCGCACATCGAACTCGCGGGTCGGGTCATCGGTGAGGAAGGCGGCGAACGCGGCCGACGACGAGAACAGCATGAGCTCGACGCCCCCGCCCTCCGGCTGGAACACCCGGATCTGCGGGCCGCCGTCGGCCCCGCGGAGCACCGGCACCACGACGAGGTCCATCCGCAGCGCGCGGCCGATCTGCGCCTCGTCGCCCGCGGCGAGGGCCGCGGAGAGAGCCTCTGAGCGGACGGCGTCGGCATGCACCGGGGTCGGCTCGGGGAGCGGCGGGGTGTCGGGCGAGGTCACCGGGCGGCTGCTTCCTGCCCGGCTACCACCCAGACCGACGCGAGCACGATCTCATCGGTGAGCTCCGCGATCACCGGCCGCAGGTCGGCGTGCGGGGTCGAGAAGCTCACCAGGCAGAGCCCGCGCAGATCGGGGAACTCGAGCCAGTAGTCGATCGTCAGCACCGCCGTGTCCTCGGCGCGCAGCTCCGCGCTGCCCTGCGTGGTGCGCGTGCGTCGGAGAAGGCGTCCGGTCGGGGTCTGTGCCGTGACCATCTCGCCCGGATCGGCGGAGGCGCGCAGCCGGTCGGCGAGCACGTCGAGGTGATCGCGCCCGTTCGTCGGCGCGCCGAGCCGCTGCCAGTACCGCGTCATCGCGAGGGCGAGCGCGGCGTTCTCGGTGCGACGCAGGAGGAACGCGGTCTCGCGACCGTGCCCGCCGTCGGCCACCCGCACCATCCGCCGCAGCCACTGCGCGAGCTGCGACCGCAGCATCGGGCCGGCGTCGAGGCCCTCGAGCTGCCGGTCGACGAGCTCGGCGATGCGTGCGTCGCGCGCCGCGTGATCGGTGAGGTCGATCCGGAACCAACCGTCGTCGAGCGGGAGCTCGAGGTCGAGCGCGCGATCATCGGCGGCGATTCCGCGCGCGACGGGGACGGGGTCGGACTTCGGGCTCGCGATGGCGTCGAGGACATCGTCGACGGATGCCGCGACCGCGAACTCGCTCGCGGGGTCGAACACCACCCGCGCGATCGTGTCGCGCGACGTCGTCAGGAAGTCCGCGAGCGAGGCGGCGCGCACGAACTCGAACTCCCGCGCAGGGTCGTCGGCGAGGAACGCGTGCAACTGCGCCGTCGACGAGAAGAGGGGGAGCTCCCACCCCTCGCGCGCGTCGTGGAGTCCGCCGAACAGGCGCAGCTCGACGCCGGCCCCGGCGCGTGTCGTGGGCACGATCACCCATCCCTCCCGCAGCGCCCGGGCGAGTTCCACCGGGTCGCGCTCCCGCAGAGCGCTCGCCAGCTCGGGCGACCCGACGTCGTCGGACGCCAGCACGGGGCGAGGATCGGCACTCACGGCAGGGTCACCCTTCGTCGGGGCGGAGCTCGACCTCGATGCTACGGGTGCGCATGCCGCCGAGGAGCCGGCGCTCGGAGTACGTGCCCGTCACGGTCACCGGCTCGCTGCGCGCCCGCTCGAGCGCGCCGCGGTCGGCGGAGGTCTTCACGAGGCGGAGCTCGCCGTCGTCGCCGTGGCACTCCAGTGTCGTCGTGCCCGACGCGAGGGTGGGGCCTACGCGCACCCGCCAGCGGCGCCCGTCGAACCGTCCGGCAACCGGGAAGGATGCCGCGGCGATCGCCGCGTTGGCGGCGTCGGTCTTCTCGGCCGTCGCGCGGTCCGCGCGACGTGCGGCGGCGGCATCGGCCATCTCGGTGAACGCGCCGAGGGCCGTCAGCCTCGGATCGCCCGCGATGCCGTCGCGGGGAAGGTCCTCGGCGTCTCCGGCCACCGCCGCCACCTCGTCCTCGGCCACGATCTCGCCGCCTGCGACTCCCCCCGACCGGCGCACGAGGAGCAGGTACGCGGCGGTGATGCCGGCGCCCGGCTCGACGACGCGCGCCCAGGCGGAGCCCTGGTCGAACTCCTGGCGGTCGATCACGGCGACGCCGCCGCCGTCGCCGCGGAAGAGCGCCGCACGGTGGGGGAAGGCCAGGTCGGCGATGCGGGTCATGGCACGGTGAAGGGCACGTCGTCGACGACGGACACGCCGTTGCCGCCCGGGAAGATGTACTCGGGGGCGCCGCCCAGGGTGCCCTCGTAGGGCAGCGCGTGGCGCTGGCTCACCATGGCGCCCATGTCGTCGATCTGGAACGTCGCCATCCGCTCCATCGTGTTCGAGGCCGGCAGGCCGAGCGTGTTGTGCGGGAACCGGAGCGACGTCGGGTCGATGGTGCCGAACGACCCGCCGTTGAGCGGCGAGTCACCGCCGTACAGGCGGTACAGCGGGGTGTCGGAGGCGATGTCGGTGACCGGCGAGCGCCAGAGCGCCTCGGATTCGCGCAGCTGCGCCACGGTGTAGCGGTTGGCATTGCGGAGAGGGATGAGCGTGACGTGCTGCCCCGGCCCGAGCGGCTGCAGACGCGCCACGCGGTTGATGCGGGCGACGGTCGCGATCTTGCCGAGCGACCGCGCGACGGCGCCGAGTCCGACCACCGACAGCGCGGCTCCGGCGATGCTGATCACCGCCTCCGTCCAGCTGCGTTCGCCCGACGACGCCAGGATGACGTTGCCGATCGCGTTGATGACGGCGGCGACGCCCGCGATGATGAGGAGGACGCCCGCGAGGGCCTGTCCGATGACGGGGATCCACGACACGCACAGCGCCAAAATGCCCGCGATCGTCGACACCCACCCGGCGATGTCGGTGATGGCGGCGAGCACGTCGGCGCCCCAGTTGTCCCACCACGAGTCGTTCAGGTCGTCGCTCTCGACCACGTCCTTGATGCGCTCGCGGGCGTCGCGCGCGGCGGAGTCCCGCTCGTCGATCGCGTCGGCCAGCCGCGTGCGCGCGCGGAGGAGCGATGCACCGGCGGCATCGGCGGCGTCTTCGTACCTGCCCGCCGTGTCGCGGTAGTCGGTCGAGTCGGCGGCATCCGTCGCGTCGCCCGCGAGGTCGAGGTAGTAGCGGCGCGACCGCTCGGCATCGGCCGCGTCCTCGCGCGCCGAGTCGGCGAGCGCGAGCGCCTCGAGCGACGTCTGCTGGGCACTGGCCAGCCGGGGCGCGTAGGCGAGCAGCGCCAGGCCGGTCTCGCGGTAGCGCTCCTGGGCCCGCTCGATGTCGTCCGCCACGTCCCCCGCGTTGGTGATGAGCTCGTCGGTCGCGTCGGAGCGGTCGCCGTCGAGCTCCATCGAGCGCAGCGCCCGCACGGCGCGTCCGATCGCACCCGCGACGGCGACGTAGTCCTGGCCTCCGGCGCGCACGCGGTCGGGATCGCCGGGGATCGGGTCGGATCCGAGGTCGAGCGGAGTCCAGTCGACGGGCCGGCTCATCACACCGCCTCCGGGCGGGGGCCGCCCGGCGCGGGCGGCGCGCCCTCGCCCGACAGCGCGGCGGCGTACTCCGTGTCGAGCTGCCCGAACGCCTCGGCGATGCCCGTGGTGATCTCGGCGAGGGTGCCGATGTTCTCCAGCATGTCGGCGCGCCGGTCGTCCCACTTGTCGGCGAAGTCGACAAGGGCGTCGGCGAGCCCGTCGTGCCCGACCGCGTCGGCCAGGCCCCGGGCGTTCGCGGACGCGTTCTCGAACTCGGCACGCACCGTCTCGAGCCGCGTGCCCGTCTCGCGCAGTCGCGCGATGTCGAGTTCCACACCGTCCACGGGACTCCTCTCGATCGACCCCGTTCATCCTAGGCTCGACGCCGCGAACGCTCGATGGGGATAGTTCCCCATCCGGGCCCCGGCGGGATGGCGCCTTCCCGACTGCGGAAAGTGGCGACACGCGCGGGCGCACGGGATCTACGCTGTAGCCATGGCCCCTCGCTCCCGGCGGACCACCGCCACCTCCGTCGCTCTCACCGCTGCCGCGATCGCCGTCACGGTCCTGCTCTCGGGCTGCACGGGTGCCGAGCCGCAGGGCGACGACTTCGGCGACGGCGACTTCGTCGACGACGGCTGCACGAGCGTCGTCGTGGCGACCTCGTCCGAGAAGGTGAACATGCTCGACGCCCTCGCGGACGCCTTCAAGGAGTCGCCCGAGCACGAGGCCCTCGACGAATGCGCGACGGTGCGCCCGATCAACGTCTCGTCGGGCGACGCGACCCGCTTCCTGACGTCCGGCCAGGACTGGCCCGACGAAGACACGCGACGCTGGCCGACGATGTGGTCGCCCGCCTCGACCGTGTGGACCGAGCGGGTCGCGGCCGCGGCATCCGCTTCTCTCGTGGGCGAGCCCGCGTCGTTCACTCACACACCCGTCGTCTTCGGCGTGCCCGAGACGATGGCGAAGGCGCTGGGCTACCCGGGGTCCGAGATCGGGATCAGCGACTTCGAGGCGCTGTGCCAGGACCCCGAGGGCTGGGGGAGCGTCGGCAAAGACCTGTGGGGCTCGTTCAAGATCTCCAAGACCAACCCGAACACCTCGACCACCGGTCTGTCGGCGATCCTCATGCAGTCGTACGAGGCGTCGGGCAAGACCGAGGGGCTGACCGCCGACGACGTCGCGGCGGCGGCCGAGTTCTCGCGCGTCTTCGAGGAGTGCGTCATCCACTACGGCGACACCACGGGGAAGGTGCTCACGACGCTCTACGACGAGACGCAGAACGGCGCGGGCGGTTCGGGCTACGTCTCGGCCGTCGCGCTCGAGGAGACCTCGCTGCTCAACTACAACCAGGGCAACCCCGACTCGCACACCGTGCAGCCCGGCGAGGAGCTCACGCCGCCGAAGGAGAAGCTCGTCGCCGTCTACCCCTCGGGCGGCTCGATGTGGTCCGACAACCCGATCACGGTGCTCGGCGCCGACTGGGTGACCGATGTGCAGGCCGAGGCGGGCACCGCGTTCGCGGGCTTCCTGCAGACCGAGGCCGCGCAGCGGATCCTGCCCGACTACGGCTTCCGCCCGCTCGACGAGACCGTGCCGCTCGGCGACCTGTTCACGGCCGAGTACGGCGTCGACCCCGCCGGTCCCGCCGTCAGCCTGCCCCGACCCGAGGTCGACGTGGTGTCGGCGGCGATCGACCAGTGGACGCAGATCCGCAAGCCGTCGTCGGTGCTCGAGGTCATCGACATCTCCGGTTCGATGGACGAGGCCATCGGCGACGGACGGTCGAAGCTCGACGGCGCGATCGAAGGGGCGCAGGCGACGCTCGGCCACTTCCGCTCCACCGACGAGGTGGGCGTCTGGGCGTTCACGACGGGTGTCGAGTCCGAGGCGGGCGAGAACCTCGTCGTGCTGCGCGACGTCACGCCGCTGCAGTCCGACCGCGAGTCCGTCGAGTCCTCGCTCGACGACCTGCGCTTCGCCACGCGGGAGGGCACCCCGCTGTACGACGCGATCGCCGCGGCGTACGACGAGATGAGCGCGCGCGCCGAGCCCGGGCGCATCAACGCGATCGTCGTGCTGTCCGACGGGCAGGACACCGACTCGTCGATCTCGCTCGACTCGCTGGTGGCGAAGATCGGCAAGGCGACGAAGGAGGGCGGCGACGACGCTCCCGTGCGCATCTTCCCGATCGCCTACGGCGAAGGCGCCGACACGGGCGCGCTGCAGCGCATCGCCGAGGCGACGGGCGGTCAGTGGTTCGACGCGTCCGACGCCGCGAAGATCGACCTCGTGTTCGCTTCGGTCATCAACAACTTCTAGGCGGAGCGGTGATGCGGGCTGCGGACGGTCAGGGATACGTCGACGACGCCGTCGACGGCATCGCCGCCGACGGGGTGTACGTCTCGTCCGAGGTCCCCGACGCCTCGGCCCTCGAGAGCACGCTGGCCGCGCAGGTGGGCGACGAGTCGATCGCCGTCGCCGTGTTCTCCGACAACGCCGCGTTCGAGGCATCCGGAACCGAGATCCTCGGGCAGCTCGCCGATGCCCATCCGGGCTACGACTCCATCGTGATCGCAGTCGGCGACGACCTGCTCGCGGGCTCGCGGGTGCTGCCGTCGGGCGAGGCGCTGCGCATCGCGAACGAGGCCGAGCAGTCCGCCGACTCCGTCGAGGGCGCTCTCGTCGAGACGGTGCAGCAGGTGATCGCGGCCACGCCCCAGGGTGAGTCGCCCGCGGGCGGAGACGTCGGCGGAGTGGTGGCGGGCGTCGTCGTCGGCGCGATCGCGCTGGGGGCGGTCGCCGCGGCGGTCGGCATCACGATCGGGGTGCGTCGCAGCCGTCGCGGCGGTGGTGCGCGCGGCGGCGGGGCGAGGCATCCGCTTCCCGAGCCGGTGCGCACGCACGTGCACACGCTGCAGGCGCTCGTCCCCGAGTACGCCCGCGCCGGCGGGTCGGGCGGCGTCGCCCAGGCGAACGACGTCGCCCGCGAGATCGGCTCGATCGCGCAGAACACGACCGAGCTGTTCGAGCGTCTCGACCGCAAGGGCGAAGAGGGGCAGAGGGCGACCGCCGCCGTCGAGTACGGCGAGACGCTGCGCAAGCTCACCGGGGCGCTCGACCGCGACTACCTCCTCGACATCCTGATCCACCCCGACCTGTGGGACGACCCCGCCGAGCGGGTCGACGAGGTGCGCACGGCGGTGTCGGCCTTCTCGGTCGAGCTGGTCGAGAACATCAAGCAGGTCAACGCCCGGCGGGGTCTGCACTTCCAGGTCTCGCTCGACGGGCTGATCGGCCGGCGCAAGGAGCTGCGGGCGTGGGATCGCGAGTTCGAGCAGGCCGCCGGCGACGACGCCGACACGTCCGGGCGGGGCGGCTCCGCCGACTAGAATCGACGGATGCCGCGGCCTTCGCCGCTTCTGGCAGAATCCCACCCCGACCATTGGAGCCACCGTGGCCGAGCAGTCCCGCCTCGACAAAGTCATCGCCCTCGCCCGTCACCGCGGGTTCGTGTTCCAGGCGGGCGAGATCTACGGCGGGTCCCGGTCGGCGTGGGACTACGGTCCCCTCGGCACGGAGCTCAAGGAGAACATCCGCCGCCAGTGGTGGCAGACATTCGTGCGCGGCCGCGGCGACATGGTCGGCCTCGACTCGTCGATCATCCTGCCCAAGCGCGTGTGGGAGGCATCCGGTCACGTCGCGACCTTCACCGACCCGCTCGTCGAGTGCCTCCAGTGCCACAAGCGGTTCCGGGCCGACAACCTCATCGAGGACTTCGAGGCGCGCAAGGGCCGCAAGGCCGAGAACGGGCTGGCGGATGTCCCGTGCCCGAACTGCGGCACGAAGGGCCAGTACACCGAGCCCAAGGCGTTCTCGGGTCTGGTGAAGACCTACCTCGGCGTCGTCGACGACGAGTCGGGCCTGCACTACCTGCGTCCCGAGACGGCGCAGGGCATCTTCGTGAACTTCTCCAACGTCCTCACCGCGTCGCGCAAGAAGCCGCCGTTCGGCATCGGCCAGGTCGGCAAGGCGTTCCGCAACGAGATCACGCCCGGCAACTTCATCTTCCGCACGCGCGAGTTCGAGCAGATGGAGATCGAGTTCTTCACGCCGCCGGCCGAGGCCGACCAGTGGTTCAAGGCGTGGGTCGAGGACTGCTGGAACTGGTTCATCGACCTCGGCATCGACGCCGACAACATGCGCCGCTACGACGTGCCCGAAGAGGACCGCGCGCACTACTCCGCCGGCACGATCGACGTCGAGTACCGCTTCGGCTTCCCGGGCAAGGAGTGGGGCGAGCTCATGGGCGTCGCCAACCGCACCGACTACGACCTCGGCTCGCACACCGAGGCGTCGGGTCAGTCGCTGACCTACTTCGACCAGGCGTCGGGCGAGAAGTACATCCCCTACGTGATCGAGCCGTCGTTCGGCCTCACTCGCGCGATGATGGCGTTCCTCGTCGACGCGTACCACGAGGAGGAGGCGCCGAACGCGAAGGGCGGCACCGACACGCGCACGGTGCTCAAGCTCGACCCGCGTCTCGCTCCGGTGAAGGCCGCGATCCTGCCGCTGTCGCGCAACGAGCAGCTCTCGCCGATCGCCCGCGAGGTGGCCGAAGACCTGCGCGGCGAGTGGAACATCGACTTCGACGACGCCGGCGCCATCGGCCGCCGCTACCGCCGTCAGGACGAGATCGGCACCCCGTTCTGCGTCACGGTCGACTTCGACTCGCTCGACGACCGCGCCGTCACGGTGCGCGACCGCGACACGATGGGCCAGGAGCGCGTGCCGCTCGAGGGCCTGCACGAGTACCTCGGCGAACGCCTGCGCGGAGCCTGACCCACGCCCGACCGCCCGAGGGTCAGTCGGTGATCGTGTACTCCGCCGAGCCGGTGTCGCCGTCGAGCACGCGCCGGTAGTCCTTCGCGATGATGCGCCGCAGCACGGCGGCGTCGACCGCCTCCAGGTCCTTGATGTAGAGGCATCCGGCGCCGATGTCGTGCGGCCCGAGGTCGTCGAGCTCCGCGGCGTGCGCCCCGGCGTCGAGCAGGTAGACCGTCGTGGCCTGCTTGCGGGGTGCGAAGGCAGCGATCGGCACATCGCCCTCGGTGCCGGTGGGGTAGCGGTAGTGGCACGACCCGAAACCGACGATCGTGCCCCACAGCTCGGGCTCGCGGCCGGTGAGCTCGCGCATCAGGTCGACCATGGTCGAGGCATCCCGCTGCCTCTTCGCGGGCGTCACCCCGGCGATGAACGCGGCCACACTGCCGCCCGTCTTCTGCATCAGACGCCTCCTCCGCCGCTCTTGGCGGCGGCCTTCATGGCGCGCTTGTGCTCGCGCACCTTCGTGAGCGAGTCTGCCGACACGATGTCGGCGACGCTCCGGAACGATCCCTCTTCGCCGTAGGGAGCGGATGCCTCGCGCCAGCCGGCTCCGTCGAAGCCGTACTGCTTGCCCAGCAGCGCCAGGAAGATCTTCGCCTTCTGCTCACCGAAGCCGGGCAGCGCCTTGAGCCTCTTGAGCACGGCGGGTCCGTCGGGGTCGCCCTCGCGCCAGATCGCGGCGGCGTCGCCGTGCCAGTCCTGCGCGATCCCGGCGCACAGCGCCTGGACGCGGGCGGCCATCGATCCGGGGAAGCGGTGGACGGCGGGGGTCGCCTTGAACAGCTCGGCGAACGCCTCGGGATCGAAGCTCGCGATCGCCGCGGCGTCGAGCGTGCCCGCCCGCTCCGAGATCTTGAGGGGCCCGGCGAACGCCGTCTCCATCGCCACCTGCTGGTCGAGCAGCATCCCGATGAGGAGCGCGAGCGGATCCTCGGTGAGCAGGCGATCGGCGGTGTCGTCGCCGGTGATGTGGAGGCTCATGACGCAAGTCTGGCACCGGACGCCCGTGGTCGGCGACCCGCCGATCGTCTCGCGCCCGGCCGCCGGGCGTCGTCCCACCGCCCGTCGGGCGGCGGTCCCGGATGGGAGGATGGACGCCATGTCCGCGACGCCCGAACCGTTCGACGAACTGCTGACCCACGCCCACGAGACCCGCGTGGTCGTGGTCGGCGGCGGCATCGGCGGCCTGGTCGCCGCACTCGAGTGCGCGAAGGTCGGCATGCAGGTCACGGTGCTCGAGGAGTCTTCCCGCTTCGGCGGGACGATCGGCGCGGGCGGCATCGACGGCACCACGGTCGGCGTCGGCGCGACGTGCTGGTCTGCTGCCGGCGGCGCGGTGCACGCGCTCGTCGACGAGCTGGGCCTCGCGGACCGCGTCGTCGAGCCGCGCGCGCGTGCCACGTGGATCGCCGGGTTGGGCCGGACCGGCGCGGGGGCCGCGCCCGTCCCCGCCGACACGGTCCTCGGCATCCCCGCCAACCCCTGGGCCGACGACGTGCGCCCCTTCATCGGCCTGAACGGCGCGTGGCGCGCCTACCTCGACCGCCTGCGCCCGCCGCTCACCATCGGCAAGGAGCGCAATCTCGATCGGCTCGTCCGGTCGCGCATGGGCGATGCGGTCGTCGATCGCATGGTCGCTCCGCTGAGCGTCGGCCGCTTCGGGCTCCCTCCCGCGCGCGTCGACGTCGCGGCGGCAGCGCCAGGACTCAGCTCGTCGCTCACGCGCACCGGCTCGCTCGGCGGCGCGGTCGCGGACCACCTCGTCGGCCGCTCGTCCGGGTCGGCCGCGCTGCAGAGCCTCGACGGCGGGATGCCGCTCCTGGTCGACGTGCTGACCGCGAAGCTCGGCGAGCTCGGCGCCGATCTGATCCCGGACATGCGGGTGACCGCCGTCCAGCCGGCCGACGGGGGTGGCTGGCGTCTCGTCGTCGACGGCGATCCGCGATCCGCCGACGTGGTGTTCGTCGCGACCGGCCCGCAGGACGCCCGCCGCCTGCTCGCACCGCACCTCGGCGATACCGTCGAGGCGGTGACGGAGGCCGCGCCCCGCCGCGACATCGTGACGCTCGTCGTCGACGCACCCGGGCTCGACTCCGCGCCCCGCGGCGCCGAGGTGTACGCCGTGCCCGGATCCCACCGCGCGTCCGGGCTCGTGCACGACACGGCGCGCTGGGAATGGCTGGCGCGCGCAAGCGGCGCCGGTCGCCACGTCGTGAGCGTCGCCTTCGACGCGAGCGGGGCGGACGGGGTCTCGGCGCTCGACGGGTTCGACGACGCCGCGGTGGCCCAGCTCGCGCGGGACGAGGCATCCGCTCTCCTCGGTCTCGAGATCCCGGTGGCGGCGGTGCGGGGGGCGCACCGGAGCTCCCACACCCTGGCACCGCCCGCGTCGGCGCTCGGCCGGACGGCGGCGGTCGCCGTCGCGCGGGACGCGATCGGGCAGCACCGCGGCCTCGCCGCGGCAGGCGCCTGGATCGCGGGCAGCGGCATCTCGCGGGTCGTCGCGGACGCTCGGGAAGAGGCCGAACGGGTGCGCCGACAGGTGCTCTGGGGGCCGTCTGCAGGCGAGTGAGTCCGCCGTGACGGCCGTTGTCAAGGGTGGATGCCGGAATCGGAATACAGGGCTACCCTGGGATGGTCATCAGCGCACCACCGAGCGTGAGGAATCCCCATGAAGGGCAAAGCAGGACTCGTCGTCGGACTCGCCATCGGGTACGTCCTCGGTACGCGAGCGGGCCGTGAGCGCTACGAGCAGATCAAGACGCAGTGGCTGAAGGTCTGGCGCCTCGACCCCGTGCAGGAGCAGGTCGACAAGGTCAAGGACTTCGCGAAGTCGACGGCCATGGCCCTGCCGAGCACCCTGTGGGACTCCGCCGTCAAGGTCACCAAGGCGGCCTCCGCGAAGGGCACGCCCGGCCAGAAGCTCGACGCCGCCATCCAGACGAGCAAGGATCAGGCCGACGATGTGGGCCGCGCGGCCAAGACGTCCGCGAATGCCGCGAAGGACGCCGTCGACGATCTGATCGACGAGGCCGCCGACGAGACGCCGGCGGCCGGCCGCGGCGGAGCGTGACGTGACTTCACCCCGTGGCTTCCGGGACCGCTCCGACGACAGCCTCCTGACGCTGATCGGCGAGGTTCCGGAGCTGATCCGCAACCTCGTCGTCGCCGAGATCGAGTCGGCGAAGAAGTGGGTCGCGCGCACCGCGAAGGACGGCGGCTGGGGCGCGCTGTGGATGTTCGCCGCGCTCTTCGTCCTGTTCTGGGCCGTGCCGGTGTTCGGCACGTTCGTCATCGCGGGTCTGTCGTCGTGGTGGCCGGTGTGGCTGTCGGCGCTCGTGGTCTTCTTCGCGATGCTGATCGTCACCGCGATCCTCGCGCTGCTCGGCATCCTGCGCTTCCGCAAGATCGGCAAGAGCCAGAACCCGGTCCAATCCATCGCCCAGGACGTGAAGGAGGTGCGCGATGAGCTCTGACGCGCCCGTGCCGCTGCCCCGCACCGCCGTGCCGCTGGGCATCACCGACCCCGTCGAGCGAGCCAGGGCCGAACTCAAGGCCACGCTCGCCGCGATCGAGGTGAAGGCGAACGTGCCGCGCCGGCTGGCCGTCACGATCGACGAGTCCATCGACAAGGCTCGGGCCTTCCAGCGCCGCAATCCGGCTCTCGCCGTCGCGGCCGTCATCGCCGCGGCCGCCGCGGTCGGCGCGGCCGTCTGGGCGTTCGCCCGCTCGTACTCGCGCTGACGGCCGGGCGCCGTCGCGCGGCATCCGGTCGACATGGCCGGACGCACGCCCTGAGCGTGGGGGTATGCTCGGGGTGAGGCAGTGCAATGGTGCGGATGCTGCCGACGCGCGAGCCCGATTCGTTCGCGCATCGGCTGCTCGAACGTCTGGGGCGGCCGACCGAGCACCACGAGAGTCGACCCCATGAACACAGCCCCACAGCACGTACCCGCCAAGCCCCTCGCAGGCTGGCGCGTCCTCGTGCCCCGCGGCGGCCCCTGGGGCGACGGCGTCGCGGCCACGCTGCGTCGCCAGGGCGCCACTCCCGTGATCGCCCCGCTCATCAACTTCGCGCCCACGAACGACCAGGCCACGCTCGAGCAGTCGCTCGCCGACCTCGCCGCGGGCAGGTTCGAATGGCTGACGGTGACGAGCGCCACGACCGTCGACGTTCTCTACGCGTACCGCGCCGTCGTCCCGCCGCAGACGAAGATCGCCGCGGTCGGCGAGACCACCGCCGCCGCCCTCCTCGCCGTGGGGTACCGGGTCGATCTGGTCCCCGAAGACGACAACTCCGCCGCGGGCATGGCCGAGCAGCTCATCGCGCTCGAGCCGCAGCCCCGCGACATCCTGACCCTCCGCAGCGAGATCGCGAAGCCCGTGCTGACGCGGATGCTGTCGGATGCCGGCCACCGCGTCCGCAGTGTCGTCGCGTACCGCACCGTGGGGGTGCCCGTCACCGAGCGCATCGCCGAGGACGTCCGGTCCGGCCGCATCAACGCCATCCTCGTCACGAGCGGCTCGGTCGCCGAGCAGGTGCATCTGCAGTTCCCCGACGTTCCCCCGACGACGCTCATCGCCGCGATCGGTCCCCGCACCGCGAAGGACGCACGCCGCGCCGGCCTCTCCGTCGACGTCATCGCCGACGCCCAGACCGTCGACGCCCTCATCGACGCCGTCGCCCGCTTCTCTCTGCCGCACGCCGCCGACGAGTTCGCGCCGCGCACCGGGGCGCTGCCCCTGCCCCGCCAGGACTGAGGCAGGTGCATCCGTGACCGGCTCGCCGCGCATCGTCGTGCTCGCGGGCGGAGTCGGCGGCTCGCGCTTCGTGCTCGGGGTGCGTGAGGCCCTGCGAGCCCGCGGCGTCGCCGAGACGACCGACTCGATCACCGTCGTGGTCAACACCGGCGACGACCTGTGGCTGTCGGGCGTGCGCCTGCAGCCCGACGTCGACTCGATCACCTACGCGCTCGCGGGCGTCAACGACACCGGGCGAGGGTGGGGCCGCGCGGGCGACAGCGAGCGCGTCAACCACGAGCTTCAGCAGTGGGGCGCCGGCTGGCCGTGGTTCACCCTCGGCGACCTCGACCTCGGCACGCACCTCGCCCGCACCGGCTGGCTGCGCGACGGCCTCACGCCGACGCAGGTGCTCGAGCGGATGGCGGGGCGCTGGCCGCTCGGCGCGCGCCTGCTCCCGATGACCGACGCCGAGGCCGACACGGTGGTCGACGTTCGCGACGACGCGGGCGGCGGCATCCGCTCGATGCACTTCCAGGAGTGGTGGACCCGCCACCGCGCGACGCTCGAACCGGTCCGCTTCGACAACCCCGGCATCGAGGACGCCCTCCCGGCGCCGGGTGTCATCGAGGCGATCGCGTCAGCCGACGTCGTGCTGCTCGCCCCGTCGAACCCCGTGGTCTCGATCGGCCCGATCCTCGCCGTGCCGGGTGTTCGCGACGCGGTCCGCACGACACCGGCGCCCGTCGTCGGGGTGTCGCCGATCATCGGCGGGCGCGTCGTGCGCGGCATGGCGGACGTGTGCCTCGCCGCGATCGGCGTCGAGACGTCGGCGCTCGCCGTCGCACGCCACTACGGCGCACGCTCGGGCGACGGGGTGCTCGACGCGTGGCTGCTCGCCGAGGAGGACGCGCAGGTCGCCGACGAGGTGGCGGAACTCGGCATCCGCTCGCCTGTCGCACCTCTGTGGATGACGGATGCCGCGCGCTCGGCCGCCCTCGCCGAGGCGGCGCTCGCGGCGGCCGGCGTCTGAGGTGGCCGACCTCACCTGGTTCGCGTGGGTCCTGCTCGGCCTCGCCGCGCTGATCGTCGGGCTCTCGAAGACCGCGGTCCCCGGGGCCGGGACCGTCGCCGTGGCGATCTTCGCGGCTGTGCTGCCGGCTAAGCAGTCGACCGGCGCCCTGCTCCTGCTGCTCATCGTGGCCGACCTCTTCGCCGTCGCGATGTACCGGCGGCACGCGAACTGGGGCGTGCTGCTGCGGCTCGCTCCCGCAGTGGTCGCCGGCGTCCTGCTCGGGGTGGTATTCCTCGCGGTGGCGGACGACGCCTGGGTCAAGCGCACCATCGGCGTCATCCTGCTCGCCGTGATCGCGATCACCCTCCTGCGCCGGCGGTTCGCCTCGGGCGTCGGCTCGGACGGGCCGCACCGCGTCGCCGCGGCGACCTACGGGACCCTCGGCGGCTTCACCACGATGGTCGCCAACGCGGCCGGCCCCGTCATGTCGATGTACTTCGTCGCGGCTCGGTTCCCGGTCAAGGAGTTTCTCGGAACCGCCGCGTGGTTCTTCGCGATCGTCAACCTCTTCAAGGTGCCGTTCTCGATCGGGCTCGGCATCATCACCGTGCCCGGGCTGCTGCTCGACGCCGTGCTGGTGCCGCTCGTGGTCGCGGGCGCGCTGATCGGGCGGTGGATCGCCGACCGCCTCGATCAGCGCGTGTTCGAGCGGCTGGTGATCGGCTTCACCGTGGTCGGGGCGGTGTACCTGCTCGTCTGAGCCGGGCCTCGGCTGTCCGGGGCGCGGCGCCTGATTCTGTCGACGTCAGCGCGGCCAGGGCGACGGCCGCGCCTCGTCGCGCCGACTGTCGTCGGGGAAGTGCGGCAGCTCGTACCCGCCCGCGCGGATGCACAGCCAGCGGAGCTGCGCGGGGCTGTCGGGGGTCGCTCGCCACGTGCGCCACACGTCCTGCCCCACCCGCACCACCGAGCCGGGACCGACGTCGACCACGTCGTCGTCGAGTCCCATCTGCCCGCGGCCCTCGAGGAAGACGTAGAGCTCCTCCACGCGCGCGTGCGCGTGCCAGTACCCGGCCTCCTCGCCCGGCTCGAGGGCGTTCGCCGTCATGCCGATGAACTGCATCGCGATGTCGTGGTCGACCACCCGGCGTCCGTCACGCGAGCTCTCGGGGCGGAACCCGCCGTAGTGCGCCCGCCACTCGTCGAGGGCGCCCATCTCCAGCACTTCGTAGTCGGCCATGCCGTCAGGCTAGTCGTCGGCTCCCGCGCCGGGCCCGGCCTGCTCTGCCGGATCAGGAGATCTGGCAGGGACAGGACGGGATCAGGCAGAAAGGCCTGCATCCGCCGGATCTCCTGATCTCGACGATGCCGCGCGGGCCGCCGCGGTGCGCGCGCCGACGCCGAGCGCGACGGCGGCGTCGAGCTGCGCGGCGGTGTCGACGTCGCGACGCAGGGTGGAGGCATCCGGGATCTCGAGCGCCGTGAACCCCGCGGCGGTGTGCCGCGCGAACGAGCCCTCGCCGAATGACGACGCCCACGCGACGCCCGGGGCCGCCGTCACGAGGGTCGAGCCGGTGCCCTCGGCGTCGGCGACGACGGCATGATCGACGGATGCCGCGTCCCGCAGCGCCGCGGACAGATCGGTGGGCCGCAGGGCGGGAAGATCGCCGAGGAGCGCAGCGCGCGGCATCCGTCCCCCCGGGTCGATGGCTGCGACGCCCGTCGCGACCGCGGCGTCGAGGCCGCGCGGCTCGCCCTCGGGCACGAACCTCAGGGCGGGGATCGTCGCCGCGTCACGCGCGAGGGCCGGGTCGTCGCTGACCACGACGACCTGCACGACGTCGGGGCACGCCGTCACGGCCGCGAGCGTGTCGAGGGCGATGGCCCGCGCGAGCGCGGCGCGGTCGGTGCCGGCGACGTCGAGACGGGACTTGCCGTGCGACGACCGTTTCACCGGGACCACGACGACCCACCGCGGCCCGTGCCGCAACTCCGCCTCGCCTCCGGCCGCGGCCGCCGAAACGCCGGGGTCGGTGCCTCCGGCCGGCCGCTCAGGCGGAGTCACGGCACGCTCCGGCGCGCCGGCGCGCCGACGCCGCCGCCCGAACAGCGGGCTCACGCGCCGTACTTCGCGCGCAGCCGCGGCAGGATCTCGGCGCCGAACCGCCGCAGGAAGGTCTCCTGGTCGTGACCCGGGTCGTGGAACACCAGGTGGCGGAAGCCGAGGTCGACGTACCAGCCGATCTTCTCGACGTGCTCGTCGGGGTCGTCGGACACGATGAACCGCGACGCCGCGCGCTCGATCGGCAGCGCCTCGCCGAGCCGCTGCATCTCGATGGGGTCGTCGACGCCCATCTTCTCGTCGGGGGTCAGCGCGAGCGGAGCCCAGAACCGGGTCTTCTCGCGCGCGGCCTCGAGGGTGGTGTCGAGCGACACCTTGATCTCCATGAGCGTGTCGATCGAGCCCGGCGCCCGCCCGGCCTTCGACAGGCCCTCCTCGAGCGCGGGCAGCAGCGTCTCGGTGTACAGCTCGCGCTTCTTGCCCGAGGTCGTGATGAAGCCGTCGGCGATGCGGCCGGCGAGACGGGTCGCGGCGGGTCCGGCCGCGCCGATGTAGATCGGCACCGGCTCGGGGAGCTTGTCGTAGATCGTGATGTTCTTCGCGTGGTAGTAAGTGCCGTCGAACGTCACCCGGTCTTCCGACCACAGGCGGCGGATGAGGCCGATCGCCTCCTTCAGTCGCTGGAAGCGCTCGGGCGGGTCGGGCCAGGTGATCCCGAGGTTCGCCTCGTTGAGCGCCTCGCCGGTGCCGACGCCGAGGATCACGCGGCCCGGGTACATCACGCCGAGCGTCGCGAAGTCCTGCGCGACGACCGTCGGGTTGTAGCGGAACGTCGGCGTGAGCACGGAGGTGCCGATGAGCACCTTCGACGTCTTCGCGCCGAGGGCGCCGAGCCAGGGGACGGATGCCGGGGCGTGCCCGCCCTCGTGCAGCCAGGGCTGCAGGTGGTCCGAGATGAAGACCGAGTCGAACCCGACCTCCTCGGCCAGCACCGCGTAGTCCAGCAGCTCGGTCGGTCCGAACTGCTCGGCCGAGGCCTTGTAGCCGAAGCGCAGCGGAATGGTCATGCGGTGCTCCCTTCGAGGGCGGGTTCGAGATCGGTTGCGCGGAGGAACTCGGAGCCGTCCGCGCGGGCCAGCCGCTCGCGGAATGCGTCGACCGTGCCGGGCCACAGCAGCGTCAGGCGGCCCGAGCGATCGTCGACGTACCAGTTGCGGCAGCCGCCGGTCATCCATCGGGTGGATGCCGCGGCCCGCCCGATCTCGTCGGTGTACGCGCGTTCGGCCTCCGGGTCGACGCGCAGCACATGCTCGCCGCGAGCGCCGAGGACGCGAGCCGCGTAGCCCGCCTGCTCCTCGATCATCAGCACCGACGACGAATGGCCGAGCGATGCGTTCGGACCGTTGAGCACGAAGAGGTTCGGGAAGCCGGCGACGACGGTCGAGCCGAAGGAGGTCATGCCGTCGGACCAGTGCTCGGCGAGCGTCACGCCGCCCTCGCCGTGGACGAGCTCGGCGTAGGGCTGCCGCGATGACGCGAAGCCGGTCGCGAGCACCACGGCGTCGACGTCGTGGCGCGAGCCGTCGGCCGCGACGAGCGTCGAGCCCTCGACGGAGGCGAGTGCGGAGGGCACGAGCGTCACCGCGTCGGATGCGACGGCCGGGTAGAACTCGTCCGACAGCAGCACGCGCTTGCAGCCGAACGCGTAGTCGGGTGTGAGCGCCGCGCGCAGCGCCGGATCGGGGATCTGGCTCTCGAGGTGGGCCCGCGCGACCGCCTCGGCCTCGGCCGCGGCACTCGAGTCGCCCGAGCGTGATGCGAAGCGGGCCTCTCCTTCGGCGTAGAGGTCGGCGCGCAGGGCTTCGAGCGCCTGCGGAGTCGTGGCGAACCGCTCCCGATCGGCCGCGGAGTACGCGTCGCCGCCGCGCGGCACGATCCACGCCGCCGTGCGCTGGAGCAGCGTCACGTGCGCGGCCGTGCGCGCGAGTTCGGGGACGATCTGCACCGCGCTGGCGCCCGTGCCGACGACGGCGACGCGCGCGCCGGCGAGGGCGGCCGAGTGGTCCCAGCGCGCGGAGTGGAACACCGGCCCGGGGAACCGATCGAGCCCGGCGACGCGGGGGATCACCGGTGCGGTGAGCCGGCCGCACGCCAGCACGAGCGCATCGGCCTCGATGACCTGACCACCGGCGGCCGGGCCGGCCATCTCGAGGCGCCACACCCGGCGGTCGTCGTCCCACGCGGCCCGGCCCATCGGCGAGTTCAGGCGCAGCCGCTCGCCGAGGGCCTCGGCGTCGGCGACGCCCTCGAGGTACGAGCGGATCTCCGCGCCTGTCGCGTAGGTGCCCGACCAGTCCGGGTTCGGGTGGGTCGCGAATCCGTAGAGGTGCGAGGGCACATCGCACGCGATCCCGGGGTACGTGTTGTCGCGCCACGTGCCGCCGACCGACGCGGCCCTCTCGAGAACCACGAAGTCGTCGAATCCGGCTCGGCGCAGAGCGATCGCCATGCCGAGGCCCGCGAAGCCGGCTCCGACGATCGCGACGCCGACGCGTGTGACCGACGCGGTCATGCGCCCGACCCTCTCGGACGGGGCTCGCGGTAGTCGGTCGTGCGCAGGCGGAAGGGCCGGAACAGACGCGCGGCGATGGGCGCGGCATCCGTGACCGGCAATTCGAGACCGTGCTCGATGCCCGCCTCGGGCTTCACGCGCCCGTCGAGCAGGGTGCCGCCGAGGTCGTCGCCGCCGGACTGGAGCAGGACGGCGGATGCCTCGCGCCCGACCCGCGTCCACGGGATCTGCACGTGCGGGATGCTGCCCGACAGCGCCAGGCGCGAGACCGCGACCATCGCGCGGTGCTCGTCGAGGGACGAGCGCCCGGCGACGAGGGGCACGCCACCGGCCGGGCCCGGCAGGGGGATCGGCACGAACTCGGTGAAGCCGCGGGTCTCGTCCTGGATCGCCCGCAGCGCGCGGAGGTGCGCGACGCGCTCGGCGGCGGTCTCGACGTGGCCGTAGAACAGCACGCTCGTCGAGCGGAACCCCGCCCGGTGTGCCGCGGTGATGCCCTCGACCCACCGGTCGATCTCTAGGTCTCCCAGCGCGACCATGCCGCGCACGCGCTCGCTCAGCACCTTGACCCCCGTGCCCGGCACGGTGTCGACGCCCGCCTCGTGCAGCGCCGCGAGCGCGCCGTCGAGTCCGAGGCCGCCGCGGTCGGCGAGGTCGCGCACATCTTGCGGGCGATACGCGTGGAGGTGGATGCCGGGAGCCGCGGCCTTCACGGCGCGGGCGAGGTCGAGGTAGCCCCGCGGGTCTTCCGTCGGGGGCAGCAGGCCCTGCACGCACAGCTCGGTCGCGCCGAGGTCCCACGCGTCGGCGGCGATCGCCGCGGCGTCGTCGAGGGTGAATGTGGCCGGATCGTCGGCCGCCGCCGCGCGGAGGCCGGTCGAGGTGAGGTTGCGGTTCACGACGAGGCTCACGGCCTCGCCGACCGTGTACCGCCGCACGTCGTCGGCCGTCGCGGCGAGGCCGTCGAGGTCGGCGCCGGTCGCCTGCAGCAGCGTCGCCCACTCGGCGTCGTCGAGGGACAGGGGATCGGATGCCGCGGCCTCGGCGAGGCGCCGAACGTCGTGTTCGGCCTCGGCGCGTCGAGAAACGAGGAGACCCGCGGGGCGATGGGCGTCGCGACCGGCCGCGTGCGGCGCGTCTCCTGCTTTCTCGACGCTGGCCGCGCCGGCGAGGCCGGTCTGCGGATCGGCGAGGGCGGCGACCGGGCCCCGCATCGCGGGGTCGAGCCACGTCTCGGCGGCCAGGACGAACTCGGGCTGGGCGGTGAGCCGCTCGCGCAGCTCGAAGCCGAGCTCGGCCGTGCGCAGCGCGAGGTCGTCGAGGTGGGGCCACGGGCGCTCGGGGTTCACGTGGTCGGCGGTGAGGGGCGAGACGCCTCCCCAGTCGTCGGCGCCCGCGCGGACGAGCAGGTCGAACTCGTCGGGATCGGACAGGTTCGGCGGGACCTGGATCCGCATGCGCGGGCCCATCACGAGCCGAGCGACGGCGACCGCCGCGACGTACTCGAGCAGCTCCGCGTCGGGGGCGCCCTGCATGGCGGTGCGCGGCTTCGCGCGGAAGTTCTGCACGATGACCTCCTGCACGTGCCCCTGGCCGTCGACGGCCCAGCGCTCGTGCGCGTCGCGGATGGCCACCAGGGACTCGGCGCGGTCGTGCAGCGTCTCGCCGATGCCGACCAGGATCCCTGTCGTGAACGGGATGCGCTCGCGGCCCGCCGCGTCGATCACCGAGAGACGCAGCGCCGGATCCTTGTCGGGCGACCCGAAGTGCACCTGTCCCGGCTCCTCGAACAGCCGCCGCGAGGTCGTCTCGAGCATCATGCCCATCGACGGGGCGGCGGAGCGCAGCATCCGCAGCTCGTCCGCGCTCATCACACCGGGATTGAGGTGCGCGAGCAGGCCGGTCTCGGCCGTCACCAGGCGGGCGATGTGGCCGACGTAGTCGAGCGTCGATGCGAAGCCGTGGTCGTCGAGCCACGTGCGCGCCTCGGGCCAGCGGTCCTCGGGTCGGTCGCCGAGGGTGAGCAGCACCTCCTTGCAGCCCATCGCCTGCCCCTGCCGCACCACGGCCAGCACCTGCGCCGGCGACATGAACGCGGGCTTGTGCTTCTTCAGCAGCTGGCCCGGTGTGTCGACGAAGACGCAGTAGTGGCAGCGGTCGCGGCAGAGCGTCGTCAGGGGGACGAAGATCTTCCGCGAGTACGTGATCACACGAGCGCGGCCGGATGCCGCGAGCCCGGCGTCGCGCACGGCGCCGGCCAGCTCGAGCAGGCGGTCGAGGTCGGGCCCCGTCGCCCCGAGCAGAGCCGTCGCCTCGGCGACCTCGAGCCGCGCACCGGAGGCCGCGCGCTCGAGGGCGCGAGCCGTCTCCGGCGGCGAGGCGAGGGGGGAGGCCACGGAGGTCACCGCTCAAGTCTGTCACCGCGGGCGGACGCCGGCGCCGTCGATCGTTGCCCTCCTGTAAGCAAATGATCCGGACGGTGGGGGTGGCCGCTGGCAGACTAGGGACATGGTGACGCTGCTGCTCGACTCGACGCAGCTCGAGGTCGTGCTGTCGGGGGCCGAGCGGGCGATGGCATTCCGAAAGGGGAATGTCGTCATCGAGCGCTCGACGATCAGCAAGGTGCAGCTCACCGACGACGCGTGGACGTGGCTACGCGGCGTCCCGAGCCCCGGTACCCACCTGCGCGGCGTCGTCGCCATGGGCACGTGGAAATCGGCGGGCGCCGACGACTTCGCGATCATCCGCCGGCGTCGCCCCAGCGTCGTCATCGACCTCGAGGGGCACCCCGAGTTCCAGCGGATCATCCTCACGACCCGCCACGGTCTCGCCCTCGTGCAGGCGCTGCGGGTCGAGCTCGCCGAAGAGGCTGCCGACGTCGTCGAGATCGCCGCCGAGACCGGAACCGTCCCGACGGTGCCCGAGAAGAAGCCTCGGCCCCGCCAGGCGCCGACTCCGGCACCCGCGGTCTGACGCCTCCCGCGCGGCAGGCCTCAGCTGACGTCGCGGCGCCAGCTGACCAGGTGGCCGAGCAGCACGAGCACGACGGCGTAGCCGAGCAGAACCAGCCCGCCCTCCCACCACTCCAGCACCGCTGAGCCCTCCGGCGTGCTCACCGCGAAGACGCTGGCGCCGACCAGGGCGTCGCTGGCCGCGCCGGGCAGGAACTGCGTGACCTGCGAGAGTCCTTCGACGAAGGATGCCGCAGCCCGGCCGACCGGCTCGAGGAACTGCGTGAAGACCAGCACGCCCACGATCGCGCCGACCTGATTGCGCACGAGGGCGCCGACGCCGATGCCGACGAGCACCCAGAGGACGTAGGCGAGCAGCATCCGTCCGAGCTGTGCCCAGATCTCGGGCGAGGTCAGCTCCGTGTCGAGTCCGAATCCTGCGAGGAAGCCCGCGGACGCTCCGGCGGCCGCGACGATGCCGACGACTCCATAGAGCACGCCGAGGAGCACGCCGACCAGCAGCTTCGCCCACAGAACCCGGCCGCGATGGGGGGTCGCGAGGAACGTCGGGGTGAGAGTCTTGTGGCGGAACTCGGAGGTCACCATGAGCGTGCCGATGAGCAGCGGGAAGACATAGCCGACCGACGTCGCGGTGCTGTACAGCACGCTGGCGAGGCCCTCCTCGGGGAGCGGCGGCCCGTCACCGGGGAGGGAGCCGGTCGCGGCGGCCGAGAAGACGAAGCCCAGCACCGCGGCGGTGAAGCCGACGTAGATCGCGAGCACGAGGGCGAGCACCCACCACATCGCGGTGGAGAACTGCTTGGTGGTCTCGGAGCGGGTCGCTGCTGCGAGGCTCATCGCTGCTCACCGCCTTCGTCGTCGGCACGGGCATGGACGTCCTGCTCCACCCAGTCGGGGGAGAGATCGGCGAGGGCGCCGAGGTCGTCGTCGGGTGCGTCGGGCTCGTTCTCGTCGGAATCCGGGTGCTGGTCGGCCGGTTCTGCGTCGGGGACCGGCTGCGCGTC
>NZ_JSYE01000056.1:0-298 GCF_054824025.1 Microbacterium sp. HJ5
CCAGGCCGCGCACGGCGACCGCGAGTTCGGGTACATCCAGACCCGTCTCGGTGTCGCGCGCAAGACCGTCGTCGGCCATGTGTCCAACCCGGTCGTGGTGCAGCAGATCGAGGACTGGCAGCGCGCCGCGGCCGGATGGACCGCGGCCCGCACCCTGAAGCTCGCCCGCTTCGGCGACAACATGCGCTACGTCGCGGTCACCGAGGGCGACAAGACCGAGGCGGAGATCCGCTTCGGCGTGCAGGTCAACACGTGGGGCGTGAACGAACTCGTCGAGGCGGTGGATGCGGCATCCGAT
>NZ_JSYE01000057.1:0-287 GCF_054824025.1 Microbacterium sp. HJ5
GGCGGGAGCGCGGCGATGATCGGGTGGTCCTTGTGGATCACGCCGACCTTGGCCGCACCGCCGGGCGAGCCCACGTCGTCGAAGAACTCGACGTTGGCCTTGTAGTAGTCCTGCCACTCGTCGGGCAGGTCGTCCTCGTAGTAGATCGCCTCGACCGGGCACACCGGCTCGCACGCACCGCAGTCGACGCACTCGTCGGGGTGGATGTACAGCGACCGGTCGCCCTCGTAGATGCAGTCCACCGGGCACTCGTCGATACAGGCCCGGTCCTTGACATCCACACACGG